>CAMNFR010000035.1 GCA_946537305.1 uncultured Lachnospiraceae bacterium | reverse complement strand
ATACCGGCCGGCAGTGTTATTGGATTATTGGATCCACTGCCCGTCGCCGAAGACACATCGGAAGGTGGTCCAGTTATCGTGGACGTTCTTTAGCTGCAGGCGCAGGGAGTTGGCGTGAGACAGCGGGATCGTGACCGTCTGCGGAGTCTGGGTCACCGTAATCTCCTGACGTGCCTCGGTGTCGTCGTCCAGGTAGACATAGAGCGTCATGCTCTTTAATGAGCCACAGAGTGTCACCTGAAGCGCTGAGAACTTGCCGAAGGTGTTGAAGACGGCATGTGGTCCGTGGGATTCGAAGACGGACTGGGTCTGCAGATGGAATCCGTTTGTGGTGGAGTAACCATCGACAGAGGACGGCTTGGCTTCGGTGGCTGTTGTCATGCTCGTGTAGGAGAACGGTGCGCACACATTCAGCCAGCTGGCGCTCATATCTACATCCCGGAAGGGATCCGCAAATACAGCGGTGCCCCGCGGTGTTCCGTCGGATGTGGTCCAGGTGCCTTCTACAAATCCGTAGCTGCTGGTGTCCCAGTTATCCCATTCTGTCTTTTTCAGGGAGAAGCGGGCGGTCTGGGCACCGTTCAGGTTGATGGTGTACCGGCTGCTGGAAGTCTGGCAACTCAGCTTGATGGTCTGATTCGGTTCCTCGCTGCCATCCAGGTAGATGTTCAGATCAGCATTCAGTTTCTCGGACGTGTCCACATGTCCGATCCGGACGTCCAGGGACTGGTATTTTCCTCCCAGATCGAAAATGGCATCGGCGGTGTCACCATCTCCCTGATTCCCGGAGTTCAGGAAAAAGCCGATATAATAATCCACGCCGGAGATCCTCATCTTGCCGTTCGGGTCATCCCCAATGAACAGGTCATGCCGATCATTGTTATATTCGGAGGGCTGGCAGATGTCCAGCCAGTTCTCATCCCGCAGGTGCTTCAGATGATAGTCCGTTGTCGTGTCCCCGCTGAAGGAGACCTTGGGCACGATCAGGAACTCGTAATTCGGGCACTCGATAAGCAGCACATAATCACAATGCTTCAGGCCCTTGGCCTGGTAATAGCCTTTATTATTGGTGGTCGCTTTCACGTTCTCCTTCTTAGAAGAGAGCAGTGCTTTGGTGATCTCATCATCGTTTTCCACATTCAGGGCATCTTTTTCGTAGAATCGGAGAGTGGCGCCGGTGAGGACCTGTTCATCATAGGTGATTGGGCTCAGCGTGCCCCACACATAGCCATCCGCGTTATACATGGGAATGATCAGTGATTTATCCAGGAATTTCTTCTCTAGTGAAGCGCTGGTACCGATATCAAAATCACCCAGGAAGGGGAGTTCGGTGGTGAGACAGACACGAACTTCGATGCCGGCTTCACCGACGACCTGGACATTGATTTCCGCCTGGATATCCGTGCGCAGGCGCATTTCTTCCTGCGTGGTGGTGGGGCGGACCTCCAATGTTCCTTTCAGTGAGCCTTCGCCCTTGCCGTATGCCTGAGCGTAGGCATCCAGCGGAATGATTCCTTCGAACATAATGCCGCACATAACGCCCAGTCCGGCCTTGATACTGGCCTTCCCTTCGGTGGAGAGGGTGATCACCGGCTCCGGCGTGGTGTGCTGGGAGGAAGATTTCCAGGTGTGCTCCGCCTTGTAGATGGTGTAGTTGCCCTTGGTCTCGGAGGACTGATAGGAGGCATTGGTGTAGTGCTTCGGGTTCTTATAGCCGTTCTTTACAATATTGGTGACGTTTTCGTGGTAGGAGGAACAATCGACTTTGAGGGTACTGTCGATGGAAAGAGATCCGCTAAGATCCATGTACAGCGCGATGATGATCAGCGGCTCAACGCTGGCCGCCTGGAGACCTTTGATATCCTTTACGGGAACTTTGCCCTGCAGGTTGATGCCGATGAAGCCCAGGAGAAGCCGCTCGGACATATCGACACCGGAGAGCTTGGTTTTTCCCAAGGTGGTGACGGAATTGTCGAAGCCTTTATTGGCCTTTTTGACGAGGTCTTTCAGGTTCACGTTGGATGCGTAGAAATCCAGCTGCGCGCTGCTCGTCTTGGTATAGGATTCCTGGAAATAGATCTGATTCAGACTGCCCCAGCTCCAGTCGACCTTTTCATCGACCGTGAGATCCTTGACGCCGACGGATCCGCTCAGCGTGACCTGGTCCTTGGTGGAGGCTTTTCCGTCATCATCGTAGACGATGAGGCCGTTCATTTCCAGACCGACGGAAACCTTTCCGTTATTGACCGATGCTTTCACATCCACGGCCTTCAGGAAGCCCTCGGGGAAGAAATTCGAACTGTAGGTACCGCTGGAGGATGCGCGGACGGCGCTTACCGCGTCCGGATCCATCAGGTCCGTGCCGTCGGGGGCCAGAACAAAGGCGATAGGATCAGAAGTCTTTACGGCGTTGATCTCGATGCTTCCGCTTTCCGAATACAGCTCTGTGATGGAAGGCTCACGGAATATGACCTCCACATACTGAGAGGAGGGGAATTCCGAATCAGAAGGATTGATGGTCTTAACAAACAGGCCCGTGTAGCCGGTAGGGAGGGCATCGGTCTGGGGCAGACGATAAATATCCCCTGCCTTTAAAGAACCGGACGAGATCAATTTGGCCAGTGCAGAGTCTCGGCTGACGATGATATGGGTATAGATCTGCTTTTTGCCGCCGATGGTTTCTTCTTTGTTATATGCTTTTTCTAAATTGGCAGCAAGATTGTCCGCAGCAGAGTCGTCCCCGTTCTTGACCGCCTGGCTCTGGGTATTGCTGGTCGCCGTGCGCACCACACAAAGACTGCCGGTCCCCTGGTGGCCGAAATCATCGGAGGCAGTGACCTTTACCGTATATACACCTACCGGCGGCTTGATCGTAAAGGAGAAGGTGCTGCCGGGCGTCAGACTGCCGGAGCCCGCTGCTTTTCCGGAGAAATCTACCAACTGCCAGGACATTTTTGTGAGGGTCGTACCCGTCACCTTCACCGTGCCGGTCATTTTGAGGGAATCGGCCGTTGTCTCCACATACGTGGTCGACTTTTTGGTGGCAGAATCCGTGGATGTTTTCTGCCCGCCGTTGGTGAATGTAATGCTGATGGCAGCGTTGGTCGGTTTCTTCTGCACAGTCACTTTACAGGACAGCTTCTTTTTGCCGAATTTGGCTTTGATGGTGGCCTTGCCTTCTTTTTTAGCCGTCACAACGCCCTTTTTAGAGACCGTCGCCACCTTTTTATTGCTGGTGCTCCATTTTACCTTTTTGCTGGCGCCGGTCACCTTCAGCTTTTTCGATTTCCCGACATAAAGGGACAGCGTCTTTTCGCTGATGGCGGCTTTTACCGTTACAACGCACTTCAGCTTTTTGCCGGAGACCTTGGCTGTGATGGTAGCTTTTCCTTCTTTCTTACCCTTCACGACGCCTTTTTTCGAGACCGTGGCAATTTTCTTGCTGGATGTGCTCCACTTGACCTTGCCCTTGGCATTTTTTACCTTCAGCTGTTTTGTCTTCCCTGCGTTCAGCGTGATCTTTGTCTTGCTCAGCTTCGGGGAGGCCGCCTGAATGGAAGCCAGACTGCCTGCCGGCTGGAAAAGACTGATCACCATGATCAGGATAAGCGCAAAAACGGATCCTCTCTTTATCATATATTTCCTCCTCTTTCCGCTTGTCGGACGAAACCTTCCGACGTATAGGATAATTTTACATGTTGCAGGAACATTATGCAAGAAGAATCGCCGGAAAAAGACTTTGACAGGAATGTGGGCAATAAACCGGCGCTGCAGGAGATTTACAACCCGGCCGGAGCAGGAAATGCAGGCACTCAGCTGGAAATTTTCCTGGAATGTTCAAATTGAGAATTTCTGAAAACATTTACAACCCGGAATCCGAGGTGATGTGATGTTGATCGCATGGAAAATGGGTTGTAATACTTCTGAGACAGACTGGATTTGCCCATTATCGGGAAAAATGTCCTCAAGCAAGGTATATAGATGATATATCTGGGTTGTAAATGATCTGGCGTTTGGTAGTTTTGAACAATTGCTTGGATGCGGCTTTCCAAGCAGTAAGTTAAAGATCCTAACGACATTTTGGCCGAAAGGATATTCCCAAAACAACTTGGTACAAACGCAAGGGTACGTTTCATTGATATTTGTCTACGTTCGCGCTATAATAATTCATAACCTGCCAGGGGAGATAAGAGGGAGGAGAACATTTCTTATGATTCATACAGTTGCCGTTTTAGGTGCCGGTGCGATCGGTGCGTATTTTATCGCAGGGCTTTCGGAGAAGCTGGGGGAGGACCTGTGGGTCATTGCGGAAGGGGAGAGGGCGGAACGCTTGTCCCGTGAGGGGATCGTCATTAACGGGGAGCGGATTCCGCTGCATGTGCGCACGCCGGAGGAGGCGGCCGGCGCGGATCTTCTTCTTGTCTGCGTGAAATACGGCGCGCTGAAAGGATCACTGCCGGCGATCACACAGATCGTCAGGGAAAATACCATTGTCTTCAGCACGCTGAACGGCGTAGACAGCGAGGAGATCATCGGAGAGGCAATCGGGCCGCAGCACATGGTGTACTCTTTGATGAAGATCGCTTCCCGCAGGGTCGGAAATGAGATCCGGTATAATCCGGCGGTGACCCTGGGCGTGTTCTTCGGGGAGAAGGACCGGCAGGAGAGCGAGCGGATCGCAGCGCTTCGGGCACTGTTTGACGGGACGGACGTCCGCTATCATGTCTGCGAGGATATTTTGCAGGACATCTGGTATAAGTATGCGCTGAACATCAGCAAGAATATTCCGCAGGCCATACTGAACTGTGGCTTCGGTGCGTATACAGACAGTGAACATCTGGCTTATATCAGCGACCGCATGCGGGAGGAGGTCGTGCAGGTAGCTGCCGCAAAGGGAATTGATATCGGCGATCCGAACAACCCGGCCGGGAAGAACACCAAGCTGGCGCCGGATGTACGGTTTTCCACCCTGCAGGATCTGGACGCAAAGCGTCCCACGGAGATCGACATGTTCTGCGGGACACTGACACGGCTGGGAAAGGAACTGGGGGTTCCGACACCGTTTAATGAGTTTGCCTATCACGCCGTCCGCGTGCTGGAGGAGAAGAATGCCGGATTGGTCCGGTAAGTAGATCTGGCACAAACCGGAATAAATGCAGAATTAACTTAGGATATGCGGACGTTCAGGTTTGCATAAGCAAAGGAGCAGATGTATGCGGCAGATCATCGCGATTGATCTTAAATCTTTTTATGCGTCCGTGGAGGCACGGGAGCGGGGACTGGATCCGCTGACCACCAATCTGGTGGTGGCGGATGTTTCCCGCACGGAAAAGACGATCTGCCTGGCGGTCTCTCCGGCGCTGAAATCCCTGGGGATCCCGGGGCGGGCGCGTCTGTTCGAGGTGGTACAGCGGGTGAAGGAGGAAAACCGGCGGCGGCTAAGCCGGGCCGGGGCTTTTACGGGGGAATCTGCGGACAGTCGGGAGCTTGCGGCGGATCCATCCTTAAAGCTTTCTTATATTGCCGCCACGCCGCGCATGTCCTTATACATGGAATACAGCACCCGTATTTATCAGGTCTATCTTCGGTACATCGCGCCGGAGGATATTCACGTCTATTCCATCGATGAAGTCCTGATCGACGCGACAAATTATCTGGAAACCTATCACCTTTCGGCCCACGCGCTGGCCCGGAAAATGATGCGCGACGTGCTGCAGGAGACCGGCATCACCGCCACGGCCGGCATCGGAACCAACCTGTATCTGGCCAAGATCGCCATGGATATCATGGCCAAGAAAGCGGAGCCGGATGCAGATGGCGTGCGGATCGCAGAGCTGGATGAGATGAACTACCGTTATCAGCTGTGGGACCACCGGCCGCTGACCGATTTCTGGCGGGTCGGCCGGGGCTATGCGAAAAAGCTGGAGGCTGCCGGGCTGTTCACGATGGGGGATATCGCCCGATGTTCGCTGAAAAATGAGGATCTGCTGTATAGGATGTTCGGCGTGAATGCAGAGCTTCTGATCGACCACGCCTGGGGCTGGGAGCCGTGCACGATTGATATGGTGAAGGCGTACGAGCCGGAGGATCGCAGCTTTTCTTACGGACAGGTGCTGATGGAGCCGTATGATTATCAGAAGGCGCGCGTAATTGTACACGAAATGGCGGATGCAGCGGCGTTGGATCTGGTAGAGAAGCGGATGGCCACGGACCAGGTGGTGCTGACTGTCAGTTATGAAAACATGGCAGGGCAGGGACGGGGCTATACCGGGGAAACGCATATAGACCGCTATGGAAAAGAGGCGCCAAAGCACGCGCACGGAACGGAAAATCTGAGCCGATGGACGGCCTCCGGAAAGCAGATCGTGGAAGCTGCGCTTCGGATTTATGAGCGTACGGTCGACCCTCGTCTTTTAATACGTCATATCAACCTGGTGGTGAATCACGTAGTGACGGAAGAGAAGGCGAGGGAGCCTTCCTACGAGCAGCTGGATCTGTTCACCGACTACGCGGCGAAGGAAAAGGAAGAAAAGGACCTGGAAAAGGAACGCCGTCTGCAGGAGGCTATGCTGGCGATCAAGCATAAATTCGGCAAGAACGCTATCTTGAAGGGCGTAAATCTGGAAGAAGGCGCCACCGGAAGAGAACGCAACAAACAGGTGGGCGGACACAAGGCATGACTACTTATATTCATTTTCGACATCTTCTTCCGCCTGCGCGGCCGTTCTGGCTATGGCATCTTCATATCCTGTCAGCGCGGCAAACGGTGCGAACTGTGCCGCCCGCTTTTCTATGGGCATGGGCGGATGATGATCCGAGACATGGTGAGGCAGGTTTACAATATCTTCGTAAGGCCAGGGCTTTGTGCTGCGGCGGCCGCTGCCCGGTCCTGCGGGGGGAGGCACGGATACTGGTTTCACAGGCGCGTCTCCTTTCTTTCTTTTTCAAGTCTGGCCCCCACCTATAGAGGAGGGGGCCATCACCTTCTGGGTAAATATTTCCTGATCCTTAATACAGATTTATATCACTTTGGAACAGAGATGTCAAAGGCCAGTCATGCCCGGGTGAGGACGTTCGTGTTAAATCAGTCTCCGTTTTCCGCACAGCAGCGCGCCTGCGCCAAGGATCAGTACAGATCCGAAAAGATAGAAGACCCGTGTGCCGGTGCCGCCGGTGTTGGGGAGCGTGATGCCTGCATCGTTCGTAACCGTCAGCTGATAGACATCACCGATCTGACTGATCCCAGAACCGGATTGAGATAAGGCCGTTCCGTCATCGTAAGTAACAGATGATTTGCTTACTGTGATGACCACCGGCTCCGTTCTCATAATATAGCCTTCCGGAGCTTTTGTCTCCACCAGATAATATTTTCCGACGGGCAGGCGGCCCAGATCGATCTGCCCCAGGGACGTACTCTGATCAGAGGAAATAAGGTTTTCCTTCATAGGGGTTCCCTTCGGGTCACTGGTATAGGCGCTTTCCGTATACAAATCGAACTTTGCGCCTCCCAGCGGAGTGGTTCCGTCCTGTCCGGTCTTCAGTATCCGTACTTTCTTTGTCTTGGCATCATTCTGGTAAACTACTTTGTACAGCGTGCTTGTCTCTGTGATGTCTCCCTCCAGTTTTATTGTATGATACGTATTTGAGGTCTCAGGTGCGGCTGAAGAACTATCTTTTCGTGTTTCCAGCCGGACATTGTTGAAGTCATATTCAGAATTCTCCGGAAGCACTTCTTCAATGCTGTAAGACGTACCGGCGGGGAGATTCAGAAAACGAACACTCCAACCGTTCCGAATACTTAAATAGAATTCCACACCGGACTCTGCTACAAGGTAGCGGCTGTCGTATCCTTCGTGAATCAGGTCGGAAGGCATTCCACTCTGACTCGGCAGTTTGGCCGTCGTCGGGAAGGTGGTGTCAGCGATAGCGTCGGCCGGCGTATATCCGTCTCCCCGGACAGAGATCACGATGTATTTTTCCAGATCAGGATCCCAGCTCATGGTGACAGGATCCACATCGATTTTGATCTTATACGTAAATTTTGTATCTGCGGTCTCGGTCCAGACTACATTGTCCGTCAGGACCTCCTTCGACAGGTCGAGGAAGCTGCGGCGGGTATTCATACCGGTGATATCTGCCCACGAATGCGTATCCTTATATACTTTTCCGTCAATGCGATAGTACTCATCGCTGCCGGAAGCATAATAGCTTGTATTGCCTGTCATGCCTGCCGGAACAGCATTGTCTTCTACAAGGATAAGCATGGTCTCGTGAGTATTAATTTTCATCGGTCTGCAGGTGGCTGCATCCAGATCCCAGTGACGGGAATTTTCTTCTACCTCACGCAATGAGAAATCATGACCGCTTTCGTATATGACCACGGCTCCGGTGTTTTTGTTGACCTTCAGATGACCGCAGGAGATAAAAATGTTCTCAGATCTTCCCTTGTTTGGAGTATCCGATCCGTCCGTCGTTTCAGTCGGGGTGATTTCAAATTCTTTATAGAGCTCGTCATCTCCGACGACCTGCAGAACAACGGATTCCGGGTCCTGGGTGTCAATTTTAGAAGCCTGCCATATCTTGGCAACGTTAAGCTTATCTTTGTCGAGAGGCATCGGAGGAACATGCTGGAAGGGCAGCGGGTCCTGCTCAGCCCCCACAGTTACCGTACCATTGACATTGGTAGCCGTGCTGTATCTGGTATGGGCTCCTTCCGCATTGGTCCGCAGGGTATAACCGCTGGCAGCATCGCCTTCAAACTGATCCCAGACATCCTGGCTGCAGACTTCGGGGTCCCCAAAGGAAATCGTACCGTTATTCAGCTTTGCAATAATATCGTACGCCTCCTGACTCGGCCAGCAGATGAAAGATACTTTGTAGGTCACGCCATCTTCCAGCATGAACTTGTCGCCCATATTCCATTTTACTGCACCGGTCTCGGTGTCGTATACCGCCTCTGCACAGCCGTCTGCCGCGCGGGAAGTCCATTCCGTGAATGTCACGCGCTGCCCTTTGGCAAAGGCTGCTTTTTCTGCAGCGGTCCAGCTGGCAAAACCGTCCGGTCTTTCATTGGAACCGACATAATTCATACCTGCGGTATAGGCTGTTTTTTCGTCTTTTGTCCAGTTATCCCATCCTTCCGGTTTGGATGATTTCCAATAGGTAAAGTTGCCGTCGGCTCCGATCAAACGATTTTCTTCCTGATTTACTTTAGAAATTGTCTGCGTCAGATCTGTGATACCATCGAACATTTCGATATCAGCCTGTCCGGTTTTTCCGTCCATAGCGGCCAGGACCGTCTCAAAAGCACGGGCCAGACCATCCCCGGTGGTTTCTACGGTGCTGTGGTCGGAAGAAAGCCCCGCCTGTCTTACCAATCCATCCAGAGAACTAACGGATACCGCATTGGAGATACCGATGGCGTAGAAATTCTTATTATGGTCAACCATGGATTGCACTTCGTCATAGCACCCATGCTGGTTGCGCCAGTCCCAACTGTCGAAATGCGGCGTCCAGAGTCCGCCGAAGGTCGCGCTTCCAAAGTAGTCACGGAACTTCAGGTACTGATCTTCCCCGTTTCCGTGCCAGCGATCGCGGAAATTTCCGCCGGACATTCCGCCGTAATACAGATCTCCGTTTTCCACGCTTGCGTCACCGCTGAGCTGGGTATCTTTCAGTTCCCATCTTGTCTGCCGCAATGTGGGATCACCGTCTGTCACAAAAACAATATAGGTGGCCCGGCCGGAATCCACGCTCATGGAATTCGCAAGCTGCAGCGCATATTCCCAGTTGGTTCCGTTGCTTTCATACTCTGTGATTCCGTTCAATGCGGATTGGAACGTGGCCTGGCTTGACGTAAGTGTCTGCCGGACTTGCGCATCATTGCTGAACGTAACCAGTCCCATGCGGTAAAGATCAGTCCCGGCCTTCGCATTTCGCTGATAAAGCTTATTCGCCAGGTTCTGTACCGCCAGTTTCGCCTGATAATATCTGGAATCCGTATTGGTGGTATAGTTGCTGTGTTCTGTTTCCGATCCGATGGACTTCCTCATGGAAGAAGAGAGATCAAGTATGACGATCACATCCGCCAGCTTTTCTACTTCCATGGGAGCCGTGCTGCCGGTGATGCTCAGAGACAGTGTATTTGTACCGTCACCATTTTCCACGGACTGCTTTAAAATATCCGGGGCATCAGGCATTTGAGCATTGATTTTCAGTGTGGGGGATCCGCCGTCCGTGATGGTCGGCTGCTCATAAACAACATAAATATCGCTGTGGTTATTCACCGCTTTCCAGTTGGAGTTATTCGTGATCGTTGTGTTTGTATAACGCATCTGATCGAAATATCTCCAGCTTTTGTTATAGTAGCGGAGAGCAGGCTGAATGGGAGTGCCCGTACGTACCGGTGTGGCAGCAGAACCACTGGCACTGTAATATGTCCCGGAATAGTTCCACTGAAATGCCTTACCGTTGGAATCCTCGCCGTAAAAATCATAAATCAGATAATGCCACCCGAAGGAAGTATCTAATCCGGTAATGTTGGCGGAAGGTTTCATGCTGTCCGGAAATTCTACAAATATGCCATCCTCACCGACATATCCGTAATGAATCGTAGTCGTTCCGGGATACTGAATGGCCGCGTCTGTCACTCTCACCATAAACTGGTCTCCGTTCTTCATGGTGACCGTCAGCGTCTCTTCCGTATCGAACGGCTGCAGACTGATCAGAACCCAATCTCCGGCCTTCACCGTCTGCGCATTGATCTCTTCTGTTTTCTCCTCCGTCAGTTCCGCGCTGTATACGCACTCCAGTCCGCGGCTTTCCTTGATCTGACCGACGGTGGTATCGGTATCAGCCTTGCTGACATCGACAAGGCTGGGGCTGCTGAATTCCACGGATGCGACGTCCGCAACGAAGTTCTCGGTCTTTTCGCCGGCGACGTTTTCCTCCGCGTCATCTGCGGTTTCGGACTCATTCTCAGACTCGTTTTCGGTTCCGGCTATATCAGGATTCGTATCACCGATGATACCCAACAGTTCCACAAGGTCAGTAAGGTTGATAGATCCGCCGCCGGGAAAGCTGAAATCATAGGTCTCGCCGTTTGCTTCGTAATGGAAGTCCACCGTGTACACGATCGCGTACACACTGAATTTTTCGGCTTCGAACTGCAGCTTGGCGCCTTCGGTCTGGGCATCCACCACATCGGCATTGCCTTCTCCGTCCACATGAATCACGGTAGCATCCTCTGCGCTCTTGATCGCCTTGGGCAGCATGGTTACCCGGATGGGCCTGGCGGGCTGGATCTCTTCGCCTTCGGCATTGCGGAAGGTGATATCCACAGCTTCCACCTTCTGGATCTTTCCGCTGACCACTTCCTCTGCGGCGGCTTCCACTTCCACAGCGTCCGCAGGCGTTACTTCCATGGTGGTGCCCTCCGGGAATGTGCCTTCTTCCGCTTCCACGTTGACGATCACATTCGTGGCCAGATCTACAAATTTGGCGGCGGGCATGTTTGCTTCGTCAGCGGGATTCTCCTCAGAAACGGCATCAGCTACCGGGGAGGTTTCTTCCGCGGCACTTGCTTCATCGTCCATAAAAAAGACGGTTTGCTCGTTTTCTGCATCGGGATCATCCGACAGCTGTTCATCCTCGGACTGTACTGTCCGGTCCGCCGGTGTGTCGGTCTCGACAGTATCCCCGTCCTGGGGTTCCTGTGCTGTCTCGATATCCGCGGCAGCAGCGGTTTCATTCGTTATGGCAGTCTCGCTGTTCGATGAAGCATATGTAATGGCGTAAAACGAAAGGCGAGCGGTATCAAAGGAGAGCTTCTCGATGGTATTCTTGCCGCCGTCTTTTCCCTTTTGGCCGGTCACTTCCACGGGCAGTACCACGGGTTCCTCTTTGGAGTCGTCGAAATGGACCGCCTTGATGATGACATTGCTGTCGACTTCCACGGGCTTCTTATACTCAAGCGTAACATGAACGGTCCCCTCCGGGGTCACCGCCTTGCCTTCCTGCATAAAATTGATATGGAAGAAACGGATATCGGAAAGTTCTGCCGACTCATCTACATTCTTCCGGACGGCGAAGAGGGTGCCGTCCTTATATCCCTTGTAGTATTCCTTGTTTACATAGTCATAATCTTCGGGATCGTCGCGCTCTGCATCGAGCAGCTCGGTAACTTCCAGATCGGCGGATGCGGTCAGGCCGGCATTTTCATCGTACTTTACCGTAAGTGTGAAGTCATGGCCGTTGAAGACCTGCTCGCCTGCCTGAGGCTCTTCAGAAACTGCTTCGGTGTCGGTCATTGTTTCCTGGGAAGCATCTTTGGCGTCAGGAGTTTCCGCGGGTGTATCGATAACTTCTGCACGTGCTTCCGTCTCCGGTTCTACAGGCGTCTCCGCAGGGGCTTCCGTCTCTGCTTCTGCAGTGGATTCTACAGGAACTTCCATTTCGGTTTCTGTGTTATTGGTGTCGGTATTTGCCGTATCTGATGCTGTGTTATCCGTATCGGCAGCTGCCATTTCCGGTTCTTCCGGCTGGTTTTCTTCCAGCACAACAGCAGGATCCGCAGCTGCGGTATCCTGATCCAGGGTGATGGCCGGCAATATAAGCGCATAGGTAGTGATAAAGACCACCACCACAGCAATGCCAAGCAGCGTCTGTCTGAACTTTTTTGCGCGGTTCTTTTCCTGAAGGTATTCTCTGATCTTACGAATTAAAGCCTCCATCCCCTGTCTCCTTTCTGTAGTATTTCCTGAATTGCGATCAGGAATTTCTCACAATTCCTGTGCAGTATGATTACATTTTTCTTACGCAGTATGACTTATTCTGAGGGGATTATAGCAGGCGTCTCGTCACAACAGACGTCACAGAGTGACATTGCGGCGGGTATGGAGTGAAAAATATTAGACGGTAGACTTGGCTGTTATGGCAGTAAAGCTAAATCCGGGTGGAAGATTTGATGGAACCTTGGTCATGGACATTGGGACTATAATGTGCTATGTTTACATGGTGGCCGGCAGTGACCGGCAGCATGACAGCAGGAGGCGAAAAAATTGAAACTGTTTGGCATTATGCTGTTGATCGCATTGGTCTTCAGCAGTATCGGATTCAAGAAGTATGTGTGGTTCATTTCCATCGGCTATGGATTTGCCGTGGCAGCCATCGGCGCGGGGCTTCTGATCGCGGGGCGGGGAAGCATGACGCCCGGCGTGGCAGCGGCATGTATTTTGTTTATTGTATACGGATGCCGTCTGGGCGGATATCTGGCCCTGCGGGAGTTAAAGAGCAGCGCGTATAATACAAAGATGAAGACAGAGATCAAGTCCGGGGAGGGCATGAACGTTGGTGTCAAATGTGCCATCTGGATCAGCGCAGCCCTGCTGTATGCCTGTGAGACGGCGCCGCTTTCCTTCCGCATTGCCGGCGGGCAGGGGACGGACGTGCTGCTTTGGATCGGCGTGGTGATCAGCCTGGCCGGCGTGATCATTGAAAGCGCGGCGGATCTGCAGAAGAATGCCGCCAAGAAGGAGAATCCGGGCAGATTTGTGGATACTGGCCTGTACCGATTGGTCCGCTGCCCGAATTATTTCGGGGAAATGCTTTTCTGGACGGGTGTTTTTGTCGGAGGGATCCCGGTCTACGACACTGTTTTGATGTGGATCATTGCCCTGCTTGGGTATGTGGGGATCATCTATGTTATGTTCGGCGGCGCCCGCCGGCTGGAGATGCGGCAGAACCGGACCTACGGAGAGGACCCGGAGTATCAGAAATATGTGAAGACCACGCCCATTATGATCCCATTCGTGCCGATCTACAGTGTGGAGAAGCACAAATGGCTGGTGGCCTGATGTCGACAGGTGGTTGGTGGCCTGATGTCGCTGCGGGTGAATGGAAAGGCGGATCTGCCTTGACGATACCGTGCCTGCAATGGTATAATTCCGGAAGGAATTGAATCAAGAGCAAACATTTGTAGCGCATATGGTGTCCGCGGGGCGTGCCCGCGCGGGTGAAAAGGGAAGCCGGTGAGAATCCGGCGCGATGCCGTCACTGTGTACCGGAGCGCCGCAGAAAATGACAGTTCTCTGCCCCGGCAGAAACTGTCAGGAAGACCACTGGGAGACCGGGAAGGCTGCGGACGCGATGAAGGAAGCCAGAAGACCTGCCTGTGCGCGGAATCTTGATCTCTGCGGGTCACGGAGATATTTTCTGACAAGTGCGACAAGGCTTCTTTTGAAAGACGGTGGCTTCCCTGTCCCTGCGGGGCGGGTACGGCACCGCAGGAGTAGTGCACACTTTTACAGAGAGGACCGGCCGCGGATGCGGACGGCCTTTTTCAATTCCGGGAAACTTATTTACAGCACTACCCTATAGGGAAGAATGGAGGAACCAATGATGAAGACATGGACAAAGTGCCTGGCAGTGATGATGGCAGCGGCCATGATGGCGGGCTGTGCCGGCGGAAGCGCTCCGGCGGGAACAACGGCAGCCGCGGAGGAAACGACGGCCATGGAGACAGAAGCCGCTGAGACGGAAATCGCCGCGGAAACAGAGGCTGCTGCCGAAACGGAGGCGCCTGCAGAGACAGAGGCGCCTGCGGAAGCTGAGGCGGAGGAAGCTCCGGAGGCAGAGGACGAAGAGAATTACGACACCGGCGATGCCAGCCTGGATGATCCCCGCAATCAGGATGAGATCGGAGAGCAGGAACTGCTGGTGGTCAGCTTCGGCACCAGCTTTAATGACAGCAGACGTCTGACCATCGGCGCCATTGAAAATTCTCTGGCAGAGGCGTTTCCGGAGTATTCCGTGCGCCGCGGTTTTACCAGCCAGATCATCATCGATCACGTGAAGGATCGCGACGGTGTGGCGATCGACAATGTGGGCGAGGCCCTGGAGCGCGCGGCCGCAAATGGCGTGAAGACGCTGGTGGTGCAGCCCACGCATCTGATGAACGGATATGAGTATACGGATCTGATGGAAGAGCTGGCAGGCTATTCGGATGCTTTTGAGAAGATAGCGGTGGGCGAGCCGCTGCTGACCTCTGATGAGGATTTTGAGGCTGTGGCGAAGGCCGTGATCGATGCTACCGCGGAATATGACGACGGGGAGACCGCCATTGTATTTATGGGCCACGGCACCGAGGCTGACTCCAATGCCGTCTATGCCAAGATGCAGACCGTATTTGAGGGTCTGGAGGCAAAGAACTATTTCATCGGCACCGTAGAAGCGACGCCTTCTCTGGATGACGTACTTGCACTGGTGCAGGCCGGTGAGTATAAGAGAGTCGTTCTGGAGCCCCTGATGGTGGTGGCCGGCGACCACGCGAACAACGACATGGCCGGCGACGATGACGAGTCCTGGAAGTCCGTGTTCGAGGGGGCCGGCTATGAGGTCGTGCCTGTGCTGCGCGGCCTGGGAGAACTCCCGGAGATCCAGAAGCTCTACGTGGCCCATGCACAGGCTGCGATGGATACCCTGCAGTAAAATGAGAAATCGAGGATGAAGATATGAATAAGCCCTGGAAATTTTTCCCTGCGCTGTGCTGTCTGCTGGCGGCGGCGGTGCTGGCGGGGTGTGCGCAGACGGCTTCACAGGAAGCGGTAACAACAGAAGCGGCCACAGAGGCCGTGACGGAGGCTGCTTCGGGTGAGGAAACGTCTGCGGCAGAAACGACCGCGGCGGAGTCACAGGCAGAAGGCTCTTCAGAGAGCGCTGCAGCGAATGATCAGGTGGCGGGTGCGTCCGAGATGACGGATGTGATCGACGTGGTAGAGGAGGGCATGGTACCGGTGCCGGCTTCCGACCTGAAGGAAGGCACCTATGACGTGGTCATGGATTCCAGCTCCTCCATGTTCAAGGCGGATCATGTGGAACTTTCGGTGGCAGACGGAAAAATGGAAGCCATCCTGTACATGACCAGCAAGTCCTACCTGTATATGTTTGCCGGGACCGCGGAGGAAGCGGCCGCGGCGGCGGAGGATGCCTATATTCTTCCGGAGGAGATCGACGGAGATATGCGCACCTTTACCCTGCCGGTGGAAGCGCTGGATGCGGGCGGCAGCTATGCGGCTTTCAGCAAAAAGAAGGAAAAGTGGTACGACCGCACGCTCTTGTTCCGTGCGGATTCCCTGCCGGAGGAGGCCTTCCTGGAGGCGCGGTATGTGACCGCGGCCGATCTGGGTCTGGCGGACGGAGATTATACCGTTACGGTGACGCTTGAGGGCGGCTCCGGCCGGGCCAGCGTGGAATCCCCGGCGGCGCTCCATGTGGAGAACGGAGCCTGCACGGCCCGGATCGTCTGGAGCAGTGACAATTATGACTACATGATGGTGGACGGAGAACGCTATGATCCGGTGAATACGGAAGGAAATTCCGTGTTTGATATCCCGGTAAATGGCTTTGACTATAAGATGCCCGTACAGGCGGACACCACGGCCATGAGTCAGCCGTACCTGATTGATTATACACTGACGTTTGACTCCGCCGGCATTAAGCCGGCGGAGAGCTCCACCTCTCTGGAGCTCACCTACGCCACACAGTTTACGGTGGACTGGCAGGAAGATGGCTGCGCGCGCATTGCCATCGGAGAGGATGCCTTCCTGCTGGTCCCGGAGGGGCAGGAAGCGCCGAGGGATTCAGATCTTCCGGTGCTCAAACAGCCGGTTACAGATATCTATGCGGCGTCATCCTCGGTGCTGGACCTGTTCCTGCAGGCCGGTGCGCTGAATTCCGTGACGATGACCAGCACGGAGGCCGCGAACTGGACGATCCCGGAGATCCGGGAGGCGGTCGCGGAGGACGATATTCTGTACGTGGGCAAGTACAGCGCACCGGATTACGAGGTGGTGCTGGATTCGAACTGCCGTCTGGCCATTGAAAATACGATGATCTATCACAGCCCGGAGACAAAGGAGCAGCTGGAGCGGCTGGGGATCCCGGTGCTGGTGGAGCGGTCCAGCTACGAACCGCATCCGTTGGGGCGGGTGGAATGGATCAAGCTATACGGGCTGCTGACCGGCCATCTTTCAGAGGCAAACGCCTTTTTTCGCGAGAGTGAAGACCGGCTGAAGCAGGTAGAAGAACAGAAACCATCCGGCAAAACGGTGGCTTTTTTTTATATCACCTCTTCCGGATATGCGAATGTACGGAAGAAGGGCGATTACATTTCCCGCATGATCGAGCTGGCGGGCGGGACCAACCTGTTTTCCGATCTGGAAGACGAGGAGGGGAATGCGACCTCTACCATGAATATTCCGCTGGAGACCTTCTATGCCTCCGCGGTGGATGCGGATATCCTGATCTATAACAGCACGGTGGCGGGGGATCTGACGTCCCTGGAGGATCTGAAGAAGATCCATCCGATGTTCGCGGATTTCCGGGCGGTAAAGAACGGGCAGGTTTGGTGCACGGAACAGAACATGTTCCAGCAGGTCAGCGGCACCTCAGAGATGATTCAGGATCTGCACACGGTCATCGCCGGGGAGGATACGCCCCTGACCTATCTGCATCCGCTGTCCTGAAGCCATCGTTGCGAGAGGCGCATCAGAAATTCGTTTTGGCGGCCGTACATTTTCTACATCGCCGGAGACGCTGTGGGGAGGAAACAGCATGAGATCACACAGAATGCGAAGGATCGTTCTTTCTTTTATCGCTTTGATCCTTCTTCTGATCCTGCTTTTGATGATGAATATCTATATAGGAAGCGTTTCCCTTACACCGGGGCAGGTGGCGGATATTTTGTTCCGGCATGATATGGGAAGCACCGAGGGCCGGATTCTGTGGACGATCCGGCTTCCCAGGCTTCTGGCGGCGGCGGTCCTGGGCGGGGCGTTGGCGGTATCCGGCTTTCTGCTGCAGACCTTTTTCGCCAACCCGATCGCAGGGCCCTTTGTGCTGGGAATTTCCTCCGGCGCCAAGCTGACGGTGGCGCTGGCCATGATCGGAAGCCTTTCTGCGGGCCGGACGCTTTCTTCTGCGGGGATGATTTTTTCTGCCTTCGCCGGGGCGGCGGCCTCCATGGGGGTCATTCTGCTGCTTTCCGGGCGGGTCCGCAGCATGTCCGTGCTGGTCATCTGCGGCGTGATGATCGGGTACATCTGCTCAGCCATCACGGATTTTGTGGTGACGTTCGCGGATGATTCGAACATCGTAAACCTGCACAACTGGTCCCGGGGGAGCTTTTCCGGCATCAGCTGGGGGAGTGTGCGGACCATGCTGCCGGTGGTGGGGATCGCCCTGATTCTGGCCTTTGCCCTGTCCAAGCCGATGGGCGCCTATCAGATGGGCGAGGCCTATGCCAGGAACCTGGGCGTGAACCTGCGGCGGTTCCGGGTAGAGTTGATCCTGCTTTCCAGCATTCTGGCGGCCTGTGTGACGGCCTACGCCGGGCCGATCTCCTTTCTGGGCGTGGCGGCGCCGCATCTGATCAAGCGGATGTTCGGTACCGTAAAGCCGCTGGTGGTGATTCCGGCAAGCTTCCTGGGCGGCGCGGCCTTCTGCCTGCTCTGCGATCTGCTGGCCCGCACATTGTTCGCGCCCACGGAGCTTTCCATCAGCACGGTCACGGCGGTCTTCGGGGCGCCGGTGGTCATTGTGATGATGCTGCAGCGGCGCGGCAGGAGGGAACAGCCATGAAAAATGACGGAAGCGTTTTGCTGGAAACACGCGGCCTGACCGCGGGATATGAAAAGAAGATCGTATTGCAGGGCGTGGAGCTTTCCGTGCGCGCCGGTGAGGTACTGGCGCTGATCGGCCCGAACGGGGCCGGAAAATCCACGTTTATTAAAAGCATCGCCGGACAGCTGGCCCGTTCCGGGGGAACCGTGTTCCTGTGCGGGAAGGATTTGCGGCAGATGACCCCGGGGGAGCGGTCGGAGCGGATGTCCGTGCTGCTGACAGGGCAGCCGGCGGGAGAGCTTGTGACCTGCCGGGAGATGGCCGCGGCGGGGCGCTACCCGTATACAGGGCGCCTGGGCATTCTTTCTCCGGAAGACTGGGAGAAGGTGGACGCCGCGATGGCGCGGATGGGCGCCGCGGATCTGGCGGATCTGCCGTTTGATGGCATCAGCGACGGACAGCGGCAGCGGGTGCTGCTGGCGCGGGCTCTCTGCCAGGAGCCGAAGGTGTTGGTGCTGGATGAACCGGCGTCCTTCCTGGATATCCGCTATCAGCTGGAGCTGGTCGCGGCGCTGCGCTCCCTTACGGAGCAGGAAGATCTGGCGGTGATCATCAGTCTGCACGAGCTGGACCTGGTGCGGCGCTGCGCGGACCGGATCCTTTGTCTGAAGGACGGCCGGGCGGACCGGCTGGGCAGCGCAGCGGAGATCTTTGCGGATGGATATCTGGAGCAGCTGTATGACCTGCCGGCGGGCAGTCTGGAACCTGCGGCGCCGGCACCTGGGAAGTTTTCGCATTATATTCGGTCAGAGGGGAAACAGCTGCGGTGCGGCTATACCACCGGCACCTGCGCGGCGCTGGCGGCGGCCGGAGCTGCCGCGCGTCTGCTGATGGGCGTGTGGCCGGAGACGGTTTCCCTGCGCACGCCGAAAGGGCCTGTGGTGCAGGTAGGGCTGGAGATGCAGGAAATTTCGGAGGATGGGACGGCTGCCCGCTGCGGAGTGCGGAAGGATGCCGGCGATGATGTGGATATCACCGCGGGACTTCTGATCTGCGCAGAGGTGAGGCGCGCCCAAGAGCCCGGGATCCTCATCCGGGGCGGCCGGGGCGTGGGGCGCGTGACGCGGCCCGGACTGGACCAGCCGGTGGGCGAGGCGGCCATCAACAGCGTGCCGCGGCAGATGATCCGCGAAGCGCTGGAGGAGGTCTGCCGTACGGCGGAGCACGACGGCGGTCTGGAGGTGACGGTCTTTGTCCCCGGCGGGGAAGAAGCTGCGGAGAAGACCTTTAATCCGAAGCTTGGCATTGAGGGCGGCATATCTATCCTGGGGACCTCCGGCATTGTGGAGCCTATGAGCCGGCAGGCCCTGACGGATACCATCGCGCTGGAACTGCGGCAGCATTTTGCAGAGGGGCACCGGCGGCTGATCCTGACGCCCGGCAACTACGGCATGGATTACCTGCGGGGCAGAGATGCGGACACGCTGGGAATCCCCGTGGTAAAGTGCTCCAATTTTATCGGTGAGGCGCTGGATGAGATCCGGGCCTTGGGTTATGAAGAGCTGCTGCTGGCGGGGCATATCGGCAAGCTGGTAAAGCTGGCCGGCGGCATTATGAATACACACTCCCGGCAGGCAGACTGCCGCAGGGAGCTGTTCGTGACCTATGCGGCGCTGGCCGGCGCGGGGCGGGATACGGCGTCGCGGCTGATGGAATGTGCCACGACGGACGCCTGCATAGATGTGCTGAAGGAAGATGGCCTGCTGCAGCCGGTGATGGACGGCCTGCGGGATGCCATCCTCCGGTATGTTTCGGAGCGGGCCGGGGAGAACTGTCATGTGGAAATCATCCTCTTTTCCAATGTGCACGGCACGCTGGCGGAGAGTGAGGGCGTAAAGGAGGTGCTGCGGCGATGATTCATTTTGTGGGCGCGGGACCGGGCGCACCGGACCTGATTACCCTGCGGGGCGCGGAGCTTCTGAAGGCCGCGGATGTGGTCATTTACGCCGGCAGCCTGGTGAATCCTGCGCTGCTGGGGCTGTGCCGGTCACAATGTGTCATCTATAACAGCGCGGAAATGACGCTGGAGCAGGTGATTGCTGTGATGTGTGAGAGCGAAAAAGACGGGAAGATGACGGTCCGACTGCATACCGGGGATCCGTCGGTATACGGGGCCATCCGCGAGCAGATCGATGCGCTTCGGGAGGCAGGAATCCGCTTTGATGTGACGCCGGGCGTCTCCAGCTTTCTGGGCGCGGCGGCGGCCATCCCGGCGGAATATACCCTGCCGGGGGTCAGCCAGACGGTTATCCTGACGCGCATGGCAGGGCGGACGCCGGTGCCGGAGCGGGAAAATATTACGTCTTTGGCGAAGCATGGCTGTACTATGGTCATTTTCCTTTCGGCCGGAAGGCTGGAGGAACTGCAGCAGGCGCTGCTGGCCGGGGCGTATACGGAAGAGACGCCGGCGGCCCTGGTGTATAAGGCGACCTGGCCGCAGGAGCGGATCGTCTATGCCCCGCTGGGGCAGCTGGCGAGCGCCGGCGCGGCGCACGGTATCTCCCGGACGGCCCTGGTGCTGGTAGGAGATTTTCTGGGGGATGCCTACGAGAGAAGCAAGTTGTACGATCCCTCCTTTTCGACCGGATATCGGGAGGCAGAACGATGAATGTTCGGATTATTTCATTTACCGACCGGGGAGAGGCGCTGGCGAAGCAGTTGGCGGAGGCGCTTGCGGCACAGGGAAATGTACAGGCCATGCGCTGCGGCAGGCCGCTTTCCCTGCAGTCCTGGACAGAAACTGCCTTTCGGGAGGCAGACGCGCTGGTGTTTGTGGGCGCCTGTGGTATTGCCGTGCGGGCGATAGCCCCATTCATTCGTTCCAAGGCGGAAGATCCGGCGGTGGTCGTAATCGATGAGACAGCCAGACATGTAATCTCTCTGCTCAGCGGACATCTGGGCGGCGCCAATGCGCTGACAAGAAGGATTGCGATGCTGACCGGCGCGGAGGCTGTGATCACCACGGCCACAGATCAGCGCGGCGTGTTCGCCGTGGACGAATGGGCCAGACTCCAGGGATGTGTGATTCCGGAGACTTCCGGGATTCGGACGGTTTCCGGGCGGCTGCTGGCCGGCGGGAAGGTCTGCGTTTACAGTGACTGGAAAATCTCCGGGGAGATTCCGGAAGGAATCATTTTGGCTGATGTCGATGCTTCGGAAGATGAAAATGCGGCAGCGAGGACTGCATCGGAGGAGGATGTTCCGATCGTGCGGCTCTCCGTACGAAAAGAGAAAACATCGGTGACAGCGGAAGGCAGCAGCATGGAGCCTCCGCGCCAGCTGTTATATGTAATTCCCCGGATCGTGACGCTGGGGGTAGGCTGCCGGAAGGGGATCTGTGCAGAGGAGATGGAGAATGTTTTCCGGGATTTCTGTGCGGAAACAGGACTGTTCCCGGAATCCGTCCGTCAGGCCTGTTCGGTCGACCGGAAGGCAGAGGAGCCGGGATTGCTGGCATTTTGCCGCCGGCATGACTGGCCGCTGATGACGTTTTCGGCGGCGGAGCTTTCTGCAGCGGAGGGGGATTTTACGGCTTCCGATTTTGTGCGGGAAATCATCGGTGTGGATAATGTGTGCGAGCGCAGCGCGGTGCTTGGCAGCGGTGGAGCGCTGATCTGCAAAAAATATGCGGCTTCGGGCGTGACCATGGCGGCTGCAGTAGCACCTTTTACACCGGATTGGAGATGGCGGGATGAATAAAATCTTTCTGGTGGGCATGGGCCCGGGCGGCCCGGAGGCAATGACGCCCGCGGCGGCGGAGGCTGTGCGACGCGCGGATGTCCTGTGTGGTTATACGCTATATGTAAAGCTGCTGGAGGAGCGCTTCCCGGGGAAGGAAGTACTCACGACCCCTATGACGCAGGAACTGGCGCGATGCCAAATGGCGCTGGAACGGGCGGAGGCCGGGAAAACAGTCGCCATGGTCTGTTCCGGGGATGCGGGCATCTACGGTATGGCCGGTCCGGTGCTGCAGATGGCGGCGGACCGGAAAATGGCGGGATATCCGCCGGTGGAAATCGAGGTCGTTCCGGGCATTACGGCGGCCGTCAGCGGGGCAGCTCTTCTGGGGGCGCCGCTGATGAATGATTTCTGCGTGATCTCCCTGTCAGATCTGCTGACGCCGTGGGAGATGATAGAGCGGCGGCTTCGCTGCGCGGCGGAAGGCGATTTCTGCATTGTCCTGTACAATCCGCGCTCCAAAAAGCGGCCGGATCACCTGTGCCGGGCCTGTGATATTCTGCTGGAGTCGCGCGCACCGGAGACGGTCTGCGGCATCGCGAGGAATATCGGACGGGACGAGCAGGAGGCCCAAGTACTTACATTAAAGGAACTGCGGGATGCGGAGCCGGATATGTTCTGCACAATATTCGTGGGCGCTTCCGGCACAAAGCAGATCGGCGGGCGGATGGTGACGCCCCGGGGATATGAGGCAAAGCGATGAAGATCTGGATTTTTGGCGGGACCACGGAGGGACGGCTGCTGGCCGAACGACTTCCGGGGGCCGGTCATACGGTAACGGTCAGCGTGGCCACCAAACTCGGCGCGGAGGAGCTTGACGGCCTGAACTGTACGGTACGGGTGGGGCGGCTGGACGCGGACGAGATGGCGGTACAGCTTCGTGATTTTGATCTGGTGGTAGACGCCACCCATCCTTACGCGGTGGAGGTCAGCCGGAA
>CAMNFR010000034.1 GCA_946537305.1 uncultured Lachnospiraceae bacterium | reverse complement strand
AGCATGACCAGAGCTACTGGTATTTCATGCATGACAACTTCTTCGATCACCTGGTGGATATGAAGCCGGAGAACATCAATATTCTGAACGGCATGACCGATGATCCGGAGGGTGAGTGCGCCAGATATGAAGAGAAGATCGCCTCCTACGGCGGGATCGATCTGTTCATGGGCGGCATCGGCGTAGATGGCCACATCGCCTTTAACGAGCCGTACACCTCCCTGGCCTCCCGCACCGGCGTGCGCGACCTGACCACGGATACCCGTATCGTGAACTCCCGCTTCTTCGGAAATGATCCCGAAAAGGTGCCGGCACAGGCCCTTTCCGTAGGCGTAGGCACAGTCACGGATTCCAAAGAAGTGCTGATCCTGATCAACGGCCACAACAAGGCCCGCGCGCTGGCTGCCACCGTAGAAGGTGCTGTCAGCTCCAAGTGGACCTGCTCCGCCCTGCAGATGCACAACGGCGCCATCATCGCCTGCGATGAGGCAGCCTGCGGCGAACTGACCGTAGATACCTACAAGTACTTCCTCGACATCGAAAAGAAGGAACGTCTGTAGGAGACAGGGGACGGACCTGTGTCTCCCCCTTGCGGGAGACACAGGTCCGTCCCCTGTCTCCTTGTCTCCTGTTTTAACCCGCCGGAAAGCTGGCCGTGATGGTGAGCGAGCACTCGTCCGCGGTGGTGGCTTTGATCTGTCCTTTGTGCCCGGCGACGATAGCCTGGGCAATCGAGAGGCCGATGCCGTACCCGCCGGTAGCGGAATTGCGCGAGGCGTCGGTGCGGTAGAATCGGTCGAACAGATGCGGAAGCTGTTCTTTTTTGATGTTTTCCGCGGTATTGCATACGGAGAGACGGAGCCATTTTCCGTCTTTTTTTAATGTCAGCCGGATATCCCCGCCGGCGGGCGTGTACTTTAGGGCGTTATCCATCAGGATGCCTACCAGCTGGCGGATCTGCTTTTCATCGCCGCAGAGGGAGAGCATGGGTTCGACGGTCATCTCAAAAGACTGACCGCCGGCCATGGCCGGGCCCTGGTAGGATTCCGCCGATTCCTCTACCACATCGGAGAGGGGGAAATCGATCCGCTGTGCAGTGCCTGTGCTCTCCTCCGAGCGCGCCAGGAAGATCAGATTGGCGGTGAGCTCCGCCAGGCGGCGCGTCTGCTTCCGGATGTCGGAGAGCCATTCGTTATCTTCTCCAAGATCCATTTCCAGCACCTCGCTGTCCGCCTCTATGATGGCCAGCGGGGTCTTTAATTCATGTCCGGCGTCGGTGATGAACCGGCGCTGTTTTTCGTAATTGTCCACAAAGGGCCGGATGATGCGCCCGGAAAGCAGGGTGATCAGGATCAGCACCAGCAGCAGTCCCAACGCAGAGAGTCCGTAGCTTGCCAGCACAAAGTGCTTCAGGGTAGCCAGCTGGTTCTGCCGGTCCAGAAGGATCACGCGCTGCCCGACACTGTCCCCGCTGTCTGCGGATTCGTTGCAGACAAGATACCGGTAGCTTCCGTAAAAGCCGCGCGTGCGGCCTTTGGCGAGGATCTCCTCGGCGTAGGAAATGGCGTCCTCCTCGGAGACGGACGCGATGCGGGTGATCTCTACATCGTCCACCGAGCCGTCTTCATTATATTTGACCGAGAAAAAGCGGGATTCGAAGGGGGTTTCCTGGGAGAGACCCCGGCCGCGCAGATCATTGCGCCACTTCTCCCGGTTATTTACCGGTCGGTTCTCTGTGGTCTCGCCCTCCGGCATAGTAGCCGCGCTTTCGCCTTCCGGCCGGGCCGGTGCCGTTTCTCCGTCCCACGGGCCTCCGCCGAAATCCTCCCGCAGCTCCGGGAAGAAGCCTTCGTTTTCCGCCAGAACATCCAGAATGCTGTCCGCGTCCTGCGTGATCTGCCGCCAGTTGATCAGGTTGGCGGCCGTCACGATGCTGCCCAGCACCAGCAGGAGAGAGAGCATGGATACTAAAATCAGCCGGCGCCGCAGTTTATTGATCATCTGCATAGGCTTAATTCTCCTTCACTTCCAGGGAATAGCCGGCGCCGCGGGTGGCCTTGATCTGTACGTTGGCGTTCAGCGCGGTCAGCTTTTTGCGCAGATAGGAAATATAGACCCACACCACATTGATTTCCGCCTCGCTGTCATAGCCCCAGATCTTTTCCATAAAGCGCTCCGCGGAGATCAGCTGCCTGGGATTTGCCATGAACATTTCCAGCATCTGATATTCCTTGCCGGCCAGGCGGAAGCGCCCGTCGGGCGAGGAGACCTCATAGGTGGAGCGGTCCAGGGTGATGTTCCCCACCGTCAGTCGGACGTCCGGCTGCGCTGTCTGTACCCGCAGCATCGCGCGGATACGCGCCAGAAGCTCCTTGCCGGCGAACGGCTTGGTCAGGTAATCGTTCGCACCGGCATCCAGCCCCGTCACCTTATCATCGATCTCGGATTTGGCGGTCAGCAGAAGAACCGGGATCAGATTCCCCCGGGCCCGCAGGGTCTTCAGTACCGTCAGCCCGTCCATTTTGGGCATCATGATATCCAGTATGACGCCGTCATAATTTCCGCTTTCCAGATAATCCAGCGCTTCCACGCCGTCATAGGCGGCATCCACCGCGTAATTGTTCTTTTCAAGGATCGCGCACACCGCCCTCGAAAGGGATCGCTCATCCTCTGCCAGCAACAGTCTCATAATGTCACCTCCGGTTTTTATCATACTGTGTAAAAAAAGTGGTGTCAATCTGCGAAAAATAAATTTGCTTTTAAGTAGCTTTAAGGTTCGGTGTCTATGATGTCACCATAAGATCACGGAGGACATCCGGGAGGGAGGTACAGCATGGGCGTGCAGACAACATTTAAACGGTACGAGGTAAAATATCTGCTGAATACCGCGCAGAAGGAAGCCATCCTGAAAGCCATGGCGCCCCACATGCGTCTGGACCGGTACGGCAGGACAACGATCCGCAATATATATTATGATACAGATAATTTCCGCCTGGCGCGGCGCTCTATCGAGAAACCGGCCTATAAGGAGAAGCTGAGAGTCCGGAGCTATGGACCGGCGGCCTCCGGGGACACCGTCTTTGTGGAGCTGAAGAAAAAGTATGACGGCATCGTCTATAAAAGGCGGCTGACCATGACGTCCCGTCAGGCGGAGATGTGGCTTTCGGGTGGCGCGTCCGCAAAGCCCGGACAGATCTCGCGGGAGGTGGAATATTTCCGGGATTTTTACGGCACACTGAAGCCGGCGGCGTATCTGACCTACGAGCGGGAGGCCTATTTTACCGACGCCGACAGCACCTTCCGGGTCACCTTTGATGAAAACATCATGGCGCGGACAGAGCGGATGGGGCTGGACCAGCCGGTGGGCGGACGCCATCTGATCCCGGAGGACATGACGCTGATGGAGATCAAGTGTGCCGGAGGCTTCCCCCTGTGGATGGTGAGAGTCCTTTCGGAGCAGAGGGTCTATAAGACCTCTTTCTCTAAATACGGCACCGCCTATCAGGGGATGATCGCCCCGGATCTGCGGATCATGCCGCAGCGGCAGCCCGCCCGGGGCACTCGTCCGGTCCCTGTCCGGCCGAAGGTATCCTACAGCCGGGCAGTGTAAGACGAACAGAAAATGAAATCAACAGCATCCTCCGGCCGGAAGGGACATCCGGTCGGTGAGTAAAAAATAAGGGGAGGTATTCTTATGACAACATTATTTACCGGATTATTTGATACAGCGACCGCAACAAATGTACAGGTATCACAATTTGTTATCTGCATTATAGCAGCACTTTTGATCGGTGCGATCATCGCTGCGACCTGTATGCAGGGCACGCGGACCACCCGCAGCTTCCTGCTGACGCTCTGCATACTGCCTGCCATCGTGTGTGTGGTCATCATGATGGTGAATGGCAATGTGGGGGCCGGTGTGGCTGTGGCAGGAGCCTTCAGCCTGGTGCGTTTCCGCTCGATTCCCGGCACGGCGCGGGAAATCGCCATGCTGTTTCTGGCCATGGGCGCCGGCCTGATCGTCGGTATGGGCTATCTGGGATATGCCATACTGTTCACCGTCATCCTTTGCCTGGTCTGCCTGGTCGCGGATCACCTGGATCTGGGCCTGGAGCGGAGAGCAGCCGCGTACCGCACCATCCGCGTGACCATCCCGGAGGATCTGGACTACACAGGAATCTTTGATGATATCTGGGCGGATTTTACCGCAAAGCATGCCCTCACACAGGTGAAGTCCACCAACATGGGAAGCATGTTCCGGCTGACCTACGACATCACCCTGAAGGATGCCGCCCGGGAAAAGGAAATGATCGATGCCATCCGCTGCCGCAACGGCAACCTGGAGATCACGGTATCCGGTCAGGAAACAGCCTCTGCGGAGCTGTAAAAAGAACCTTGCAAACCCTATATCAAACCCATATAATGAAGGCAGGATGCACCCGGATAAGGCGGTGCACCCTGCCTTTACTGATGCGTTTGACGCATCCTTTTACGGTAGCCCCGGTATGATGGTGGGGAACAATCATTCAGAAAGAAGTATTTATGGAGCGGACAAGAATCCTGGAACAATATAATGGCAGAAAACTGACCTGGCTGCATGACTCCCTGCATTTTATTGTCCTGCTGGCAGCGCTTGTTCTTCTGTTCCGGTTTGGCATCGGCCTCTCTGTGGTAGGGGGCGATTCCATGGCGCCTACGTTCAACGATGGGGACATCGTGCTGTACCTGAGGCCCGTGAACGATTACCGCGCAGGCGATGTTGTCTCGCTGTGGGTCCCCTCCGGGGATTACTACGTAAAGCGGGTCATCGCGGCCGGCGGGGATGTGGTAGAGCTGGAGGACGGCGCCGTGCTGGTGAACGGCGTGGCCGCGGAGGATTCCTTTGCCTTCGGCAGTACACTGGAGGAAACAGGCGCGGTCATCTATCCTTACCGGGTGCGGGAGGGTAGTGTGTTCGTGCTGGGGGATAACCGCGAGGTGTCCATGGATTCCCGTGCCTTCGGGGAGGTGGGCCTGCGGCAGATCCGCGGACGCATTATTCTGCAGATCGGAAAAGATGGGATCCATGTGATCGGAAGGGGGAGCGGCACATGAAACGCTTCGATGTAATAAAAACGATACAGCTGATCGTACTGGTACTGCTGGCGGCGATCGGGCTGTTTGTGATCCTGCGGGATCCGGAACTGTATGAGATGCTGGCCGTAAACGGGCATGTGCGGCTGCTGGGATTTCTCCTGTGGATCCTGCTGGGCCTTTCGTTTCTTTTCCTGCTGTATGATTTTACCTCCTGGTCTGATCTGCGAAGGGAAAATATGGAGCTGGATAACGCCATCTATAATGATGCGCTGACCGGAATTGCCAACCGTTACAGCGTGGATGTGTATATCAGCCGGTTCTTGAACCAGCCGCTGCCGCAGGATATGGGCTGTGTGACCCTGGAGATCACAAACCTCCGGGAAATCAATGAACGGCTGGGCCATACCGGCGGGGACACGGCGCTGCAGGTGTTTTCAGACATCCTCCAGGAGGCAGCCGGCGGGGTCTGCTTTATTGGACGAAACGGAGGAAACAAGTTCCTGGCGATATTCCGGGAGTGTTCCGAAAAAAGGGTGGAGCGTTTCCTGGAAGAGATCGAGCGGGGGATCGCGGCGCATGCGAAGGCACACCCGGATATGCCGCTCGTTTACCGGAAGGGCGTGGCGCTGGCGCAGGGAAGCGGCGCTGACAGCGTGACGGCCCTGGTGGCACTTTCCGACAGCCGGGCGCGGGCGGAAGGCAGAGCGTAAGGAGGGATCCTTTGGAGAGATTAGATCAGTCCTATCTGACGGATCTGGTGCGACAGGCGGCAGAGGGCAGCAGCAATGCGTATGCGGAGCTGTTTGCAGCGGTCTGCCGACGTCAGTACGGATACCTGGTTTTTATGACCGGAGACGAGCCATCGGCTCGTATTCTTCTGACACATGTGCATACCCACGCCCTGGAGAGCCTGCCTCTGCTGCCGCATCCCGAAATGTTCCTGCCGTGGATCGCCCGCCTTTGTCTGCGGGCTTATGTGGAGCAGACGGAGCATACAGACGGGCTGCATCCGGAGACGGAAATCGATACCCCGGCGGGACGCTATACGGTATCCACATTGCTGAATCTGCCGCTGACGGAATCCCAGGTGCTCCTGATGCGCTACGGTCAGGGACTTCGGGAGGAAGATATCGCGGTGGTGCTGAATTTCAGCCAGGCGCTGGTGCGGCGCGCGCTGCGCATCGGGCTGCGGCATCTGCGAAAGGGCGAAGAAAGCGATACGGGAGCGGCACAGCCGGCCCGGCTTCGAGGCGCCAGAATGATCTGGCCGGAGCTTTCTGTGCCGGAGATCTGCCGGCTGCTGGAGGAAATTTTTGATGCGGCCGGAAAAGAGCCGAATACCATGCCGGTGGAGGCGCTGGCATCCTATGCTGTCTACCGGAAGGAGCGATTCTCGCTGCAGCGGGGCGTTCTGGTATCACTGTTGGTCATGTTTTTTCTACTGCCGGTCATTTTCATTCCGCCGGTCTATGAGCTGAGCGTGGAGGATACGGGACTGCGGGGGCTGCCCGTGGTGACCATACGCATCGCCTCCCGGCTTCCGGTGAATCGTGTGATCGCAAAATGGAAGCAGCACTCGCTGCCGGTCTATGAGGCCGGGAAGCGGGAATTTACCGTGGAGCCCACAAGGAACGGAGAGCTGACGATCACGGTAGAGCTGATCAACCGCCAGAAAGCGGCGCAGAGCGTGAACGTTACTGCCGTAGATGCGGAGGGTCCGCGGCTTCTGGAAAATGACTTTTCCGGAGAGCTGATTCGGTTCGTGGTGGAGGATGCGGGCATCGGCGTGGATTACGCGGAGGCCTATGCCATGAGCGCGTCCGGCATGTATATGGAACCGGTCTCTTATAACGCAGCGGCCGGCGAGATTTACTTCCCGTATCCGGAAGAGAACTGGGATGTGTATATTCCGGATCATATCGGCAATACCCTGCATTTGTCTCTGGCGTTTCAGTGAGGTGCATATTATGAGAAAACGAGTATTAATGATCCTGGTGCTGTTTGCAGTGCTGACCGGGCTTCTGCCATTTTGGACTGCCGGACCGGCCTATGGCGCTTCAGAGAACGGGAAACTGACCATCACGGAAATAGAGGATCTTCCGGCGGTGGATATTGAAGAAAACGCGGTGCCGCTGGCGGCCGGCCCGGGCGAGGCCTCCCGCGGCGGGATGCGCCATGCCGCCATGATGGGCCTGGTCCTGGCAGGGGTCACGGTGTATGTGTGGTATTTTTCTGTAATGGAGAAGCGGCTTTTTGCGCTGCGGAAGCAGGCGGCGGAGGCAGAGATTCGCCAGCGGGAGCGCCGGCGTGCGAAGAAGCTTGCGGATGCAGACGGAATAGAAGAGACCGGGGGAAGAGATTAATATGGAAGACATGGCAGCCATCTGCCTGGGCGCGCTGAGCCTGGCGATATGGATCGCCTATGAGGCTGTCCGCCGCAGGCAGAGAAGAAAATGGCGGGAAGAACTGCGGGAGATCTGGAAGGAGAAGGAACTATGATTTCTGGTCTTGCGGCCGATGGTATTCTGTCCCTGCTGCTGGATGTGCTTCCGCCGGTGCTGCTGGCGGCGCTGGCTGTCTCCTTTTTCCGGGGCCGGCATCGGCTGAAGGAAGAAGAGCGGGAGCTGAAGGAGGCTATACGCGTCTTTGAGGAGGATGCAGAGGAAGAATGATATAATACCGTGTTACAGCAGAGGGTATAAAAAATATTTGTGAAAACAATAACTATTCCGTTGACATCGATACGGTTTCATGCTATAGTGGGGGTTATGAGCGGCTAACTATATATCCGACGCCGCGCTAGGAGGATAAACCAATGAAAAATTATTTTGATCTGACGGGACAGGTTGCGGTTGTTACGGGATGCTCCACCGGACTTGGCGTACAGATGGCGAAAGCGCTGGCGAACCAGGGCGCAAAGATCGTGGCTATTGCCCGCCGTCAGAATCTGATCGATGAAGTGGCTGCAGAAATCGCAAAGGATTTCGGCGTAGAGACCATGGCTGTCCGCTGCGATATCACCAGCACGGAAGATGTTGAAGCCGCTGTGGATGCCATCATGGCGAAGTTCGGCCGCATCGATATCCTGATCAACAATGCCGGCACCGGCGCCGTTGCACCGGCCGAGGATATTACGGATGAGCAGTTCTACAATGAGCTGAACATCGACCTGTTCGGCAGCTTCCGGCTGGCAAGATCCGTGGCGAAGAAGGCCATGATCCCTGCCAAGTACGGCCGCGTGATCAATATTGCTTCCATGTACGGCCTGGTGGGCAATAAGGTAGCTCCTTGCTCCCCGTACCATGCAGCCAAGGGCGGCGTTGTGAACATGACCCGCGGTCTGGCCGCCGAGTGGGGCAAATACAACATCACTGTTAACGCCATCTGCCCCGGCTATTTCTATTCTCCGCTGACCAAGGAGACCCTGGATTCCGATTTCTTCCAGGCCAACGCGCAGACCATGATCCCGCTGTCCCGCTACGGCAACGAGGGCGAGCTGGATACCGCTGCACTGTTCCTGGCATCCCCTTGCTCCGCCTATGTGACGGGCGTAGCCCTTCCTGTAGACGGCGGATATACCTCCATGTAATCATCTGCTTTCGAAACAGCAGCATATACATTCAGACCGGCTCCTTGAGGGCCGGTCTTTTGTTATTATTCACAGACAGGGCTGTGAATGGTAACGGTGTTAAATGACAGTCCATACTTGCGCCGGCGCCGGAAAGTTGTTATAATGGCAGAAATGTCTTGAGCACCGTCAGCGGCGCAGGAGGAATACATTTATGCGTTTTAAGAACAGTCAGGAATCCCTGGAGTGGAAGATCCTGCAATATCAATATCCGGAAGCGTCTCCCAGCGTGCCGGGAGATTACAGTTACGATGCTAACTGGCTGACGCTGCAGGTCAGCCATGAGCGGGAGGGATACGGCCCGGCTGTATTCCGCGAGAGCTTTCTGCTGACCTTCGAGCTGGAGGAGATCATTCGGGAGCTCACAAAGATCGCGGAGGGAGATGCTTACAGCTACAAGGGCCAGTTCATTGAACCTGTGCTGGAAGTTGAGGCGTCCCGCATGCGGGACAAGACCCTGGTCAGCTTTGACCTGGTCTTTGACAACTATGAGATGATGGTCGCCGATACCGTGGATGACGACGAGCTGAACCGGCTGATCGCTGAACTGAAGGAACTGTACGAAGCCTTCCCGGAAAGATAAGGAGAATGAGATGAATACGACCAAGATCCGCACCCGTTTCGCACCGAGCCCTACCGGGCGCATGCATGTGGGCAATCTGCGCACCGCGCTTTATGCCTGGCTGATCGCCAGACACGCCGGCGGAGAATTTATCCTCCGCATAGAGGATACCGATCAGGAAAGATATGTAGAGGGCGCCGTGGATATCATCTACCGCACCCTGGAAAAGACCGGCCTGACCCACGATGAGGGACCGGACAAAGACGGCGGCTGCGGCCCGTATGTGCAGAGCGAGCGCCAGAAGCAGGGCATCTATCTGCAGTATGCCAAGGAGCTGATCGAGCGGGGCGAGGCCTATTACTGCTTCTGCGACGCAGAGCGCCTGGCCACCCTGAAGCAGAAGATCGGCGAGGGAGAGAATGCCAAGGAAGTGTCCATGTATGATAAACATTGCCTGCATCTGTCCCCGGAGGAGGTGGCCGCCAATCTGGCCGCCGGCAAGCCCTATGTGATCCGCCAGAATATCCCGAATGAAGGCGTTACCACCTTCCACGATGAAATCTATGGGGATATCTCTGCGCCGAACGCGGAGCTGGATGATATGATCCTGATCAAATCCGACGGATATCCCACCTACAACTTTGCCAATGTGGTGGATGATCATCTGATGGGGATCACCCATGTGGTGCGCGGCAATGAATATCTGTCCTCTTCTCCCAAGTATACCCGCCTGTACGAGGCCTTCGGCTGGGAGGAGCCGGTCTATGTGCACTGCCCGCTGATCACGGATGAGAACCACGCCAAACTCAGCAAGCGCAGCGGCCATTCCTCTTATGAGGATCTGATCGACCAGGGCTTTGTGAACGAGGCGGTGGTCAATTTTGTGGCACTTCTGGGCTGGAGCCCGGAGGGGAACCAGGAGATCATGAGCCTGGAGGAGCTGATCGCGGCCTTCGATTACAAGCATATCAGCAAATCTCCGGCAGTCTTTGACATGACCAAGCTCCGCTGGATGAACGGAGAATATATTAAGGCTATGGATGAAGAGAGCTATCTGGCCCGCGCCCTGCCGATCGTGCGCTCCGTGGTGACGCGCGACGTGGACGTGAAGGCGATCGCGGATCTTATGAAGACCCGCATTGAGGTCTTTTCGGATATTGCGGCGCCCATCGACTTCTTTGAGGAGCTGCCGGATTATGATGTAGCCATGTACACACACAAGAAGATGAAAACCAACACCGAAAACTCTCTGGAGGTGCTGAAGGATTTCCTGCCGCGTCTGGAAGCGCAGGAGGATTTCGGCATGGAGGCAATGAAGGCACTGGTGGCGGAATACGTAGAGGAAAAAGGCCTGAAGAATGGGCGTGTGCTGTGGCCGCTGCGGACGGCGGTCTCCGGCAAGCAGATGACGCCGGGCGGGGCCTATGAGATCATGGAGATCCTGGGGAAGGATGAATCCCTGCGCCGTATCCGCATCGGAATAGAGAAATTGGAGGAAGCATGCCGTTAAATGAGGCACAGGCAAGGGCTGTCCGCGCGTCGGACGGCCCTGCTATTGTTTTAGCGGGACCGGGCTCCGGAAAGACCCTGGTGATCACCCGCCGCATCCGCTACCTGGTGGAGCAGCGGAAGGTGCCGCCGCAGCACATTCTGGTCATCACCTTTACCCGGGCGGCGGCCGGCGAAATGCAGGAGCGTTTTCAGGCGTTGATGGGCGGAAAGGAGCTGCCGGTGCATTTTGGCACCTTTCACAGCATCTTTTTTCGGATCCTGCGGCTGGCCTACCATTATACTGCCGGGGATATCCTGAAAAATGAGCAGCGGATGCAGATCCTGCGGGATGCGCTGCGACGCACCGACTGGGAGGGAGAGGAAGAGGAGGATCTTCTTCTTCGGCTGTCCTCAGAGATCAGCGCTTTGAAAGGCGATCTGATCGCACCGGAGAATTATTATTCCGCGAACTGCCCGGCGGAGGTCTTCCGGCAGGTGCGCAGCTTCTATGATGAAGCGCTGCAGCAGCTAGGCAAGATTGATTTTGATGATATGATGCGCCTGACCTACGAGCTGCTGCGGGAGAGAAAGGATATCCTGCAGGCGTGGCAGGGACAGTTCCGGTACATCCTGGTGGACGAATTCCAGGATATCAACCGCCTGCAGTATGAGATCCTGCGGATGCTGGCGGCGCCGCAGGACAACCTTTTTGTGGTGGGCGACGATGACCAGTCCATTTACCGCTTCCGCGGAGCCAAGCCGGAGATCATGCTGGGCTTTCCGCGGGATTACCCGCAGGCACAGCAGATCCTGCTGGATGTCAACTATCGGTCGGTGCCGGCCGTGGTAAAGGCGGCGGGACGTCTGATCGAAAAGAACACGGCGCGGTATGCCAAGGCCATCCGGCCGGCCCGCACCGGGGACCTTCCGGTGGAGGCCTGCGCGTACGCGGATCTGGGAGAGGAAAATGACGCCGTCATCCGCCGGATCGCGGCGCTTCACCGGCAGGGCGTGCCGTATGAAAAGATCGCGCTTCTCTACCGGACGAATGCCGGGCCTCGTGTGATGGCGGAGCAGCTGATGCGCGCCGGCATTCCCTTTCAGATGGCAGACGTGGCGCCGAATCTGTATGATCACTGGATCACGGCGGATGTGGTGACCTATATGCTGATCGCCGCCGGCAGCCGCGCAAGAGGGGATTTCCTGCGCATTATCAACCGGCCGAAACGGTTTATTCCACGGTCGGCTTTTCCGGATCCGGAGGTGGATCTGGACGCGCTGCGCGCTTCGCTGTCGGATAGAGATTGGATGGCGGACCGTGTGGACAGGCTGAAATACGATATCCGAATGCTCTCCAAAATGCGTCCCTGGGCGGCGGTAAATTATATCCGGCGGGGGATCGGCTACGAAGACTATATCAAGGAGTATGCCGAGGCCAGGCATCTGCCGGCCGAGGACTTGCTGCTGATGCTGGACGAGCTGCAGGAGAGCGCGCGCCCCTTCGGCACGCTGGCGGCGTGGATGGAGCATATGCAGGAATACACCCGGGAACTGGAGGAGCAACGGAAATCCGCAAAGGACGCCGGACGGCGGGAAGGTATCCGCATACTGACCATGCACGCGGCAAAGGGCCTGGAATATACGGCGGTGTTCGTGATGGACGCCAACGAGGGGATCACCCCGCACCGGAGGGCGGTGCTGGATGCGGACCTGGAGGAGGAGCGGCGGCTCTTTTACGTGGCTGTCACGCGGGCCAGAAGCAAACTGTATATCTGTTGGGTGCGCGAGCGTTTCCACCGTGAGGCGCTGCCGTCCCGCTTTATTCAGGAAATGGGACTGGAGGTCCCAAAGGAGTAACCGATGCATTATGTATATATTCTCCGCTGCGCGGATGATACCCTGTACTGCGGCTGGACCACGGACACGGAAAAACGAACAGCGGCGCATAATGCCGGCAGGGGAGCCAAATATACCCGGTCCCGCCGGCCGGTGACGCTGGTCTACCGGGAAGCGTTTTCGGAAAAGAGCGAGGCGCTCAGCCGGGAGTGGCACATCAAGCGGATGAGCCGGGAGGAAAAGCTGCGGTTGATCGCCGCAGCCGGGGAAAGTAATTTACCGGAAGTATAGAAAAAAGGCCGGTTCTGTGGTATGCTGAAGAGAAGGGGAAAAGGAAAGGGAGGACGCTATGAACAGAAGAGAACAATCTCCGCTGCCCATGATCGCGGCGGCCATCGGTGCGGTGGCGGCGCTGGCAGTGGTCATCGCGGCAGCCTTTCTGCTGCTGGGAGAAAAGGCGCAGACCTTTGCGCCGCAGGACTATGTTACGCTTTCGGATGTCGGGTATGACGGCAGCGGCACCGTGGAGGCAGTCTATAAGGAGGACGCCATCCGCCGGGATCTCGCACCGATCCTTCAGAAAAAAGCGCAGAAGAACGGATTCATTACAGAGTCCGGCACCATCTCTTACCGCGATATGATGTGGCAGGAAAACGCCAACAATGCGGAAGAGGAGCTGGCGGTCTGCGTTTCTTATCTGGAAAAGCAAATTCAAGTCCGCATTGAAGGGAACCAGAACCTGAAGAATGGGGATGTGATGGCGGTATCCTATGTGTGTGATAATGACCGTCTGAAAAAATACGGACTGAAGGCTTCCGCCAAGAAAGAAAGCCACACCGTACAGTCCCTGATGAATAAGTTCCAGGTGGATCCTTTCATGGATCTGGCTGTGACATTCCATGGGACCTCCCCGCTGGCCGGCGCGGATCCCATTCCGGACCGGAAGGAAAAGGGCGCGACCATCCACTATTCCGTGGAACCGGCGGACGGCCTGAAGAAGGGGCAGTCTGTCACCGTGCGGGCAGAGATTATTTCCGACACGCCGGATATATCGCTGGTGAAAACGGAAAAGGAATATAAGGTAGAGGGCGTGGAGGCCTATACCAGTTCCATTCAGGGCATTGATAAAAATGCCCTGGCCAAGATGCAGCAGACGGCGACCAGCGTGTTCGAACTGAACCATGTGAAGAACTGGCCGAAGGATGCGGAACTGGAAGGTCTGCATTACTGCGGCATGTATTTCCTGCGCGCCAGGGATGCGGGCCGCGTAGATGTGCAGAATGTGGCTTATCTGGTCTACCAGGTCAGCGTGAACTGGAAGAAGGACGGCGGTAACGAAAAGAGTTCCTACTATTTTTATACGTCCTTCACGGATCTGGTGAATCCCACGGAGGACACGTGTCGCGTGGATGTGACCAAATATAAATATCCGTCCCTGACCGCCTCGGATACCGAGGACGCCTGCTATTTCGAGACGCGGGGAGCAAAGCTGGCCGGATATGAAAATCTGAACGAAATGTACGCCGCCTGCGTGACGGCAAAGGCCGACAAGTACCTGTGCGACAGCAACACGCCTAAGCCTTACGTGGAGGACGCATCCGAGGCAAAGGATGCCAGCCTGGCGGAGGAGAGCAAAAAGGCGGCGGAAGAAAGCAGTCGCGCGGAAGAGAGCCGGCGGGCCGCGGAGGAAAGCAGCCTTGCGGCCGCGGAGAGCAGCCGTGCTGTGGAGAGCCAGAAAGCGGCCGAAGAGAGTATCCGGGCAGAGGAAAGCCGCTTGGCGGAGGAAAGTAAAAAAGCGGCTGCAGAAAGCAGTCGTGCGGAGGAGAGTAAGAAAGCCGCGGAGAGCCTGAAGGCGGCCGAAGAGAGTATCAAGGCGGCGGAGAGCAGCCTGGCCGAGGAACGGAAGAAGGCGGAGGAGAGCAAGAAGGCCGCCGAAGAAAGCAGCCGCGCGAAGGAAAGCAGTCTGGCCGAGGAGAGCCGCAAGGCCGCGGAAGAGAGCAGCCGTGCGGAAGAAAGCCGCAAGGCCGCCGAGGAGAGCAGCCGGAAAGCAGCAGAGGAAAGCAGCCGGAAGGCAGCGGAGGAAATTGTGCCGCCGGTCCCGGAGAATCCCGAGCAGCCTTTGGAATCCGAAAAACCGACAGAGCCGGAACAGCCGGCAGAGCCTCCCGTGCCGTCCGACGAGACGGAAACAGCGGAGACGCTTCCGGCGCCGGATGAGACAGAGCAGCCGGAGAGCGCGGAAGCAGCCGTACCGCCTGTCCCGGAGGAGAGCACAGAAACGCCCGCGCCGACAGATCCGGTGCAGCTGTGGATGCAGAATCCACCGGCAGCCTTTACGGAAACACTGAACGCCTATCGGCAGTCTGTCCGGGATGCGCGTGCACCGCAGAATTCTCAGGTGACAATGGGCGTCAGCGGAGATGGTCTGCTGGCAGCACTGGGAGTCATTATGACGCCGGAGGGCTTCATGGACGGAAGCGGACAGCCTTTGACCACGGAAAACCTGAAGGCACTGGGACTGGTCTGGACCATGCAGGATCTGAATCATGACGGCATTCCGGAACTGATCGTTGGGAACCAGAATGCACAGGCGGCCGGAAGTACGCAGGCGCCCCTGCAGATCTTTACGCTCTGCCTGCCGGATGAGGCGGCGGATGCAGCCCTGCAGGAGCAGCTGAATGCACAGAATGCGCCGGCGGAAGAAGCACTGCCTGCGGACATCGGGACGGAGGAGCCCCAGTCCGAAGACACCTGGACCGATGAGGAATTACCTGAAGCTCCGGCAGAGGATGACGAATTGCCGGAGGATGACGGACTGTCGGAAGATATGGAAGAAAATGCCGAGTGGACCGAAGAAGCGCAGGCGGAAGCCGGTCCGGAGGAGGCATGGGATACAGAGAACTGGGAAGAGTCCGATCCCTGGGGCGTGGAGGATCCCATCCTCACCGCACAGATCCGGCGCCTGCAGCAGAAGCTTGCGGAGGATCCGGAGAAGGATATCACAAAGATCCCCGGCGTCAGCCGCACGGAACTGTACTGCGTCGGCGAAGGAACGACAGTATCGGTCCTGGCAAACGGAAGCCTGGCGGCCATCGGACCGGATGGAACCGCGGCGGTCTATGACTGGCTGCCGGACGGCACTTTCCGCGCGCAGGAGGCATCACAGGCGGCGAAGACCTGGCAGGACGGCGCAAAAACGGTGCTGCAGCTTTCCGCCTGGCGTTGGGAGCCGTTGACCGCAGAATAAGGATGACAGACTATGGCTTTTTGTATGAAATGCGGCAAGCCCACAGAGGGGAAAGCTCTCCTCTGTGAGGACTGCCTGGGCAAATACGGATATCTTCTGGAAGAAGAACCCGCGGAGGAACCGCCTGCAGAACTCCCGGAAGAAGAACTGCCGGAGGAAATGCCGGCAGAGGAATCGCCGGAGGAACGCCTGCGCCGGAGAAGATACGAGCAGGATGAAGAATCGCCGGAGGAACGCCTGCGCCGGAGAAGATACGAGCAGGATGAAGAATCGCCGGAAGAGCGCCTGCGCCGGAGAAGATACGAACAGGATGAAGAACCCGAGGAAGAACGAACGGCAAGGCGCAGATATGGGCGAGGAGCGGAACGCGAAGACAATTACCGAAGAGACAGATATGAGGACGACGAAGATGCCGGGGAACCATATTACGATGAAGATGATGACCCCGAGGAATCTTCCGGTGCCCTGCGGATCTTTCTGCTGGCCTTCGGCATTCTGCTGGCGGCGGTCCTGATCGCGGCGCTGGTAATCGGGATCTCTCACCTGAAAACTGATGTGAAAGAGACCACCCGCCCGGCGGCCACGCAGCCGGCTTCGACGGAGGTTCCGACGGAGATGGAGAGCCAGACCATCACGGCTGCGGAAACCTCCAACCGGCCCACGCTGGTCCCGGAAACAACATCGCCCTATACCCCGGAAGTCAATGAAATCGTAAAAGAACTGGCAGAACGACTGGCGTCGCACCGAAGCCATGTAAACGCTGGCACGGTGGAGTATGGCTTTGTGGATGATATCACACTGGTCTATGACAGCGACAGCCTGGCAGAGGCAGATGTCCCCGCAGGGGGCGGTTCCGCCTGGAACCGGGAATACTACTACCGGTGGGGCGAGCTCTACTATGTATCGCTCACAAATGCAGAGACCGGCGTGGGAGAGGAACTTTTCTTCCGGGACGGGGAGTTGGTACGATGGCGGGACGGCTCCGGGGCAAAGCACGATAAAGAAACAGGCAATTCGGAGTTCAATGCCCGGTATCAGTATCAGGATGAGGCAGAATCTCTGTATAACCGGTTCTGGGACAAAAAGTCCGCCATCCCGGAGACCACCACGGTGCCGGAGACCTCCACAGCAGAAAGCTCCTCTGAAAGCAGCTCCGCCGCGGAGACCACCAAGGCAGATGGGACCACGAAAGCCGCGGAGACCACAAAGAAGGATGCTGCCGGCGGCACCTATATTCTTCCGAAGAGCGATTCGAAATACCTGAAAAAGAAGGATATCAAGGGACTGACAAAGGAACAGCTCCGCCTGGCGCGCAACGAGCTATACGCCCGGCACGGACGCCGTTTCGAGGATCCGGATCTGCAGGCCTACTTTGACGCGCAGAGCTGGTATCACGGGACCATAGACCCGGATGACTATGACGCCATGGACGAACCGTTTAATAAATACGAACTGGCGAACCGGGATTTCCTTATGGAAGCCTATGAGAATGCCGATTAAGCGTGATGCTGTCAAACTGAATCTTGACAAACAACAAGAGACTATATAAAATTAGCACTTGACACGGTTACCTATTTAATAGGAAGAGAAGCAACAAGGAGAACCACAATGAGCGAAGCTTATAACCCCAAAACCATAGAAAAAAAGTGGCAGAAGATTTGGGACGACGAGCGTGCCTTCCACGCGGAAAACGATTATACCAAACCCAAGATGTATAATCTGGTCGAGTTCCCTTATCCTTCGGGCCAGGGCCTGCACGTAGGCCATCCCAGACCTTATACAGCCATGGACATTGTGTCCAGAAAGCGCCGCATGCAGGGCTACAATGTGCTGTTCCCCATGGGTTGGGACGCCTTTGGCCTGCCCACGGAAAACTACGCCATCAAGAACCACATTCATCCGAAGATCGTTACGAAGAACAACGTGGCGCGCTTCAAGGCACAGCTGCATGCCCTGGGGTATTCCTTCGACTGGGAGCGCGAAGTAAACACCACCGATCCCAATTACTATCACTGGACCCAGTGGATCTTCCTGCAGCTCTTCAAGAAGGGCCTGGCCTACAAGACTGAAATGCCCATCAACTGGTGCACCGGCTGTAAGGTCGGTCTGGCCAATGAAGAAGTCGTGGGCGGCGTCTGTGAACGCTGCGGCTCCCCGGTCATCCAGAAGATGCAGAGCCAGTGGATGCTGAAGATCACGGCCTATGCCGACAAGCTGATCGACGACCTGGATCTGGTGGATTACATCGACCGCGTCAAGGTCCAGCAGCGCAACTGGATCGGCCGCTCCCACGGTGCTGAGGTCGACTTCCAGATCAAGGGCAAAGAAGAAAAGCTCCGCGTATACACCACCCGTCCTGACACCCTGTTCGGCGTGACCTACATGGTGCTCTCTCCCGAGCATCCCTACATCGAGCAGTTCAAGGATGAGATCAAGAACTACGATGAGATCGTGGCCTACCGTGAGGCGGCGGCCAGAAAGTCCGATTTCGAGCGCACGGAGCTGGCGAAAGACAAGACAGGCGTCTGCATCGACGGTCTGACGGCCATCGATCCCGTCAACGGCGCGGAAATCCCGATCTGGGTATCCGATTATGTCCTGATGTCCTACGGCACCGGCGCCATCATGGCCGTGCCCGCGCACGATGACCGTGACTGGGAATTTGCGAAAAAATTCGGCCTGCCCATCATCGAAGTTATTGCCGGCGGCAATGTAGATGAAGCAGCCTTTACCGATGTACAGACCGGTACGCTGGTCAACTCCGGTTTCCTGACCGGCATGTCCGTGGAAGAAGCCAAGAAGGCCATCATTGAATTCCTGGACAAGAACGGACTCGGCACCCCCAAGACAAACTTCAAGCTGCGTGACTGGGTCTTCTCCCGCCAGCGTTATTGGGGCGAGCCTATCCCGATCGTAAAGTGCGAAAAGTGCGGTTATGTAGCCATCCCGGAAGAAGAGCTTCCGCTGGAGCTGCCGGAAGTGGAAAGCTACATGCCCACCGACACCGGTGAATCACCCCTGGCCCATATGACCGAATGGGTGAACACCACCTGCCCTTGCTGCGGCGGCCCCGCAAAGCGCGAGACCGATACCATGCCGCAGTGGGCCGGCTCTTCCTGGTACTTCCTGCGCTACATCGATCCGCAGAACGATCATTGCATCGCCGATCCGGAGGCCATGAAATACTGGCTGCCCGTGGACTGGTACAACGGCGGTATGGAGCATACCACCCTGCATCTGCTCTATTCCCGGTTCTGGCACAAGTTCTTGTACGATCAGGGCGTGGTACCTACGCCGGAGCCCTATCAGAAGAGAACCTCTCACGGCATGATCCTCGGTGAAAACGGCGAGAAGATGAGTAAATCCCGCGGAAACGTCATCAACCCGGATGATATCGTGAACGAATTCGGCGCTGACACCCTCCGCACCTACGAAATGTTCATCGGTGCGTTCGACCTGGCGGCTGCCTGGTCCCAGGACGGCGTCAAGGGCTGCCGCAAATTCCTGGAGCGTGTATGGAAGCTGCAGGATCTGGTGACCGAGGGCGACGGCTACACGCCGGAGCTCGAGACAAAGATCCATCAGACCATCAAGAAGGTCTCCAACGACTACGAGGAAATGAAGTACAACACCGGCATCGCTGCCATGATGACCCTGGTGAATGAATTCTACAAGGTAGGCAAGCTGACCAAGGCAGATTACAAGGTGCTGATCACCCTGTTGAACCCCGTGGCTCCTCATATCACCGAAGAACTGTGGGAGAAGATGGGCTTTGCGGGACGTCTGTATCAGACGACCTGGCCGGAGTTCGACGAGGCCAAGACCGTCGAGAAGATGATCGAAGTCGCTGTACAGGTAAACGGCAAGGTCCGCGGCAAAGTCATGCTGCCGGTGGATGTATCCAAAGAAGACGCTATCGCAGCCGGCAAAGAAGCCGTAGCGGCCCGTCTGACCGGGACCATCGTAAAAGAGATCTACGTACCCGGCAGACTGATCAACATCGTGCAGAAAGGCTGATCAACATCGGACAGAGCGCCGATTAACGGATAAGGAGGATTCTAAATGGAGAAGGTATATAGGACCATGCATACCTCCGGGCTGCTGGGCATTGTGCTGGGTTCTTTGGTCATGGCGACCGGAGCCGTCTGCGGCGGCCTGATGCTGGCCACCGGCGTTACTTTGCTGGTGCGCAAGAAGGAAATCACATTCTAGAGATTCTGAAGCCGATGCCCTCGGGACGCCTGTTCCGGGGGCTTTTTTCTTGCCGCGGGGTAGACCCGGGGCTTGTGCTATGAGCGGGACTGGAGCAGTTTTTCGAGGGGATTCTTCTATAATCTAGACTGGAGCAGGTTTCCGAAGGGAGTCTGCTAGGACCGACGGTGGTGTAGACTTCAAGCGGGCATGAAAGCTTCCGATCCTCAGCCCTATCCCGGACGGTGCCCGGGGAAACGGGCACCGCCGGCTATAGGACTTCGGCTCTTCGGGTTCTGCTGCTCATGTAGGCGGCAGTGTACCTTCTTGTGCTTGTAGGACAGGCACCAATGCTGGTCCTTGCAGATATACCGCATAGATCTCTGGAAAGGCTATAAAAAGAATCGAGTTCGGGTGATAACCCGCCCCCACTAGCGGCAAGCCCCGAAGAGCCGAAGGCCTATAGCCGGCGGCGCCATTTCCCTGGCGCCGACCGGGATAGGCCTAAGGATCGGAAGTTTTCATGCCCACGTATGGCAGGCACCAATGCTGGTCCTTGCAGGAAAACATCGTTGATTCTGAGAAAGGCCACAGACCAGAAAAGTACCCCGAGAAAAAAATATAAAAAAGTGCTTGCAATCCCCCTTCGATTCGTGTATAGTAGGACTGCTGTGACGTGATAGCTGTGACGTGTGAGGTTGCTGCCGGGGGTTCGGCAGGGAATTTACACCGAGCGAATGTCAAGTCAAGATACTGACGACAGGTCACTGTACCATAAACCATCTGCAAAAATGCAGAGATGACGTGTGGATCTTTACGACACACACGGGAAAGTGTACAGTCACCGCTTGTCGGAATGCTAAGCAAACCGAAAAGGAGGCGACTTTTTTTATGGCAAGTCAAGTAATGAGAATCATGTTGAAGGCTTATGATCATCAGCTGGTAGACCAGAGCGCAGCAAAGATCATCGACACTGTGAAGAAAAGCGGAGCTCAGGTGAGCGGTCCCGTGCCGCTGCCCACCAAGAAAGAGGTGGTCACCATTCTGCGTGCTGTTCATAAGTACAAAGATTCCCGGGAGCAGTTCGAGCAGAGAACCCACAAGAGACTGATCGACATCACTTCTCCCAACCAGAAGACTGTGGACTCCCTGTCCCGTCTGGAAATGCCTGCCGGTGTCTACATTGACATCAAGATGAAGACCAAGTAAACCAAATCACTAGTATGAGCGCTCCGGCGCTCCGCTGTAGGAGGAAAAACAAATGAAGAAAGCAATCCTGACAACAAAAGTCGGAATGACCCAGATCTTCAGCGAAGACGGCACTCTGACCCCCGTAACCGTACTGCAGGCCGGTCCTTGTGTTGTGACCCAGGTCAAGACGGAAGAGAAGGACGGCTACAGCGCCGTTCAGGTCGGTTTTGTCGACAAGAGAGAGAAGCTGGTGAACAAGCCCCTGAAGGGCCATTTCGCCAAGGCCGGTACCGCCCCCAAGCGGTTCGTGCGTGAACTGAAGCTGGAAGACGCTGCCAACTATACGGTGGGTTCCGAGATCAAGGCTGACATCTTTGCCGCTGGCGATAAGGTTGACGCCACTGCGATCAGCAAGGGTAAAGGATTCCAGGGTGCCATCAGCAGACACGGTCTGCACAGAGGACCCATGGCCCACGGTTCCAAATATCATCGTCATGCCGGTTCCAACGGCGCCTGCTCCGATCCGTCCAAGGTTTTCAAGGGCAAGAAGATGGCAGGTCACGGCGGAAGCAAGCGCATCACTGTCCAGAACCTGGAAGTGGTCCGCGTGATGGCAGATGAAAACATCCTGTTGGTTAAGGGTTCTGTCCCGGGCGCCAAGAAGGCTCTGGTAACCATCAAAGAGAGCGTAAAGGCGTAAGCTGACGGGAAAGGAGGAAAGTAACATGGCAAAAGTAGCTGTATATAATATGGAAGGCACACAGGTCGGCGAGGTTGAGCTGAACGATGCCGTATTCGGCGTAGAAGTGAATGAGCACCTGGTGCATATGGCAGTAAAGCAGCAGCTGGCAAACAACCGCCAGGGCACCCAGAGCGCCAAGACTCGCAGCGATGTCAGCGGCGGCGGCAAGAAGCCCTGGAGACAGAAGGGTACCGGTCATGCAAGACAGGGCTCCACAAGAGCTCCTCAGTGGACCGGCGGCGGCGTAGTATTCGCTCCGAAGCCCCGTGATTATTCCTTTAAGATGAATCGCCGTGAGAAGCAGCTGGCTCTGAAGTCCGTGCTGACTTCCCGCGTGAACGAGTCCAAGTTCGTGGTTCTGGATGAACTGAAGATGGACGACGCGAAGACCAAGGCGTTCAAGCAGATCCTGACCAACCTGAAGGTCGCGAAGGCTCTGGTGGTCATGGACAACAATGACCTGAACGTGGTTCTTTCCGCCCGCAACCTTCCGGATGTCAAGACGGCTCTGGTGAACACCATCAATGTCTACGACATTCTGAAGTATGACACGGTAGTCACCACTAAGGCTGGGGTGGCTCAGATCGAGGAGGTATATGCGTAATGGCTGACATCAAATACTATGACGTGATCTTAAGACCTGTGATCACTGAGAAGAGCATGAATCTGATGGCCGAGAAGAAGTACACCTTCTTTGTTCATCCCGAAGCCAACAAGAGCATGATCAAGGACGCTGTTGAGAAGATGTTCAACGGCACCAAGGTCGCTTCCGTGAACACCCTGAACTGCCCCGGCAAGAAGCGCCGCAGAGGCATGATCGTGGGACGCACCGCCAAGACCAAGAAGGCGATCGTCACCCTGACCGCAGAGAGCGCGGATATCGAGATCTTCGAGGGCCTGTAAAGAGTCCCGCAGGGCCGACAGAGGCCCGGAGATAAGAGGGGGGACTTCCCGGTCCCCGGCTATACAGCCCATCCGGGGCTGTGATACTAAATACAAGGAGCAAGACAATGGGAATTAAGAAATATAATCCGTATACTCCGTCAAGAAGACAGATGACGGCGCTGGATAAGAGCGAAATTACCAAGGACAAGCCCGAGAAATCCCTGCTGGTCACGCTGAAGAAGAATGCTGGCCGCAACAATCAGGGCAAGATCACTGTTCGCCATCATGGCGGCGGCTCCAAGAAGAAATACAGAGTCGTAGACTTCAAGAGAAATAAGAAGGATGGCATCCCGGCGAAGGTCATCGGCATCGAGTATGATCCTAACCGTACGGCTAACATCGCCCTGATCTGCTATCAGGATGGCGAGAAGGCCTACATCCTGGCGCCCGAAGGCCTGACCGACGGCATGACCGTTATGAGCGGTGAGCATGCAGAGCTGCGTGTCGGCAACTGCCTGCCGCTGGCAAACATCCCGGTGGGTTCCAATGTGCACAACATCGAGATGCATCCTGGCAAGGGCGGACAGCTGGTCCGTTCCGCCGGAAACTCCGCTCAGCTGATGGCAAAAGAAGGCAAATATGCAACCCTCCGACTTCCTTCCGGTGAGATGAGAATGGTCCCGATCGACTGCCGCGCTACCCTGGGTATCGTAGGCAACGGCGAGCACTCCCTGGTAAACATCGGTAAGGCCGGACGTAAGCGTCACATGGGTATCCGCCCGACCGTTCGCGGTTCCGTTATGAACCCGAATGATCATCCTCACGGCGGCGGCGAAGGCAAGACCAGCATCGGACGTCCCGGTCCCAGCA
>CAMNFR010000033.1 GCA_946537305.1 uncultured Lachnospiraceae bacterium | reverse complement strand
CCCCGCCGGAACCGCAGGCCGCCAATCCTGCAGAAAGTGCTGCAGCCAGAACAAGTACCAGACATTTACGTGCGAATTTCATATATTAATCCTCCTTTTTATTCCTCTTCCTGTCTGCCGGGCAGAAAGTTCACGACCAGCAGAAGTGCAAAAACAGTGACAAAGATCAGCGTGGAGAGTGCATACATTTCCGGTTTGATCCCCTTTCGGATCTCCCCATAGATCATAGTAGAAAGGGTATTGAATCCCGGTCCCTTTGTGAAATAGGTGATCACAAAATCATCCATGGACATTGTGAATGCCATAAAGAAGCCCGACACAAGACCACCGGTCAGCTGCGGAAGGATCATGGTGAAGAACCCGTAGACCGCACTGGCGCCAAGATCACGGCTGGCTTCGTAGATGCTGATGTTCATCTGCTGGATCTTAGGCAGCACCGCCAGAATCACGTATGGTATGTTGAAGGTCACATGAGCGATCAGCACGCTGTGAAAGGACAGCGGCATAAAATGGATGAACCACAGCATCAGCGCAATGCCCGTCACAATATCCGCGTTCAGAAGCGGAATATTGGTGAGTCCCATGGTGATGGTATATCCCCTGCGGCGCATGGCCGAAATACCGAGTGCCGCCAGCAGACCCATCACCAGCGAGATTCCCGCGGAAGCGAGTGCCAGCACCAGCGTATTGATCAGTGCATCCATGATCTGATGATTGGAAAACAGCCGCACATACCAGTTCAGTGTGAAGCCTTCCCAAACCACCCGCGAACGGGAGGAATTAAAGGAGAGCACCACCATCACCAATATTGGTGCGTAAAGGAAGATCATGATCAGCAACAGATAGAAGCGGGACAGGAAGCCTGTTAATTTACGCGCCATTGTCTTCCCTCCTCTTCTACGACATTTTCACTCTTCATGGTGAAAGCCATGGAAATCAGTACAAAGACCATCAGCGCCACCGAAAGGCCGCTTCCCAGATGCCAGTCCATGCTTCGGTTGAATTCCTGTTCAATAATATTTCCGATCAGCTGCAGGCGCCCGCCGCCCAGAAGGTCCGCAATTACAAAAGAAGTCATTGATGGCACAAAGACCATGGTAATTCCGCTTTTTAAGCCCGGGATGGACAGCGGAAAAATGACCTTGCGGAAGATGGTGCCGGAATCTGCGCCCAAATCCTGCGCTGCCTGTATAACGCCTTCATCGATATCCGTAATGGCATTATAGATCGGGAGCACCATATAAGGCAGATATTCGTAGATCACGCCGATCATGATGGAAATCCACGTATTGGCCACTGCCAGCGGCTGAAGTCCCAGACGAATCAACAGATTGTTGATAATACCGTTATTGGAAAGCAGCATCTGCCAGGCCAAGAGACGCAGGATAAAATTCATCCACATGGGCAGGATCAGCACGAACAGCATAAACTTGCCGCGGCTTAAATGCAGTCTGCGAAAGACCAGTACCAGCGGATACGCCAAAAGAATACATAACACCGTACATCCCAGTGCAATCTCCAGGGAGAACAAAAAGGCCTTGGAATGTATGGGATCCAGGATCGCCAGGATGTTAGACAGTGTGAAGGCTCCTGTGGTATCGGTAAAGGCATACTGAACGATCACCAGCAGCGGGATCACCGTAAAGCCGACACACCACAGAAGATAAGGCCCTGACAGCCATTTAAAACCGCGTGTGGTATTGCTCATTTCCCCCGAATGACCTCCTCATCCGCCGACCGCGGTTTGTGCATGATCTGAATGTTTTCCGGCAAGATAGCCAGGCCTACGCGTGTGCCGCACATAACAGGGTTCACGCTCTGAATGGCCCACTCGTAGTCATCCGCCAGCACACGGATGTCGTAATATGCGCCTTGATAAATAACATCTGTCGCCAGACCATCTATAAAACCGGCGCCTTCCGGTACGATGCTCAGGTCCTCCGGGCGGATGACAACATCCACGGGTTCGTCCTTTTGAAAGCCGGTATCTACGCACATCACATCCTGGCCCTGAATCTCCACAAGACAGTCCTTCCGCATGATGCCGGTGATGATATTGCTCTCGCCGATAAAGTCCGCCACAAAGGCGTTCTGCGGTTCATCATAGATGCTCTTGGGGTCACCCATCTGCTGGATCAGTCCCTGATTCATAACGATGATGCGGTCGGACATGGTCAGTGCCTCGCCCTGATCATGTGTTACATAGACAAAGGTGATGCCTACCTCCCGCTTGATCTTCATCAGTTCCCGCTGCATTTCCTGGCGAAGCTTCAGGTCCAGCGCGCCGAGCGGTTCGTCCAGCAGCAGGATCTCCGGCTCATTCACAATGGCGCGGGCAATGGCCACGCGCTGCTGCTGACCGCCGGAGAGCAGATTGGGCTTGCGGTGTTCAAAGCCTTCCATGTTGACCAGGCGGAGGGCATACTTCACCTTATCGCGGATATATTCCTTACTCTTCTTTTTCAGCTTCAGGCCGAAAGCGATATTTTCCGCCACATCATAGTGGGGAAAGAGGGAATACTTCTGGAAAACGGTGTGAAGGTTCCGTTTTTCCGGCGGAAGATCCGTGATATCCACGCCGTTGCAGAACACCCGTCCCTCATCCGGCTGCACAAAGCCGCCAATGATGCGAAGAAGCGTAGATTTTCCGCAGCCGGATGGTCCCAGAAGCGTGATAAATTCATTTTTATAGATCGTCAGGTCCAGGTGATCAATCACCTTCTTGCCATCGAAGGTCTTGGATATATTCTTTAATTCCAAAATGGATTCCGGCATACCGTCCGTCTCCTTTCACAGACAACATTAGAAATTGGGCGGGCAGCTGATCCACAGCACCTTAGCCTCATCGTCATTCTCACAGCTTAACCAGTGATCACGGTCCGTCTGATAGGAAAAAGACTCCCCGGTCTTTACAGGGAACGCGGAGTCACCATGATGCAGCACGATCTCACCTGAGAGAACATATCCAAACTCTTCTCCCTCATGCGGCTTATCCATAGCGAGTGCCTGATGCGGCTGAATGGTCACTATGATCGGCTCCAGGCTGCGCACCTGGGATGTGGGGACCAACCATGTGGTCACATTTCCATCCCGATCAATCTTGGTAGAATAATCCTCTTCCCCGAAGACCATCTGCGGGCGCACTTCTACTCGGAAAAAATCCGAAAGATTTGAGCCAAGGCATGTCACGATATCATTCAGTGTAGCAACAGAAGCCGCCGTCAGACCTCGTTCCAGTTGTGAAATAAACCCCTTTGTCAGTTCCGTGCGGTCCGCCAGCTCCTCCTGTGTAAGTCCGTACTGATTTCTCAGTTCCCGGATTTTCACGCCGATATATTCATCCAAATTCATGTTTACCTTCTTATCTTTTCGTTTACTTTTACTAAACGCTACGACAACCAATGGTATTATACTATTACTAAACTAAAAGTCAACTAGTATTTTAAAATACTTGATTGCAAATCACAATCAACTATATTATAATTATAGTGAACTTTTATCATTTTCATCACGAAAGGGGGATGTATCATGAAACAACGCAAAATGGATCCTTTCCTATCAGACCACTGATAAATATAATAGTAAAGGTCAGCAACTACAACGGCAGTACCCTCAACGGCTACTCCGTTTATTCCTATAAAGGAAAAGATACACCTATAACCAAAACAGAGTATACCTGGCAGAAAGTGAAAATCCAGGAATAAATTGAAAACGCCCCCTTGGGGGCGTTTTTTAGATTCAATTATTTTTATCCCACGGTGAGCACCGGGCCGTGACCGGTACAGTAGGTATAGCCCGGGAAGCGGCTCACCAGTGCCTGCCGCACCTGTTTTGCCAGCGCAGGATCTTCATCCACACCCGTCAACAGGAACGGCGCCAGGCGGTTAAACTCCTTCTGCTCCGGCGTAATGCCTTTCACATTCACAAAAATATCACCGGAGAACAACAACTTCAGCTCCTCACAGACGATCACGATCTCACCCTTTACGTGTCCGCCCGCGCCTTCATAAATATCCCATTTCCTGCCGGCAAACGAACGGGAACCGATATAGCTGATCAGGGCATCATCCATCTTCTCTCCCACGCTCACAATATGATCCGTTCCCGGCTTCTCATAAGACGTAATGATCTCGCTGATGGTAAAGTACGGCCGGTGATTCGGGTTCTGCTCGCGGAAGCCCGGCTTCCCGGTAGATTCCCACAGTAGATCACGCCGGCTGTTCTCGCTCATATAGGTCTCCTCCCACAGAGACATCAGACCGGTGTGATCCATATCCACATGCGTAATATATCCGGTCTTCCTGCGTTCTTCCAGATCCGGGAACAGGCTGTGCAGGATCCGCAGCATCTCCTCCCGGAAGCAAGAATACCCGCCGTCCACGAACAGCAGCTCCCGCCCGTGCTCCAGCACAAAGGTATTGCTGCCGCAGGGCGGCTCGATCACATGAAGGGTCAGATCATCCGCCAGTTCCCTGCGGGAAACAACTGCGTCAAACGCAGCGCCGTGGTGATCCGCCACGAACCGCGCGAACCGACGGATATAATCAAAGGTCTGCATGGGAGACTTATCCTGCTCATCCAGTACCTGCATCATCTTATTGGAGCGGATCAGCAGACAATTCGCATCCTTCGGAGAAAGCGACAGCGTCTTTCTCAGTTCATTGGTAAAGGTAATATAGAACACCGTGGAATCCAGCAGGCGGTCCGTCACCTCATAATCCTGCACATGGGTCTCACAGATCTGAGAAAGTTCCTCCAGCAGTTTTGAAATGGTACTGGTATCTTCCATCAGGATCCCCAACTTAAGGACCTGATTTCCGTCAGGCTCTACATGATCACTCACATAGGAAATGCTGATATGCATTTTTTCCAGGACCTCCAGCGGCTTTGTCACGGAGCCCGGCTGATTTGGCAGCTTCAAGGCCAGCATCAGGATCTTCCGCTCGTCGTACTGATCCGTCAGAAAGCCCTTAGCCTTCAGATCCCGGGCGATGGCTTCATGCTCCTCCGGTTCAGCGCAGACCTCCACAAAAAACGTGTGCATATCCACGGCTTTATTATAATTGGCGCGCACAATATTGCCCCCGTGGGACGCAATAATACGGCTGGCCATCAGGAAAACGCCGGAAGCATCCGGCACTTTTGTGACATAGGTTTTACGCATGGGCTTCCTCTCCCTTGTATCCGATATGCGGATTATACCACTGTTTACAGATTAGCACAATGCGGCAGCAATTTCAACGATTCTCCCTCCGGAATTATACACCAGTCCTTCTGTGAAACAGCTTCCGCCCCTTATTGACAAATCTCCCGGGATATGCTAGGATACCCGTGTCATGTAACTGACGGAAGTGGATGACCACAGGGAGCATGACCGCGGAAAGCCGACCGTCTGGGCAAAAGAGCCTGGTATGGTGCGGCTCTTTTTTATCTCGAAAGGAGCCAAATTATGAAGGAACTGGAACTGAAATATGGTTGCAACCCGAACCAGAAACCTGCCCGTGTATTTATGAAAGAAGGCGAACTGCCCTTTACTGTCTTAAACGGAAAGCCCGGTTACATCAACCTGCTGGATGCTTTTAACAGCTGGCAGCTTGTACGCGAGTTGAAGGAAGCCACCGGTCTGCCGGCGGCCGCTTCTTTTAAGCATGTAAGTCCCGCCGGTGCCGCTGTTTCCGTGCCGCTCTCTGATGTAGAAAAGCAGATCTATTTTGTAGAAGGTGTGGAACTGACACCTATGTCCACTGCGTATATTCGTGCCCGTGGATCTGACCGCATGTCCTCTTACGGCGATTTTGCCGCTCTTTCGGACGAGTGTGATGAGGCTACTGCCGCTTATCTGGCCCGCGAGGTCTCTGACGGTGTGGTCGCACCTTCCTATGCTCCGGAAGCGCTGGAGATTCTGAAGAAGAAGAAAAAGGGCAACTATCTGGTCATGCAGATGGATGTAAACTATAAGCCGGAGGAGATGGAGACCAAAGAAGTCTTCGGTATCACCTTTGAGCAGCTGCGCAACAACTTCCCCATCAACCGGGAGCTGTTCCTGCAGAACATTCCTACAAAGAATAAGAACATGACCGATGACGCGATCCGTGATCTGATCGTCGCCATGATCACCCTGAAGTATACGCAGTCCAATTCTGTGTGCTATGTGAAGGGTGGACAGGCGATCGGCATCGGTGCCGGACAGCAGTCCCGCGTGCATTGCACCAGACTGGCCGGCAACAAGGCGGACAACTGGTTCCTGCGCCAGAATCCCAAGGTGCTGAATCTTCCCTTTGTGGAGGGAATCCGTCGCCCGGACCGCGACAATGCTATCGACGTTTATATCTCCGATGATTGTGATGATGTTCTTCGGGATGGCGAGTGGCAGCGCGTGTTCACTGAAAAGCCGGAAGAATTTACCCGTGATGAGCGGAAGGCCTGGCTGGCGCAGATGAGCGGCGTCGCTCTTGGATCCGATGCGTTCTTCCCCTTCGGCGACAATATCGAGCGCGCACATCGCTCCGGCGTGGAGTACGTGGCTGAAGCCGGCGGCTCCGTCCGTGACGACAATGTCATTGAGACTGCGGACCGGTACAATATGTGCATGGCCTTCATCGGCATGAGACTCTTCCACCACTAATTCTGATTTCAACCAAAAAGTCGGCCGGTTGGCCGACTTTTTTATTTTTCAATTTTTTTGCCGGTAAAAATGAGCTAAACCACCGTCCCCCGGTCTGTTTACAGCAGGCCTTCGATCTGGGACAGCCAGAGTCTTGCGGAGGCATCGGAGGGCATGCGCAGGTCTCCGCGGGGGGAGACGGCGGCGGAGCCGACCTTCGGGCCGTCCGGCAGACAGCTTCTCTTGAACTGCTGGCTGAAGAAGCGCCGGTAGAAGGTGCCCAGCCACTTGTGGATGACCTCCGGGGCATACTCTCCTTCAAAGGCAGCCAGCGCCATGCGGAAGATCTTGCGGGGCGGGAATCCATAGCGAAGCATGTAGTACAGGAAGAAGTCATGCAGCTCGTACGGGCCCACCAGATCCTCTGTTTTCTGGGAGATCACACCATCCTCAGGAGGCAGCAGTTCCGGGCTGACAGGCGTGTCCAGTACATCCCGCAGGGTCGCGGACAGATCCGCGTCGCCGCAGGTATCCGCATAATATCTCACCAGATGACGCACCAGCGTCTTGGGTACACCGCCGTTCACGCCATACATGGACATATGATCCCCGTTGTAGGTTGCCCAGCCGAGGGCCAGCTCGGACATATCTCCGGTGCCGATCACCATACCGCCGATCTGATTGGCGATATCCATCAGCACCTGCGTGCGCTCTCTGGCCTGCGCGTTCTCATACGTCACGTCGTGTTTGTTCTCGTCCTGACCGATATCCGCAAAATGTACACGGACAGCATCGCGGATAGGTACTTCGCGAAGCTCAGCGCCGGTGGATTTCGCCATGCGGCAGGCATTCTGGTAGGTGCGGTCTGTGGTGCCGAAGCAGGGCATGGTAACAGCCATGATTCCCTCCCGCGGCAGCTTCAGAATATCAAAAGCTTTTACGGTGACCAAAAGGGCCAGCGTAGAATCCAGGCCGCCGGAAATTCCGATGACCGCCCGCTTGCTGTGGGTGTGCTCCAGGCGTTTTACCAGGCCCATAGCCTGGATCATCAGGATCTCCTGGCAGCGCTCATCGCGCAATGCAGTATCCGCCGGCACAAAGGGCATACGGGGGAACTGCTTTTCCAGTTCGGTATCCGTAACGGCCAGATGGAACGGAACATATTCGTAGGCATCCTGAGAGATCATCTCAAAGGTCGTATTCTTCTGACGCTCCGCCATCAGCTTATCTACATCGATATCCGCATAAAGGATGGTCTCCTCCTGAAAACGCTCGCTTTCTGCCAGGAGGGTCCCGTTTTCCGCGATCAGATCATGTCCGCCGAAGACCAGGTCCGTGGTGGACTCCCCGTAACCGGCACTGGCATAGATATAGGCTGCGTGGAGCCGGCCGGACTGGCCGGATACCAGCGTGCGGCGGTATTCTGCCTTTCCTACCGCTTCGTTGCTGGCGGATGCGTTCACCAGAATGGTGGCGCCGGCACGCGCGTGCGCCGTGCTGGGCGGATTCGGGCTCCAGAGATCTTCACAGATCTCCCCGCCGATCACCAGGTCCGGATACTCCTCGCATTTGAACAGTAGATTGGTTCCGAAGGGAACATCCGTCCAGGCAACGCCTTCATCTTCAAAGTCATCGTCTTCATCATCCTCCGGGTCAGGCTCCTCATCGACCATCAGCTCTATGTCAAAGGTCTCCTCATTCCCGGGCTCAAAATAGCGTTTCTCATAAAATTCACCGAAATTGGGAATGTATCTCTTGGGAATCAGGCCGAGCAGCTCTCCGTCACTCAGAACGGCCATACAGTTGTACAGCTTGCCGCGCTCCAGCCAGGGGGTGCCCACAAAAACGATGGCATCCATACCGGCGGTACCGGCTGCCAGCTCCATCAGTTCGTCATAGGCGCGGTCCAGAAGCAGCTTCTGTCCGAAAAGATCCCCGCAGGTATAGCCTGTCATGGCAAGCTCCGGGAATACAACGATCTTGGCGCCCTTACGGACTGCGGCCTGCAGCAGACGCCAGATCTGAATGCGGTTTTCCTGCGGGTCCGCCACCGTTACCCGGGGCGTTGCCGCCGCCACCTTCACAAAACCATCTCTCATTGCGACACCTCCTTATTTTTTCACTCTGGTTCCCTTGCCGCCACGTTTACCGGCACGCACCTGTGCCCAGTCCACGCCAAAGGATTCATCCAGCCCCGTATTTTTCGCCCGGGGCGATACCTGCGCAGCGCTCTTGACATGATCGCCGTCGGAAAGCTGCATGCCCTTTACGCCGGCACTGGCCTTTTTCATCTCGCTGATCTCGCTGACAGGGAAGCGTAGTACATATCCATCTTCGCTCAGAAGCATCAACTGACTCTCCGTGAGCATCTGCACAGCAACCAACAGATCTCCGTCTCCAAGCTTTGTGGAGACCACCGTCTTTCTGCCGGAAATAAATTCGCTGCCAGGTACGATCTTTACAAGACCGTCTCTTGTGACGAACAGGAACTTTTCGTTCTCCATGACAGTTTCCGGGAACAGGGCGATCATTCGCTCCTTCGCACTGTCATAATTGCACACATTATCCAGCGGGATTCCCTTATCCTTTGCCTTCGCCAGCGGCAGATCTGCCACGCGGCACTGGTGCAGCTTTCCGTCATCGGTGAACAGATAGATCTTTCCGGTGTTCTTCACCAGGAAGACCTCCCGGTTCTCCTGCCGGATGGTGCTCTCATTGCGCGCGAACACCGCCGGATCATACGTCTTGGCGTATCCAAAACGGTCCACGGCAAACATCAGCTCCTGCTCCACGAACTCTTCTTTGACTTCGTGAGCCGCTTCCGCCTCCAGGATCTCCGTGCGGCGATCCCTGCCGAAACGGTCCGCAAATTCCTCCAGCTCCTTGATGATCGTGTTGGTCATGACCCGCGGGGAGGAAAGGATTTTTTCATACTGGCCGATCAGTTTCAGCGTTTTATCATGTTCCTTGGTGAGCGCCAGGATCTCCAGCCCGATCAGTTTGGACAGGCGCATCTCCAGTATAGCATTGGCCTGCCGTTCCGTAAAGTCCAGCGTCTCTGCCATCTGCTTTGATTTTTTCGTCTTAAAGGTAACGCCCGAAGGATCGCCCATCAATGCTGCGCGGGCATCCTTGATATTTTTACTGCCGCGGATGATCTCTATGATCAGATCAATGATATCGATGGCATAGATCAGGCCCTCCTGGACCTCTGCCTTTTCCCGCTCCTTGCGCAGCAGATTGGTGTATTTTCGGGTGTTCAGATCGATCTGGAACTGAATGTTTTCATATAAGATTTCCTTCAGACCTACCGTGCGGGGTGTACCGTCCACCACAGCCAGCATATTGACGCCGAAGGTATCCTCCAGTCCCGTCTTCTTATAAAGAATATTCTTGACCCGCTCGGGATCCGCTCCGTTCTTTAACTCAAAAACAATGCGGATGCCCTCCTTGGAGGACTGATTCGAAATATCTGTGACCTCCGGGAGTTTTTTCTGCTCCACCATGGCCGCCACGTCGGATATGAACTTAGAGATACCGGCGCCGATCATGGTATAGGGAATCTCTGTGACCACCAGACAATCCTTTTCGCTTCTTTTGGAAGCCTTTTCCAGTTCCACTCGGCCGCGCAGACGCAGACGTCCGCTCCCCGTCTCATAGATTCCCAGGATCTCGCTCTGGTTGGTGATCAGCCCGCCCGTGGGAAAATCCGGCCCCGGGATCACCGTCATCAGATCCTCTGCAGAGACGGTCGGCTGACGCAGCAGCAGCTTCATGCCCTCGATGGTCTCCCGCAGGTTGTGCGTGGGGATGCTGGTCTTCATGCCCACGGCGATGCCATCCGCGCCGTTGACCAGAATGTTGGGGATCTTGACCGGAAGGACCGTAGGCTCCTTTTCGGTCTCGTCAAAGTTGGGGACAAAGTCCACCACATCCTTATCCAGATCCGCCAGGAACGCATCCTCTGAAAGCTGGCTCAGTCTGGCTTCCGTGTAACGGGCAGCGGCAGCTCCGTCTCCCTCAATGGAGCCGAAATTACCGTGGCCGTCCACCAGGATCTCTCCCTTTTTCCAGTCTTGGGCCATGACAACCAGGGCTTCGTATATAGAAGAATCCCCGTGGGGATGATATTTACCCATGGTATCGCCCACAATACGGGCGCTCTTGCGGTGTGGCTTATCGTGCTTTACGCCAAGTTCATGCATGGCATACAAGGTGCGGCGCTGCACGGGTTTCAGTCCGTCCCGAATATCCGGAATCGCGCGGGAAACGATAACGCTCATGGCATAATCCAGATAGGACTTGCTCATTTCCTCCGAAAATTCCGTCCGCTGGATACGGTCCTCTTCGTCGATCACCGGAATATCCTGCCCCTTCTTCCGGCTGTTCTTTTTATTATTCTCTGTTTTCAAAGGTTCCTCCTTAAATGTCGAGGGTCGCGTAGACAGCGTTTTCCTGGATATAATTGCGGCGAGGTTCTACTTCGCTACCCATCAGCAGGCTGGTCATCTGATCCGCCATGCGAAAATCCTCGATTTCCACCCTCTTCAGCAGCCGTGTTTCCGGGTTCATAGTGGTCTCCCACAGCTGATCCGCGTTCATTTCTCCCAGACCTTTATATCTCTGAAGGCCGAAGCTGCCCTTGTGCTGTCTGCGATACGCTACCAGCGCGGCATCATCATACAGGTACAGTTCCTCCCCCTTGGGCGGCTGCACCTTATACAGCGGCGGCATCGCAATATAAATATGTCCCTCCCGGATCAGTTCCGGCATAAAACGATAAAAGAACGTCATCAGAAGCGTGCTGATATGCGCGCCGTCCACGTCCGCATCCGCCATAATGATGATCTTGTCATAGCGAAGCTTAGTGATATCAAAGTCATTACCATAGCCTTCAGAAAAGCCGCAGCCGAAGGTGTTGATCATCGTCTTGATCTCTGCATTGGCCAGCACCTTATCCATGGAAGCCTTCTCCACATTCAGGATCTTGCCTCTGATGGGAAGGATTGCCTGATATTTACGGTTCCGGGCCGTTTTGGCGGAACCGCCGGCGGAATCTCCCTCTACAATAAAGATCTCGCATTTGGACGCGTCGCGGCTCTCACAGTTGGCCAGCTTCCCGTTGCTGTCAAACGAGAACTTGGGCTTCTGCAGCATATTCGCCTTATTCTTCAGTTCGGCCTTGCGCACTCTCGCGGAACGCTCTGCACAGGAAATGACCTTCTTCAGTTCTTCCAGATTGCGGTCAAAATACAGCGGAAGCTGCTCCGCCGTAACGGCCGCCACCGCCTTTGCGGCATCCGCGCTGCCAAGCTTGGTCTTGGTCTGCCCCTCGAACAGAGGATCCGGATGACGAATACAAATGAGCGCCGTCATGCCGGAGCGGGTATCCGTTCCGGTAAAATTATCATCCTTCTCCTTCAGGATTCCAAGCTCTCTGGCATAGGAATTGATCAGTGTCGTGAAGCGGTTCTTAAATCCGGTCAGATGAGTACCGCCCTCTGCATTGTAGATATTGTTGCAGAAGCCGAGCACGTTTTCTTCAAAGGAATGATGAAACTGAAAACAGCCATCCACCTCGATACCATCGGATTTTCCGTGGAAATATACAATTTCACTGATAGCCTCCTTACCTTTGCCCAGGTCCTTCATATAGCCCACAAGGCCCTCGGGTTCATGAAAGAGAATATCCTCTTCTTCTCCCTCCCGCTCATTCACAAAATGAATGGACAGTTCGGGATTTAAATAGGCTGTTTCATGCAGACGATTGCGGATGGAAGAAACCTTGAAAGTATGATCCCCAAAGATTTCCGAATCCGGCATGAACCGTACCCAGGTCCCGGTGGTCTTCGTGCGCCCCGCAACAGGCAGCAGACCCCCGGAAAGTTCTATAACGGGCGTACCGCGCTCATAGCGATCATGGAAAATGCGGCCGTCTTTGTGCACCTGTACATCCATATAGGCGGACAAGGCATTTACCACAGAGGAACCCACGCCGTGCAGGCCGCCGGAAACCTTATAGGCTCCGCCGTCAAACTTACCGCCGGCATGCAGCGTGGTATAGATCACACGCTCTGCAGAGACGCCCATTTTATGAAGATCCACAGGCACGCCGCGGCCGTCATCATGGACCTCCGCGGACCCGTCCGCATGAATCATGACTTCGATATTCCGGCAAAAACCGGCCAGGTGTTCATCCACTGCATTGTCAACAATTTCATACAGAAGATGGTTGACGCCTTTCGTTCCTACGCTTCCGATATACATGCCCGGACGCCGGCGCACGGCTTCCAGTCCTTCCAGCACGGTAATAGAATCGGCATTATAGGTCTGTTGTTCTGACATATCTGTATCAGCTCCTGAGTATTCGCACATGTAGTGCATTTTTCTATTTTCTTCCACAAGGGATAGTATACCGCATAACACTATATCAATTATTCCTTTGATTGGCAAGGAAAAATTGAAGAAAGCCTGCCGGTTCACCGGGGGGCGGTCACTGCCCCTGCCGGATCCCAGGCAGGCTTTCTTCATACGGTCATCGGGAGGTTTTTGGTTCCTCCACAACGGATTAACCTTTTGAAGGGTTCTCTGTCTTTCAACAGATTTACCTTACGATAGCATTATACTACAAGGCGCAGAATAGTGCAAGTGTTTTTATCAAATATTTACTAGTTTTTAAACATTCTTCGGCGAATGTTGACAATTTGTTTCATTCGAAAGGCCGAACGGTCGCTCTGCGTTATAAAAATAACGTGAAACGATGTAGAGGATCAGTGCTGCTGGAAAGCAATATAGCCTTTATAGCCCTCATAGATATCCGCCTTGCTGGCTGCCTCCCACGGAGCATGCATGGACAGAACAGCAATGCCGCTGTCAATGACCTTCATACCGTAGTTTGCAGAAATGTAGGCGATGGTGCCGCCGCCGCCCTCATCTACCTTGCCGAGCTCCGCTGTCTGCCAGAAGACGCAGGCATCGTCCATGACGCGGCGCATCAATGCCATGTATTCCGCGGAGGCATCGTTCGAGCCGGACTTTCCGCGTGCACCGGTATATTTGTTAAAGACCAGACCTCTGCCAAAGTAGGCGGTATTCTTCTTCTCATTGACGGAAGCATAGTTCGGATCATAGGCCGCGCTCACATCGGAGGAAAGCATATGGGAGCGGCTCAGGCATCGGCGAACGCCGATTTCCGAATACTGTCCCGCCAGGTTCATGACTTCCGCCACCGCATTCTCAAAGAAACGGCTCTGTGCGCCGGTCGCGCCAACACTTCCGATCTCCTCTTTATCCACCAGCAGGCAGACCGCCGTGCGCTTAGGCGCCGTCAGAGCCAGCTGTGCGGCAAGGGATGTATAGGCACAGATGCGATCATCATGCCCATAGCCCAGGATCATGGAACGATCCAGTCCCAGATCTCTGGCAGGCCCTGCCGGCACTACCTCGATCTCCGCAGACAGGAAGTCCTCTTCTTCGATATCATATTTATCCTTCAGAAGCTTCAGCACATTTGCTTTAACAGCTTCCTTCGTCTGTTTTGCCCGCTCTTCTTTTTCCTCTTTGCTGAGGGAATCTTCATCCACTTCCGGCAGTACCAGCGGTTCATGGCCGATCAGCAGGTTCAGATCCTCCCCGGCAATGAACTCGCTGGCCTTTTTAGCCATCTGTCCATAACCCAGATGAGGCAGCAGGTCTGTGATCACCAGCACCGGATCCGCAGGATCCTCTCCGATGACCACCGGAACGACCGTTCCGTCCTTCTTTGCCACGACGCCGTGCAGCGCCAGCGGCAGGGCCGTCCACTGATATTTTTTGATGCCGCCGTAATAGTGCGTATCCAACAGTGCCAGATCTGTGTCTTCATACAGAGGGTTCTGCTTCAGGTCCAGACGAGGGCTGTCAATATGAGCGCCAAGGATATTCAGACCGCATTCCATCGGCTCCGTTCCAATGTGGAACAGTGCTATCGTTTTGCCCATCCAAGAGGCATAAACCTTATCGCCGGCTTTCAGGGAACCGCCTTTTTCGATCACGGATTCCAGCCGTTCATAGCCGGCCGCTTCCGCCATCTGCTCCGAAAGGGTCACGCACTCACGCTCTGTCTTGGCACGGGACAGGAAATCCTTGTACTCTTCACAGAGGGCTGTCATTTCCTGTCTCTGCTCTTCGGTATAAGTCTTCCAAGAATTCTTTCTTTCCATTGAATATTCCTCCTGAAAAGCCCCTTCTCCCGGAGAGAAGGGGCTGTGATTCTGACTGAACAGTCTGTCTTATGCGCGGGACAGATACTCGCCGGAACGGGTATCGATCTTGATGCGGTCGCCCTCGTTTACGAACAGAGGTACCATGACCATGGCACCGGTCTCCACGGTAGCGGGCTTGTAGGTACCGGTAGCGGTATCGCCCTTGAAGCCGGGCTCGGTCTCCGTGATCTCCAGTTCCACGAACAGAGGTGCTTCCACAGAGAAGACCTCGCCCTTGTGGGAGCAGATCTTGACCATCTCATTTTCCTTGACGAACTTCAGGGAGTCGCCGATCTGATCCTTGCTCAGCGCGATCTGATCGTAGGTGTTGACGTCCATGAAATAATAGAGATCGCCGTCGTTATACAGATACTGCATGTCGTTGCGCTCGATTCTGGCTTCTTCAAAACGCTCCGTGGGACGGAATGCTTTTTCGATCACGCCGCCGTTCTTGATGTTTTTCATTTTCGTACGGACGAACGCAGCGCCTTTGCCGGGCTTTACATGCTGAAATTCAATGACCTGGTAAACGTTATTTTCAAATTCGATCGTAATACCGTTTCTGATGTCACCAGCTGATACCATAGTTGTATTCCTCCTTATTCAGCTATCTCAGTTATTTTACATGAAACAGCGTACAATTTCAATGGTTTTTTGTTATATAGGGAAATCGTAATATCTTTGTAATATACAGTGGTACGGAACCATGCGGATTATCACATTATTGACTAATCCGGATACAGCGGCTGTACACGCTTCCGTCCGAAATGCTGATAGCACCACAGCACCGGCCATTCCAGTCTTCGTTTCAGGACGATCTGTATCTCTTCCTTCGGATGAATAGGCTTCAGGAGAATGGATTTGATACCGGCCCGGTTGGCACCCCAGATATCCGTAAACAGCTGATCTCCCACAAAGACCGCCTCGCTGCGGTCAATATGCATCACGCGGCAGGCCTCCACGTACCCGCGCAAGGATGGTTTGTGAACATTGCACAGATAGTCAGAATCCACCGCCTCCGCGAACGGCGCCACCCGCGGCTCCTGGTTGTTGGAGATCAGACAGGTACGCAGTCCAAGACTGTGAATGTGCCCAAAGAGCGCAATGATACGGTCATCGGCAGGCGCCCCGTGAGGGACAAGCGTGTTATCTATATCAAAGATTACGCCCTTATATCCCGCTGCTGCCAGCCGCACAAATTCCACGTGATACACGGAATCCAGATAATCATTCGGATAAAAAGCGGAAAAAAGCATATTGCTTCCTCTCAGTGTCTCTTTTTGGCCAGCTTCTCGATCTCGCGCAGGAAGGTCTCCACGTCCTTAAATTCCCTGTATACGGAAGCAAAGCGCACATAAGCAACATCATCGATTTCCCGCAGCTTATCCATCACCAGCTCACCGATTTCCGTGGTGCTGATCTCCCGACGGTCCCGGGTCATGATCTGGTTCTCGATATCGTCCACGGCATCGTTGATCATTGCGACGGAAACAGGCCGCTTGTGGCAGGCGCGCAGCATTCCTGCCTCAATTTTTGAGCGGTCATAAGGTTCTCTGGTCTCGTCCTTCTTTACGATCATCATGGGAATCGTTTCAATGCGCTCATATGTGGTAAAACGCTTTTCGCATCTTCCGCACTGACGACGGCGTCTGATGGCATTTTCCGCCGGGCGGGAATCGATCACCCGGATATCCTCATCTCCGCAATAGGGGCATTTCATGGCTTTTCTCCTTTATTAATTCCGTCCGAATTCGGCCAGCTTCAGACTGGGGTTGCGCTCCTGCACCATGCCGACGCTCCAGCTGTTCACGAACAACAGCAGCGGATTGCCCTTCAGATCCCGGATACGCTTCATGTCCGAAGTACCGGAAATCTTCATGACATCCACCTCATCTTTGTTCTCGATCCAGCGGATGTATTCATACGGCAGCTGATCCAGTTTTGCCTCTACATTGTATTCATTTTGCAGCCGGTACATCAGCACGTCAAACTGCAGCACACCGACCACGCCCACAATGATCTCTTCCATGCCGGTGTTGAACTCCTGGAAGATCTGGATGGCACCCTCCTGCGCGATCTGATTGATGCCCTTCAGAAACTGTTTACGCTTCATGGTATCCACCTGACGCACGCGGGCGAAATGTTCCGGCGCGAAGGTAGGAATTCCCTCAAAGGCGAATTTCCGGCTGCCCGCACACAGGGTATCGCCGATGGAAAAGATCCCCGGATCAAAGACACCGATAATATCTCCCGCATAGGCTTCCTCCACCAGGGTGCGCTCACTGGCCATCATCTGGGTGGACTGCGCCAGACGGATCTTTTTGCCGCCCTGAATGTGATTGACCTCCATTCCGGCCTCATATTTTCCGGAGCAGATACGCATAAAGGCTATGCGGTCACGATGCGCCTTATTCATATTGGCCTGGATCTTAAATACAAACGCGGAAAAAGGCTCTTCGACCGGATCAATAACCCCCGCATCGGACATACGGGGCTCCGGCGGATAGGTCATCCGCAGGAAATGCTCCAGGAAGGTCTGGACGCCGAAGTTGGTCAGCGCAGAGCCGAAGAAAACCGGGCTCAGCGTTCCCGCCGTCACCATGTCCATATCCAGTTCCTGACCCGCTCCGTCCAGCAGTTCAATATCATCATTCAGCTGTTCCAGGTCCGGCATCCCGATGACCTCTGCCGCCTCGGGACTGTCCACCGGAATATCGTGCGTCTTCAGCTGACGCTGGCCGGCTGCCTCTGCCTGGAAGGTTGTGATCTTTCTCTCGGCGCGGTCATAAACGCCTTTAAAGTTCTTGCCCGATCCAATGGGCCAGTTGACCGGACAGGTTGCGATTCCCAGCACGTTTTCAATGTCATCCATCAGATCGAAGGGATCCTTCGCCTCCCGGTCCATCTTATTAATAAAGGTAAAAATGGGGATGTGACGCATCACGCAGACCTTGAACAGTTTGATGGTCTGCGCCTCCACGCCCTTGGAGCCGTCGATGACCATGACCGCAGAATCCGCTGCCATCAGCGTGCGATAGGTATCCTCGGAGAAATCCTGGTGCCCGGGGGTGTCCAGGATGTTGATGCACATATCATTGTAGCGGAACTGCAGTACGGAGGAGGTTACGGAGATACCTCTCTCCTTTTCGATCTCCATCCAGTCGGAGACCGCGTGGCGGGCGGTCTTGCGTCCTTTTACGGAACCGGCCAGGTTGATGGCACCGCCGTAGAGAAGGAACTTCTCTGTGAGCGTTGTTTTACCCGCATCCGGGTGGGAAATGATGGCGAAGGTACGCCGCTTGTTTATTTCTTCTGCTAGGGTTGGCATATTGTTCGTTTTAACTCCGTTACTATTCTCTGTATTCTTTAGATTGGTGTAGGTTTCTGGCGGGATGGTCTTTGTGTCTACGTTGGTGCAATTTTCAGGCGGGCATGAAAACTTCCGCCTCTCGGTCATTCCCCGGTCGCGGCCAGGGAAATGGCCGCGCCGGCTGAATGGCCTCGATTCTTCGGGACCTGCAGCCAGTGGGGATTGCAGTGAACGACTTCGACTCGATTAACCACACAACTCAGACAGACCGAGATATCTTTGCCAGAATATGGTCCAGAATATGATCGGCGACTTCATCCTTACTCATGAGCGGCAATTCCGTTTCATCCTCTTTGGTGATGAGCGTGACGACGTTGGTGTCTACGCCGAAGCCGGCGCCGGCTACTTTTACGTTGTTGGCTACGATCATGTCGAGGTTTTTGCGGGCGAGCTTTCCGCGGGAGTTTTCGAGCATGTTCTCGGTTTCCATGGAGAAGCCGCAGAGGAACCAGGATTCTTTTTTGTTGGCGCCGAGCGTTCCAAGGATGTCTTTGGTCCGCTCCAGGGCAATGGAGAGATCTCCGTCTTTTTTCTTTATCTTGTTATCTGCTACCTGCGCGGGTCGGTAATCGGCGACAGCTGCAGCCATGATAAAGATGTCCGTATCGTCTGCTTCCCGCATGACGGCATCGTACATGTCCTGAGCGGAGGTGATGTCGATGCGGCGGACGAATTCGGGCTTTTTGGTCTCTGTTTTTCCGCTGACTATGACTACATCGGCGCCGCGGGCGGCAGCCGCCTTACCAAGGGCGTAGCCCATTTTGCCGGTGGAGTGATTGGTGATGTAGCGCACCGGGTCCATGGCTTCCTGTGTGGGGCCGGCCGTGATCAGGATTTTCTTTCCTTTCAGGTCTTTTTCGGCTCCGATGATCAGGTCTGTATACTCCAGGATCGTCTCCGGTTCTACCATGGCGCCTTTTCCTGTGGTACCACAGGCGAGCGCATCGGTATCCGGATCCAGAATACGGAAGTTTCTGGTCTTTAAAATCGCCAGGTTGTACTGTGTGGCGGGATTTTCGTACATCCGGGTATTCATAGCCGGTGCGATAATCTTTTCACAGTCACATGCCAGCATGGTGGTAGAGAGCATATCATCCGCGATTCCGTGGGCAAACTTGGCGATTATGTTTGCGTCCGCCGGCGCTGTCACGAAAACATCCGCCCAGTCCGCCAGGGAAATATGCTCTACCTTGATCTCATCGTGTCGTTCGAAGGTATCTGTGATGCAGTGCCGTTTCGTCAGCTGTTCGAACAGATACGGTGTCACGAATTCCGTGGCGTTCTTTGTCAGGATTACTTGTACTTCAGCACCGGCTTTTACATATGCCCGTGCCAGTACAGCGCTCTTATAACACGCGATGCTGCTGGTTACGCCTAATATGATATGTTTTCCTTTTAACATCTCTTTGCCCTGTCCTTTATCTGGATCCGAATCGTTCCTTTTTGCGTTACCTTATTTGTAAAAACTGTTTTCTGGACAAGCCTGCTTCTTTGTGATATTCTTGGAACGGCGGATAATTTTATCGTCCGTCTCCAATACCGGTATATCTTAACATATGTGGTATCTGTTTGTCCAGAGAAACACAAGATATATTGATACCATTCCGAATCACGTTTTTTTGAAAGAGAGGGACCCCTATGATCCTGGCAGTAGACATTGGAAACACTAATATTGTGGTAGGCATCATAAAAGGAGGACAGCCTCTGTTCGTAGAGCGCATCTCCACCGATTCCATCAAGACCGATCTGGAGTATGCTGTTTCGCTGAAGACCGTGCTTGAAATTCACCATTATGATCCTCAGAAATTGACAGGGAGCATTATCTCCTCTGTGGTACCGCCGGTGACAACGACTGTTCGCAGCGCCATTGAGAAGCTGACCGGTGAACCGCCTCTGGTCGTAGGCCCCGGTGTGAAGACCGGATTGAATATCAAGATTGAAAATCCGGCACAGCTGGGAAGTGATCTGGTCGTGGACGCGGTGGCCGCCATCGCAGAATACCCGACGCCTGTCCTGATCATAGATATGGGAACAGCCACAACGATTTCTGCCATCGACAAGAAGGGGAACTATCTTGGCGGCGTCATCATTCCCGGCGCACGAGTCGCACTCGACTCCCTCAGCAACAAGGCTTCCCAGCTGCCGCATATCAGCTTTGAAGCTCCCAAGAAGGCCATCGGCACCAACACAATTGAGTGCATGAAGAGCGGCACCATTCTGGGCAACGCCTGCATGATGGATGGAATGATCGAACGAATGGAGGAAGAACTGGGAGAACCGGCCACGGTGGTCGCGACCGGCGGACTGGCACAGTTTATCATCCCCCACTGCCGTCGGAAGATCATCTACGATGATTTCCTGCTGCTGAAAGGCCTGGGCATCATTTATAAAAAGAACAAAATGTAGTAAATATAGGAGACAGGGGACGGACCTATGTCTCCCCCTCGGTGGGGAGACATAGGTCCGTCCCCTGTCTCCTATTATTTCAGCTTTCCAAGACTATACTCAATCTGGAACTGTACGTTGGGCATTCTCGGTACTTCTCCCATCTTCCGCTCTTCCGCGATGATCAAGCCTTCCGGCGCCTCTTCCGTATAAGGCTTCCAGTCCTCTTTTCCCTCTGCATTCGGATTTCCGGTCTTCAGGAAATTAGCCCAATAGTCTGCCAGTTCGTTGGACAGATCAAAATCGAAACCGGTATACGCTCTGCGGGAGCGCAGCAGGGTCTGGAACACATACTGGTGCTCTACGGAGTGATGTGCACCCATCTCCTCTGCTCCCGGCGGAACATAGGTAAAGTAGTACATGTACGCAGGCTTTCTGCCCAGGTCGTTCTGGTTCTCACAGAACGCGAGCGCGGCCGAAAGGAAGGCGTTCCCGATCGGATCTTCAAACTGCGGCTGTACTTTTTCCGGATCCTCCGCGCCGATACGCTTCAGATATTCCTCCGCATGCTCCCCGTAACGTGCCTCTGCCTGTGCCTTCAGTGCTTCAAAGGACGGTGCCGGTGCACCTGGCTTTCTCATTTCGTCCCGTGTGCAGCCTACCATATACGGAATATCATCGTGCCGTCCCTGCAGGAAATAATCCGCCGGGTCTTCGGGCAGCACATAGCCGTCCACATCGGGAACAAAAAGCATTCCGTAGAAATCACTGTTCTTAAAGTTGATATACTGGTTCTCCAGTTCATCCGCATCAATAGCGCGCGCTTCCTCCACGCTCTTTACGCCCAGGAATTCAAAGAATTTCTTTCCGATTTCTTCATCCTCTTCCCGGCTGCGGCAATCACCGAAATTGTTTTTGCTCACACCGCCGCTTGACTGCATGATTGCCCGGCGGATCTTTCCCTTCATCAGGGGAGAGGCGCAAAGATTCTGTACGCAGCCGCCGCCCGCAGACTGTCCGAAAATGGAAATGTTATCCGGATCGCCGCCGAAGCCAGCAATATTGCGGCGGACCCAGTCGATCGCCGCCACAAGATCCATAAGACCATAATTGCCGGAGGAACCGTTGGGGTCTTCCGCTGCCAGGTCCGGATGAGACAGGAAACCGAACACATTAACGCGATAAGCAACCGTAATAAAGACCATTCCGCGCTTGGCAAAACCTTCCCCGTCGTAGGCGTTCAGATAGCTGTACCCGGTCTCATAGCCACCCCCGTGAATATAGACGGCTACCGGAAGCTTTTCATTCTTACTTTTTGCAGGTGTCCAAATGTTCAGATACAGGCAGTCTTCACTCATGGGATAATCGCGAACATAAAACTCCTGTGCTGCCAGGCTGGTGCCGCCGCCCTCGGAAACAAAGTGCGGCTGCATGGCGATATTGCCGAATTTATAGGCTTTGTATACACCCTCCCAGGGATCGCAGGGCTGCGGTGCCTTCCAGCGCAGCTCCCCCACCGGAGGCTTTGCAAAAGGAACACCTTTAAAAACAGTGATAAATTGATTTCCGGCAGGGTAGCCTTCTACGATTCCGGACTCGGTGCGTACCTGATCTAATGCCATCTGTGTATCCTCTCTCTTTCTATTATATTATCTGTGAAATCAGTCCCCAAATGCATACCGATCTATTTCTTGCCGCCCAGCAGAAATTGCTTACGGAATTTCACGCGGGCATTTATGGGGACTTCCTCCATACGAGTCTTCTCATCTCCGAAGACAAGGGTATTCTGCTCGGCCTTTGTATAAGGCTTCCATTCGGGCAGTCTGTCTCCGTTCGGATTGCCGGACTTGGCAAAATTGGCCCAATAGGTGTTCATCTGCCAGGCGATCTCATAATCACGGGGCGTCCAGGGGCGCCAGGCACGCATAAATGTCTTAAAAACATACCAGAGATCAGAGGCGTGGAACGGTCCCTTGTCATCCCCGGGCAGATTGCGAGCCAGCTCATAGACATAGGTCGGCGTTGATCCCCGGCTATCCTGAACCTCTGCCCAGCACTCTGTCGCTGCCTGCAGGGATTCTGTAAAGAACGCATCCCTGGCTTCGGGGAACTCTTCTTCCGTCTGCGGGCAGAGCGCCAGGAATTCATCTGCACGTGCGCCATAGAGCAGTCGAATCAGACCTTTGTAGGCTTCCAGGGTGGGCGTGACTACAATGCCCTCCTTTGCTGTATAGCCCATCAGATAAGGCACATGTCCCTGTTCATTGTTCATGAAGGTCTCATAGGTAGATTTGGTTAGCACATAACCATCAATGACCGGCGTGCGGTTGATGGCCGGCCCGGGCATGGTCATCTTCCAACGTTCCAGGACCTCTTCCCAGGGAAGGGCTCTTGCTTCTGCAATGCTATCTACGCCCAGGCTCTTTTTCAGATCCATACGTGCTTCCACTTCCGCCAGTGCAGGATAATTCATATCCGGCAGGGCATCCACGCCGCCGCCGCTCTGGAAGATGGCGCCGACATAATCTCCCTTTGTTAAGGGGCTGCACACCAGCGCGTTGATGCTGGCCGCGCCGGCAGACTGACCGGCGATGGTGATCCTCTTCGGATCCCCGCCGAAGTTTGCGATATTCCGACGCACCCATTTCAGAGCATAGATCTGATCCATCAGGCCGTAGTTGCCGGAACTGTGATACGGAGATTCCTCCGTCAGTTCTTTATCGACCATCCACCCGAACACGTTGATGCGGTAATTGATGGTCACCAGAATCACGCCCTGGCGGGCAAAATGCTCCCCGTCAAAATGGGCAGAATGACCATACCCCGTCATAAAGGCGCCGCCGTGCACCCAGAAAATGACCGGAAGCTTATCCTCCGGGGAGGCGGCAGGAGTCCAGATATTCAGATACAGGCAGTCTTCATCCATTTTCTCTTCGACAGGATAAAATTCTCTTTCAAAAAAAGATCCCTTGCCCACGCCAAGCTGAGGGCATTTTGCGGAACCTCTCGCGCAGTCACGTACGCCTTCCCAGTCTGCGGCCGGATGCGGCTCACGCCATCTCAGATCTCCGACCGGTGGTGCAGCATAAGGAATACCATAGTACGCTGTGATCGATGGCCAGCCGCAGGGAATACCGCGCACACGGCCATTTTCAGTTTTGGTCTCTCGAAACATATTCTCCTACCTCCTCACATAATCAAGTAGTTTTTGTTGAAAATCCAAGGTTTTTCACTTGG
>CAMNFR010000032.1 GCA_946537305.1 uncultured Lachnospiraceae bacterium | reverse complement strand
TTTATAGCTGTAGTTAAGAATTAGACAGTTCAAGCTTAACTTAATTGCATTGGGTACGTCCCCCTGTCACGCCCTATTATTTTCTGCAGCCGTCGCAGCCTTCGCATCCACAGCTGCAGCTTCCGCGTTTTCGGTTTTTCCACAAGCGTCGTGCCGCGAAAAAGACTGCCGCGGCAATGACCGCCAGGATCACAAGATCTGCCAGATTCATAGGCTCTCTTCCTCCCTTTTATATGTCTGCCAGTCTCCCGGTATCCTTCGATACCTGTCTTCTGTCATCAGCCCAGCCCCAGCGCCAGTCCGATCAGCCGCACCAGCAGCGCCGCCACCCAGGCGATCGCGCACTGCCACAGCACCACGATAAATGCTGAGCGGCCGCCCAGTTCCCGCCGAATGGAGGCAATGGCCGCCACACAGGGGGTATACAGCAGGCTGAAGACCAGCAACGAGGACGCAGCCAGGGGGCTCATGGCGGATCTGACGCCGCCCTGGGCGCCAAAGAGCACTTCCAGTACGGAGACCACGCTCTCCTTCGCCATAAATCCGCTGATCAACGATGTTACGATTCGCCAGTCACCCAGTCCCAACGGAACAAACAGCGGGGCCAGCACGCCGGCCACAACAGCCAGCATGCTCTGCTGCGAATCCGTGACCAGGTTCAGGCTGAAATCAAAGCTCTGCAGGAACCACACCACAATGCTGGCAATCAGGATCACAGAGAATGCGCGCTGTAAAAAGTCCTTTGCCTTCTCCCACAAAAGCTGAAGAACGTTCCGCAGGCTCGGCAGGCGATAATTCGGCAGTTCCATCACAAAGGGAACCGCTTCTCCGGTAAACAGTGTCTTTTTAAACACCAGGGCGACCAGAATTCCTGTCACGATCCCCAGTACGTACAGGGCTATGAGGATCCACCAGCCAGATCCCGGGAAAAACGCATTCACAAAGAATCCGTAGATCGGAAGCTTTGCGGTGCAGGACATAAAGGGCGTCAGTAGAATGGTCATCTTTCGGTCGCGCTCACTCGGAAGGGTGCGAGTGGACATGACCGCCGGCACCGTGCATCCAAAGCCGATCAGCATGGGCACAATGCTCCGCCCGGAAAGACCGATCCGGCGCAGCAGTTTATCCATAACAAACGCGACCCTCGCGATATATCCGCTGTCTTCCAAGAGGGACAGGAAAAAGAACATGATCACAATGATCGGCAGGAAGCTCAACACGCTTCCCACGCCCTCAAAGATGCCGCCCATCACCAGGCTGCGGATGGCTTCATTCACATGCCCCGCTTCCATGGCCCGCTCCGCGGCATCCGCCAGCAGCCCGATGCCAGCATCCAGCAGATCCTGGAAAAACGGGCCGATCATGCCGAAGGTCAGCCAGAACACCACCGCCATGATCCCTATGAACATCGGAAGCGCGGTAAAACGGCCGGTCAGCAGCTGGTCGATCTTCTGGCTGCGCACATGCTCTCTGCTCTCGTGAGGCTTGATCACACTGCTGCTGCAGATCTTCTGTATATAAGCGAATCGCATCTCCGCGATGGCAGCGCTGCGGTCCAGCCCTCTCTCGTGCTCCATCTGCAGCACAATGTGCTCCAGCATTTCTTTTTCGTTGTCATCCAGCTGCAGCTGCTCCAGGATCAGTGCGTCGCCCTCGATCAGCTTGCTCGCCGCAAATCGTACCGGCAGTCCGGAGCGCACCGCGTGGTCCTCCACCAGATGTGCCACCGCGTGCAGGCACCGGTGCACCGCACCGCCGTGGTCCTCCGGGCCGCAGAAATCCTGCCGCACCGGGCGTTCCTGATATTTTGCCACATGCACGGCGTGGCGGATGACCTCATCCACGCCCTGGTTCTTTGCGGCGGAGATCGGCACCACCGGCACTCCCAGCATGGCTTCCATGGCATTGATGTCCACCGAGCCGCCGTTGCCGGTCATCTCATCCATCATGTTCAGGGCCACGACCATGGGCACGTTCATTTCCAGCAGCTGCATGGTAAGGTACAGATTCCGTTCAATATTCGTGGCATCCACGATATTGATGATCCCACGCGGATGCTCATTCAGGACAAAATTCCGGGAAACCAGCTCCTCACTGCTGTACGGGGACATGGAATAAATGCCGGGGAGGTCCGTCACCGTGCTGTTCTGATAACCGCGGATCTCTCCTTCTTTCCGGTCGACCGTGACCCCGGGAAAGTTTCCCACATGCTGGTTCGCACCGGTCAGCTGATTGAACAGTGTGGTCTTGCCGGAATTCTGGTTCCCCACCAGCGCAAAGGTCAGAGGAGTGCCCTCCGGCAGAGGATCTTCCGTTTCTTTATCGTGATACTTTCCGTCTTCGCCCAGGCCGGGATGTGCAGTCCGGGATTCCGCCGAACGATGCCAGTGAAGTTCCTCTTCCTTTTCTGCCGGCTTCACCTCGATCTGCGCCGCATCCGCCACACGCAGTGTCAGCTCATATCCGTGTAGGCGGAACTCCACGGGATCTCCCATCGGCGCATATTTAATGACCGTGATCCTGGCACCGGGAATCACTCCCATATCCAAAAAATGCTGCCGGAGCGCGCCCTCGCCTCCGACAGCACAGATTTCACCGGTCTCTCCTATATGCAGTTCATTCAGAGTCATAATGCTCTCCCTTGTGTAAACATTGTTTGAACATTATAACCCGAATTTGCCGTGAATATCAACCGTTTTTCTCAACTATTTATCTTTATTGAGACTATAAAACGGACCGAAGAGTTCCCCGGTCCGTCTGCTGTTTTTATTCAATTCCCACAAAGGTATAATCGCGGTCCTCGATGGCTTCCTTCACGGCGGCTTCATCCAGTTCTCCGCAGAGGGTGATCACTGCGGTTCCCGCCTCGTGGCTGGCTGCAGCGCTCTCCACGAAGGGGAGCTTCTCCAGCGCTTTCTTCACGCTGGCCTCGCAGTGCTGGCACATCATACCTTCTACCTTGACTGTCTTTGTCATGTCCTTTTTCCTCTCTTTTTCTTTATTCTCGCGGTTCACCTCGGCGGCAATCTCACGGACTGTCCTGGTTCCCGCGGCATTTTTCCTTTTCCGGGGTCTGTCATGTCCCGCGTCATACATCTTAAAGAGATTCAGCCGCAGGGCGTTCATGCACACGGTGAAGCTGGACAGACTCATGGCAGCCGCACCGATCATGGGATTCATCTTCCAGGCGAAGAGCCCCGCCGCCAGCGGGATGCAGATCGCATTGTAGAAGAAGGCCCAGAACAGATTTTCATGGATATTCTTAAGAGTCCCGCGGCTCAGACGTATAGCCGCCGCCACGTCCGTCAGGGCGGAGTTCATCAGCACGATATCCGCGCTGTCGATGGCCACATCCGTCCCGGCACCGATGGCGATGCCGATGTCCGCCCGGGTGAGAGCCGGCGCATCATTGATGCCATCGCCCACCATGGCGACCTTCCCGCTCTCCTGCAGGGCGCGGATTACGGCCTCCTTGCCCTCCGGCAGCACCCCGGCGATCACATCGTCCACACCCGCTTCTGTGCCGATGGCCCGGGCGGTGCGCTCGTTGTCCCCGGTCAGCATGACCACCGAGAGCCCCAGGTTCTGCAGCTGCTTCACGGCCGCCGCGGAGTCCTGCTTGATCACATCCGCCACGGCGATGATGCCCAGGAGCTGTCCCTCTTCTTCAAAGAACAACGGAGTCTTTCCCTGATCTCCCAGATGTTTTTCCGCCTCTGCCAGCACGGGTGTCACGGTCACCAGGGTGCGGATATACTTACCGCTGCCGGCGTGGAGCCGCTTACCTTCCACCACAGCCTCCAGACCATTGCCGGGCAGTGCGTGGAATTCTGCAGCATGAAGCTCCGGAATGCCCGTCGTCCTCTTTATGCCGCTCACTTCCGCCACGATCGCTCTCGCCAGCGGATGCTCACTCTTTTCCTCCACAGCAAATGCTTTCGCCAGCAGCATCTCACGGGAGATTCCCTCCGCCGGCAGGATATCCGTCACCTTCGGCTCCCCGGAGGTTATGGTTCCGGTCTTGTCCAGCGCCACGATATCCACCTTTCCGGCGGATTCCAACGCCTCGCTGGTCTTGAACAGGATGCCGTTCTTCGCGCCCATGCCGTTGCCCACCATGATGGCCACCGGCGTGGCCAGTCCCAAGGCGCAGGGGCAGGAAATCACAAGAACCGAGATGCCGCGGGCCAGCGCGAAGCTCAAGCTCTGCCCCGCGATCAGCCATCCAATGATGACCACCGCGGCAATGCAGATGACCGCCGGCACGAACACGCCGGAGACCTGGTCCGCGATGCGGGCGATGGGAGCCTTGGTGGCCGCCGCATCGGACACCATGTGGATGATCTGGGAGAGCGTCGTGTCCTCCCCTACCCGGGTCGCCCGGCAGGTAATAAATCCGGACTGATTAATGGTGGCGGCGCTTACCGTATCCCCTGCCGCCTTATCCACCGGGATAGATTCTCCGGTCAGGGCCGATTCGTTTACGGCGCTGGTACCCTCTTCCACCACGCCGTCTACCGGAATGCTCTCCCCGGGACGCACCACAAAGATATCGCCCGGCATCACTTCTTCAATACCGACCTCCGTCTCCTGCCCGTCCCGCAGAAGGACCGCCGTCTTGGGCGCCAGTTTCATCAGGCTCTTCAGGGCATCCGTCGTTCGGCCCTTGGACATGGCTTCCAGCATCTTGCCCACGGTAATCAGCGCCGGAATCATGGCTGCCGATTCAAAGTACAGCTGACCGTGATAGACCTCCATCAGATCCATGTTGGACGCGCCCTGTGTGATCATGCCGCACATTTCATAGACTACGAAAAGGCTCCAGCCGAAGGACACGGACGATCCCAATGCGACCAGGGTATCCATGTTCGGGGCGCCGTGGCGCAGGGAACCGAAGCCGCTGGTAAAGAACTTCCGGTTGATGAACATCACAATAAGCGCCAGAAGCATCTGCGTTAACGCCAGCCCCAGATGATTATGATGAAAATAAACCGGCAGCGGCCAGCCCCACATGTTGTGGCCCATGGTGATATACATCAGGGCAATCAGAAATCCTACGGAGAGGATCAGCCGCCGCTTCAGCTTGGGTGTCTCCCGGTCCTTCAGAGCGTCCTCCTCCGCGGCAAGACCGCCGGCCGCCGAAGACTTGCTCCCGGCTCCCGTGCCGGCCCCGGCCGCCCCCTTCACGCTGGCGCCGTATCCGGCCTTCTCCACCGCTTCGATGATTTCCTGTGCGGAGGCCGTTCCCTCCACGCCCATGGAGTTGGTCAGCAGGCTCACCGAGCAGGATGTCACCCCTGGCACCTTTCCCACCGCTTTTTCGACCCGAGCCTGGCATGCGGCGCAGCTCATCCCGGTCACGATATACTGTTCCATTGACTTCATCTCCTATGCCGCACGGCGGCGGCTTTTCTATATTTCAGTATCCGCGAATGCTTTTGCTGTTTTACCATCTTTCGCTGCTTCACAGGACTCTTTATTATTTCATAAGTTTCTGCATCAGCTTTACGAACTCTCCGATGGCCTCATCATTTCCTTCCCGGATATCTTCCGTGACACAGCTTCGCATGTGACAGGCCAGCAGTTCTTTATTAAAGCTGTTCAGGGCACTGGTCACGGCGGACACCTGAATCAGGATATCCGGACAGTAGGCATCCTCCTCCACCATCTTCTCGATTCCACGAATCTGCCCCTCTGCCCGGCGCAGGCGGGAAAGCAGCGCCTTCTGCTCCTCCGGAGAGCGTTTCTTTTTTCTCTCGCTGCAATGAGGACATGTATTCTCTTCCATAGGTTTTCTACTCCTCTTCGTCGCTGGTCCTGCAGACTCTGCACGATTTCCTTACAGGCTCTGCGTGATGTCTCTGTAATGAATGTGCGGCTTGATTTTTTATCATTAAATACCCCTCGGGGGTATCTACGTTGTAATAATATACCCCCAAGGGGTATTTGTCAACCCCAGACTTCTTATTTTGTGCTTGCAATTTCTCCGGAATCAACCATGAAGCTCCCATTGCTTATGCTCGGAATGCTTCACCTGTGCAAAATCCGCTTTCTTGCAACAATTTACAACCCGGATTTTCTCCGCAACACATGATTTCCAGACGGAAATTGGGTTGTAAACAAATGATAAATCCCTGGATTTGCACACTCCAGGGATTATAATTATCATTTCTTATGATTTCATGTTTTCTACGGGTTGTAAAATTTCTTGCAGATGCTCTTTTTGCACAGTTCAGAAATAGCTTCCATCAGTTCCCGGATCTGCTCCGGCGTGATGGCATCCACGTGAAAGCCCCCGGTACAGACCACGGTATGACCGCTCCGCCGGCAGTACTCTTCCGCCAGAAGGCGGCAGACAGCTTCGTCCTTGTGGCCGGTCAGATTCAATACAGAAGAGGTCACACTTGTGCTGCCGTCTCCGGTCAAAGAGAGCCTGGGGGAGTCTCTTCTCTCAGATCTTCGTTGATCTGCAGAAGGCCCCGTCAAATGCAATCATTCTTTTTGCCGTCAGTTCATCAGCAATGGCACGCACGGCATTGTCATTCGTATCAAAGGCTGCAGCAAGTTCCCGGATCGAAATCAGCGGATGCTTTTTCATCAGCGCGAGACGTCCGCCCCGCAGCCACATGCGGCAGTGGTCCTCAAATTCCAGCAGCAGATATTCCTCTGTACACAGTCGGAATCTTCTTCCCAGCGAGAGAGCATCATAATGAACCGTGGTAACCGCCATGCTGTATTGTCACCTTTCGAATTTCTTTCATAGCATCACCCGCTGCCAAAGCAAAATTATTGACTCTTCCGATTACAGATCGATTATATCTTATTACAGCAAAATCACAAGAAGGCAGATTATTCTTTCCTGCTATATTTTCTATAGTATTGTACAGGATAGCATTGTTGCCGTCAGAGCTTCATCTCATTCTCATTTGCCCTCGATATCGAAATATGCTATATTGTAATCGCTAAACTTTGCTGTAAAAACGGAATCATAACGGACATGAAAACTATGCTTGAGAAACAATGGTGGCATGGAAAAACAGCCTATCAGATATACCCCAAAAGCTTCTGCGACTCAAACGGCGACGGCATCGGAGACCTGCAGGGTATCATCCGTAAGCTTGACTACCTGAAGGGACTGGGGATCGATATCGTCTGGCTGTCTCCGATCTATGTCTCCCCGCTGGCGGACCAGGGTTATGACATAGCGGATTATTACAATATTGATCCTCGCTTCGGCACCATGGACGATATGGATCAACTGTTGGCAGAAGCCAAAAAAAGAGACATGTACATATTGATGGATCTGGTCGTAAACCATTGCTCCGACGAGCACGAATGGTTCTTAAAAGCATGCGAAGATCCTGACGGAAGATACGGAAAATTTTTCTACATTAAGACCGTGAAGGAGGGCGATCCCCTGCCCTGCAACTGGCGGTCCTACTTTGGCGGTCCTGTCTGGGAAAAGCTGCCGGGACACGATGACAAATACTATCTGCATGTGTTTCATAAAAAACAGCCTGATCTGAACTGGGAAAACCCGGAACTGCGTGAAGAGATCTACAAAATGATCAACTGGTGGCTTGACAAAGGGCTTGCCGGCTTCCGCATTGATGCCATCATCAACATCAAAAAGGCACTGCCCTTTAAGAACTACCCGGAAGACCGCGATGACGGGCTGTCGTCCATCCACAACATGCTGCACGAGGCACAAGGCGTCGGTGAATTCCTGGGCGAGATGCGCGACCGCTGCTTTAAGCCGCACAATGCGTTCACCGTCGGCGAGGTGTTCAATGAAAAGGCGGAGGATCTGCCCGATTTCATCGGCAATGACGGCTATTTCTCTTCCATGTTTGACTTTGCAGAGACCATCTTCGGAAGCAATCCCGGCGGCTGGCATAAAAATCTGGATATCACACCGGATGATTACCGCAACTGCGTATTTGCCACACAGCGGAAAATCGATGATATCGGCTTCATTTCCAATATCATCGAGAACCATGATGAACCCCGCGGCGTCTCACGCTACATTCCGGAAGGCGAAGCCGACGATACCTCTAAAAAGCTGCTGGCCACTATGTACTTCCTGGTCAAAGGCCTTCCCTGGATCTATCAGGGACAGGAAATCGGCATGGAAAATGTCAAACTAACCTCCATTGAGGAGGTCGATGATATCTCCTCCCTGGATTCTTACAAGGTCGCGCTGGCAGAGGGCGTTTCCAAAGAGGCGGCGCTGCATGCAGTTGAAAAATACGGCCGCGACAATGCCCGCACGCCTTTTCAGTGGAACGCGGGCGAAAATGCCGGTTTCACCACGGGTACGCCCTGGCTGAAGGTCAACCCCAACTTCCACCGGATCAACCTTGCCACTCAGCAGAACGATCCCGGCTCTGTATACAATTATTACCGTTCACTCATCGCACTGCGAAAAAACCCGGACTATTACGACACACTGGTCTACGGTGATTTTACTCCGTATCTCCCGGAGATGCACAATGTCATGGCCTATCTGCGCACAAACCGTGAATCCGGGCAGCAGATATTGGTCATCGGCAATTACCAGAAAGCCCCTCAGACCCTTCCGCTGCCGGGCGACTTCTCCGACGTACTCCTCAACAACCTGGATGGCATTCAGATCGCAGGCAGGCAGATCACGCTCTCCGGCTACCAGGCCGTTGTACTGCTTAAACAATAAACCGATTGGATAGAATCTGTCTCTTAATAAATCACACCCGGAGATAACATTGATGAAATTCTTTGACGATATTGAAGGCACCATTATCCGCTCGCGCAGAAAAACAGTGAGCATTGAGATCCGCCCGGGCGGAGCGCTGGTCGTTCGTGCTCCGATCGGCGTATCGGAAACAGAGATCCGGCGTATCGTGCGAGATCGGGAAACATGGATCAGAAACCATATGCAGAAAGTGAAGGCACGGGATCAGGAAGCCGAACAGCTTCCCAAGCTCACCAACGCCGAACTGCACGAATTAGCCGATAAAGCACTGAAAATCATCCCGCAGCGTGTCGCGTACTATGCGCCGAAGGTCGGCGTGACTTATGGGCGGATCACCATCCGGAATCAAAAGACCCGCTGGGGGAGCTGCTCCGCCAGCGGGAATCTGAATTTCAACTGTCTTTTAATGCTGGCACCGCCGGAAGTGCTGGACAGCGTAGTCGTGCATGAACTTTGCCACCGCAAAGAGATGAATCACTCCAAAGCGTTCTACGCAGAAGTGCTGCGTGTCTTTCCGGAATATTATAAGTGGCACGGATGGCTGAAGGAGCATGGAAACGCACTGCTGCGGCGCATGCTGTAATATTACCATCTGTCAATCATCCCATCTTTCAGAACACATGCTGATCATCCCCTGATCGCTATCTTTTTTCCTGAACTTTATTCTAAAATATCATGCAGCAACCGGCCATGCAATCGTTTTTGCCAAACCAGTCAGATGTCCGTTTTTCGCCGTTTTTCGTTTTTCGCAAAAAGTTGGCAAAGCCAGATAGAACAACATCGGCAACAGCCCCAGCAGAATGTGCATTCTGCTGGGGCTGTTTTGCGTCATTTAGATAAAAATCTGTGATCACCAGCGCCGGATTCAGCAGTTGCATGCAGAAACTGGCGCAATTCATATCAGCAGCTCTTGATGAACCGTACGGTCCGCAGGGATGCCTCTTCCCACTCTGCCATGAAGTGCGGCATAAACCCGTGCATGGACTGGGTGAAGCGGCAGGCCGTCACTTCCACGCCCAGCTGTGCCAGCTCTGCGGCAAACGCCTCATCCTCAAAGCGGAATTCACACAACTGTGCAGAGATCACCATGGTGCGCGGCAGTTTCGCCAGCAGCGCCTTCGGTGCGATCATAGGGCTCACAATGTAATCCATGCGGCGGGCATCATCGCCCCGCAGCAGAAGTTCTTCAAAGGCGGCGCCGCGCGTCTGCATGATCTTATCGCGGGGAGTTCCCGGCGCGACCAGCGGTTTATAGCGCAGATCCAGCGGTGCATAACAAAGGAGCATTCCGGCAAAGGGATTTCTTCCTTCTTCCAGCATCTGCAGCACCACGCCGGCCGTGATGTGTCCGCCCGCCGAATAACCGCCAATAAAGATCCGCTTCGGATCGCAGCCAAGTTCCTCCGCATGTGCAAACGCGTACTCTGCGGCATCCCGGCACTGGGCCAGCATTACATCAAAATCTCCGTCATAGGAGGTGGTATAATCCACATCGATGACCACGCCCTCGATCTTATCTGCCATCCAGGCGCTGTAATAGCTGTCGCAGCTCATATGGCCGATGACCCAACCGCCGCCGTGGATATAAATATACATCGGGGCACCGGGCTTTCTCTTGGGGGATTTCCATACATAGGTCTTATAGGTATGTCCTGCTACTTCCTTTTCGATCACTTCGGATTCTGCCAGCTGCTCAAAAGCCTGAATCTCCGGAGGATATTCGGCCGGGGGGCGTGTACTGGATGTTTCTTTCAGAATCTGCATGATCTCATCATATCTCTTGTCACTCCATGCCATCGTTACGGTCTCCTTTCATGGGATTCGCTTACGGATTTATCTGTATAATCATTATACATTGGCACTTTCTATAAGTACAGCTTAGAATACTTAGGATAGTATAAGTAATTCTGAGAGTAAATCTCTTACCAATCCTTCACAGAACCGTCGAAATACCGGAAAGCCACATTGCTCCCTCTTTCTTTGGCCGGATAGAGTTCGGAGGCGTTCTCCGCAAGTTCAATGCCTATACCGGGAGCCTCCGGAATGGTGAGATATCCGTCCTTAAATGTGAGTGGTTCGGTGACCATGGCATCCTCTGCGCCGTTCAGGCAGAAGGTGGGCAGCTCCTGGATGCCCAGGTTCGGGATGGATGCACAGATCTGCAGACACGCGGCGGTGGACACCGGTCCAAGCGGATTGTGCGGGATCAGGAAGGCATTGCTGGCTTCGGCAATCGCGGCGATCTTCTTGGAGGCGGTGATGCCGCCCACGGCGCATACATCCGGGCGCACGTACTGTGCGGCATTCCGGCGAAGGATCATTTCGAATTCCTGGATGTTGATGAAGCGCTCCCCGGTAGCGATGGGCACGGGCACCTTTGCGGCGACCTCTGCCATGGTATCCAGGTTGTCCGGCTGCACCGGGTCCTCAAAGATCATGGGGCGGTACTGTGCCACTTCGGTGCCGAAGGCAATAGCCTCCGCCGGTGTCATACCGCGGTGTGCCTCCAGGATCAGATCAAAGTGCGCGCCTACAGCCTCGCGGACGGTACGGACCTTCTCCAGTTCATCCTCCACGCGGCCGGAGTAGTATTCATCGTAACCGGCATTGTCGGTCTTCTGCTTGCCGTTGACAAAGATCTTCGCCGCATTAAAGCCCATGTCCTGCAGGGCCTTATAATCCTCCGCCATCTCGGCAAGAGATCCCGGCTTTTTCATCACAGAGGCGTACACCCGCACCTTGTCGCGGGTCTTGCCGCCCAGCAGCTGATACACCGGCACGCCCAGGGCCTTGCCCTTAATATCCCACAGCGCAATGTCGATGGCCGAAATAGCGCTCTGGATGACCGATCCGCGGAAGTACACCGCGCGGTACAGGTTCTGTGCGATATCCTCCGCCCGGAAGGGATCTTTTCCGATCAGATAAGGGGTAAACTTGCGGATGGCATCCGCGGTAGAACTTAAGAAGCCCCAGTTTCCGGCTTCCCCCAGACCAACGATACCCTCATCGGTATAGACGTGTACAAAGAGATAATGTTTGGCAAAAATCAGTTTAACATCGGTAATCTTCATATGCTGCTTCCTTTCTGTCCCGGTTGACGCGGGCTGTTTTTGAATCATCTGTTGAGACTACGATACCTGTTTTCCTTCCGGCTGTCGAGGAAGGCATTTACAGCTTTTTTTCTGTGAAATGGCTTTGGAAGCCCCCTGCGTACTCCCGTCGCAAAAATATATCCAAATAATTTCCCTGTCTATTTATAATTGCCACAGACATCCCAAGTCCTTTTCGAACGCGATATGATCAAACTATGTCCCGTTTTCTCGGCTTTTTCTTGATTTTCTGTATGCATGATCTGCCGCTGCCGTTCACAGCTCATTTTGTTTGTCTGAATATTTTGCCAGGAAAATATTTGGATTATGAAACAGAAAATTATTGCGTTTTAAGGGTGATTACTGTATATTCAAACACAAGAAAACCGAAGAATATCCCCGTGGCCCTGATCTTCAGGATTCCTGCCGCATACGATTCGGCAGGCCCGGCAGGACATGACGTACAAGGAGGCTCTCCATGAAGGAACAGAACGATTCTATCTATACCGCCCAGTGGCCAAAGGACAGCCTCTCCATCGACTGCTTCGCACATGAGGTCATGAATTTCCGCTACCACTGGCATCCGGATCTTTTTGAACTGAACATTCTGCTCTCCGGACGGCAGTATTTCTGCCGCGGAAAAGAAAATGTTCTGCTGGAGGCTGGCGACGTAATCCTGGTGGACCCCAATACAGGCCACGCCTCCTACGGGCAGACGGAGCAGACCCGGGCGCTGGTGCTTCATTTTTCCTTCCGTGCCTTAAAGCCCTTCGTAAAAAAGGGAGAAATGCTTTCCTTTCCCACCTGTCTCTCGAATGCAGATACCCGGGACGATGCCATCTTCCGGGATATCCGCCGCTATGCCGCACTGACGGTGCTGGAATTGGCGGAAAACGGCCCTTATCATCGATATGCAGCACGGGCTTCCGCCCAGATGCTGATCGCTGCCCTCTGCACCCGCTTTTCGCCGGAGACCGTACCCTTCATCCCGGAGGCTGAGGAAGAGATCCGTCAGAGTATCCTCACCATCACCGAATACCTGGAACAGCACTTTGCTGAGAAAATCACCTTGGAGGAGATGGGGCATCTGACCCAGTACAACCGGACGTATATCTCCACGCTATTCAAGAAAGTCACAGGAATCGGCTTCTATGACTATCTGACCCGCATCCGCCTGCAGCATGCCCTTCACGATCTGGCCACCACCGATCACACACTGACAGACATCGCCGTAGGCAACGGCTTCGCAGATCTGAAAACCTTTAACCGGCTTTTCAAGAGTCTCCTCTCCTGTTCCCCCCGGGAGTACCGGGAGAGCCTCACTGGAAAACCCGTGGCGGAAGAATACCGCAGGAGAAAAATAATCCCCTGCACGGATGACTCCGTACAGAGGATATTGCGCAGTTGGAGCGGCGCAGATGTATAAATCAGATCAACTCGCATCATCGCCGTAGGTCGACGGTTTTGGAACATACCGCATGTCCGTCACTTTATACACGGTGACAAACGCGGTGGGATGGTTTTTCTGAATATAGGCCATGAGGCGCTGATATTCCGACTTGGAAACGATGGTGATGATCTCATTCTGCGGCTTCATATGCAGCGCGCCGATACACTGATAGATGGAAGCGCCGGAATGCAGTTCCTTCAGTATGAAGTTCCGGATCTCCTCGCTCTTTTCGGAAACAATGCACACTCTGCGCTTGACGCTCTGATCGAAAATGAAGTGATCCAGCACAATTCCGTTCAGATACGTTCCCAGAACACTTAAGACGACCGTCTTGCTGTCATAAACGAAAGCAGAAGAAAGCGCTATGCACATACCCGCTGCAGACATGGCTTTGCCCAGTTCGATATTAAAATACTTGTTGAGGACTTTGGCAACGATATCCAGTCCGCCAGAAGACGCATTCCTGGTGAAAAGGATAGCCAGTCCAATACTGACAGTAAAGATGTAGCAGACCACATCCAGCACCGCGTCGCCGGTAAGCGATTTGTAGTTCGGAAGAAGGATCTCGAACATGCCGATGAACAGCGGAAGCATGATGGAAGTATAGACGGTCTTGATTCCGAATTCACCGCCGCAGCAGACAAAGCCAACGATCAGCAGAGCCACATTTAAGATCATGGTGAGCTGCGAGATGGTGAGCGGGAAGAAATTGGAAAGAATGATCGCCAGTCCGGAAATACTGCTTACCGAACAATGGCTCGGTACCAGAAAGAAGAATACAGCCGCCGATGTAATAAACACGCCCAGCGTAAGGAAAAATAATTCTTTCGCCTGCTTCATGTTACGAATCTCCTTCTCGATGGTAATTCAGGGACAGATTCCCTGCCTGGTTTTATAACAAGAAATCTGCCCCAACATATATCATATTATGCATTCTTTGAGCGTTGTGTCAATGCCGAAAACACGATCAACAGCAGTAAAGATACCGGGAATGGCGAGCGCAAGGATGATCGCACATCCAATGACCGTAACAATATCTTCCTCTTGATTTCCGGGCATGTATGCATTATATTCGTAACGGTCCGTCAGCAATAATCTCTGAGGTAATATCCTATGAATTCCGCCCGATGGGGCGCCCGTCACGGCGCCTGGTTTGCCATATTATCCGCCGTACTTTTCGGCACGATGCCTTTTTTTGCCAAAGTCGCCTATGGATACGGCTTTAACGCCGTCACCGTAGCCTTCGGCCGTTTTCTGTCAGGAGCCGTCGGGGCCGCTGTGGTCATCGCGCTCTCCCACGATCTTTCATTCCGCCTCACCCGGCGGGAATTCCGGGAGCTCCTGCTTCTCTCCTCTTTTTATGCCGTGACCCCGGTGATGCTCTACGCTTCTTACAACAGCATCAGCTCCGGCTTGTCCACGACCCTGCACTTCACCTATCCGATTTTCGTAATGCTGCTTGGCGCGGTTCTGTTTCACCGCAGCATGCACCGGCGGGATGTGATCTGCCTTGTGATCTGCCTGACCGGCGTTACCTGCTTCTACCGTCCCGGCGCCAATGAAGGCCTTGCCGGTATGATCCTGGCGGTGGCATCCGGCTTCACCTATGCCCTCTATATCGCATTTCTGGGCGAAAGCAAAATGAAGGAGAAGCCCGTTATGGTCTCCTCCTTCTGGATCTCCATCATTGCCTCCGCGGAAATCTTCCTCTTTGGTTCTATGACCGGTGCTATGACCTTCCTTCCTGCCTGGCAGGGATGGGCCGCCATCGGCTGCCTGGGCATCGTTGCCACCGTCATCGCCCTCTCCCTGTTCCAGCTAGGCGTAGCGCTCTGCGGCGGCGTCAAGACATCTCTTTTAAGCACCTTCGAACCCCTGACCAGCATTGTTCTCGGCATCCTCATCTTCCGGGAGCCAATGACGCTTCGCATCGGAATCGGCATCATCCTGATCCTGATTTCCACAGTCTTGCTGGTGTGGGTCAAAAGGGACGTTTAATTCTGACCCACTACGGCGGTAGTGGGTCAGAATTAAACGTCCCTTTTGACCCACTCGGCCTACTTTTGCCAATCGCTTGACGTTCGACAAGTATTTTTGTATAATCACCTTATCCCGATTGAAGGAGGGTGATTTTGTGTTCTCCGATATCATTGCTGTTCCGCAGGACCTGCGACATCTTATCTGGTCCCAGACCAGGCGTTCCTCCGGAACCACAGGTTCCTTCTTAAAGTCCTATGATGATTTCCGCCAGCAGCGGCGATATTACAAGCTTTCTTCTTTCGATGCCTTTCACGGTATCACAGGGCATGAATGCGTGAATGAGCTGATCGCCGACCGGCTTCTTACCTTATTTGGGTTCCCCCACCTGCATTACACACTGATCTCTGCCAATATCATTATTGATTCCACGGAGTATCATACCTGGCTCTGCCGCTCGGATAACTTCCGGCAATTTGGAGAGCGAAAGCTTGCACTGGATACCTTTTATCAGTTAGAGCGATCCGCGGGAGAATCTCCGTTGGATTTTTGCATCAGGCACGGATGGCGGACCTATCTGGATCAGATGCTTCTGATTGATTATCTGATCCTGAACCGTGACCGTCACGGTGCCAACATGGAAGTCCTGCAGAATCCGAAAGAAAAAACCATCCGCCTTGCGCCATTGTTCGACCACGGAATCTCTCTGGTCTTTTCATGCCACGATGAGAGAAGTCTTCGTACCTTTGATGTTATGGAGGACAGACCGGTTCAGTCTTTCATAGGCTCCCGTTCATCCCGTGAGAACCTATCGCTGATCTCTGCTTCATTCTGGGACGATCTTCTTGAACTGCATGAAAGCGATCGTTTTCAGATCCTGGGCGGGCTGGAACTGGTGCTTCCGGAAGTCTACCTGGATACCATATGGAATATGATTTGGAGGAGGTGGCAGTCTCTTGAAAGCATACGCCATACGTGATCAGGCAATGCCGGGGCACCCGGATCTCGCCTATCTGCTGTATTACGAAAAATCCAGGCGCTTTTGTATTGAGCTCTGCCGGGACACGGATGCCTGGAACGCTCCCCCGATCCTATCTTTTTTTGCGGGCAAGGGGCAGCTAACCATTGGTTTTCACTGGAGCCGGATCTGGGTAGAACAGCGGATCATCCCGCCGGATCGTCAGAACCTGGGAATGATCCTTCGGGAATTCCAACTGAAGGAATATGATCCCCATGCGCTGCTGAACATCGCTCACGGGCGCTGCGCTCAGGATGACTGTTATCTCACTCCTCTGAGAGAAGAACAATATCCGCCGGAGCTGGCAGAGCGACTGCGCGGTAAGATCCATGATGTTGTCGCGGTGTCCGCCACCAAGCTTCTCATTATTTATCAGGACGGACATATCGATCAGCTGGAGGAGGATTCCTTTCTCACGCTGAACAGTACTCTCGACCGTCTTCTTCACTACTACCAGGGCCTGAGCGGACTGCAGGTGTCTCCGGGTGGGCAGGGCCTTGAATGGGCCCCCGGGCAGGAGATATCTCTTGCAGAGCTTCGCCGCGCCGCTGTCCCGGCGCGCATCTTTGCAGAGGACATGACCGCCTACATTCAGCACAATCTGATCAGCACCGGAGAAGCAGCAGAACTTCTCGGCTGCAGCCGTCAGAACATTGCCGATATGATCCGCCGCGGAAAACTCACCCCAATACGGGAAGAGAAAAACAACAGTCTTTTCCTGCGTGCAGATATCCTTTCCCGCCTTCGAGACTAGGAGACATATATGAGACAGGGTGGGCTGTCGTACTAACGTGCGGCAGTCCACCCTGTCATTCTTCTACATTTGATTGGTCGTAAATCGAGTTTTTTAGGGTCTATGTGTCCCTTTTTTGCCAGTTCGATTATCAATTTTTAACATCTCTACATTTAGTTGGTCGTAAATTGACTATTTCTACCCGTATGTGTCCCTTTGCGCAGGGCAAATCTTAATTATATTAAGCGCTAGTCTAATTATATAAAGCAATTTAGGACACACACGGCTTGAAAAAGGTGATTTACGACCAATTATCCATCTACAGTAGTAGGACTATTGGAATCCATGACACATATCGTCAATGGATGTCTCGGAGGTGGGGCAGTCGCATTCCTAGTGCGCCCCCCCCTTGACCCACTTTTAATTCTTACATGGCTGTCCAGCCGCCGTCGATGCACAAGAGCTGTCCGGTGGTGTAGGAGGAGGCGTCGGATGCGAAGTAGATCAGCGCTCCGTTCAGCTCGCCCAACAATTATTTTTATATTAACAAACTAAATTTATTTTTTATCATTCTCGCATCCACACTCGCATAGCGGTCCGTCCCCGGTTGCACCAGGCGTAGTATGGAACCGCGGTCAGTGTGACGGGCACCTCTCGGAACGGGGCAGTACTATACAAGCCGTCCCACTCTCCGGATTCCTCCCGCAGGCCTTTCACCGTCAACGGGACAACGCCCCTCAGAAGATCCGAATCAAACGGCATCTCCTGCAGTTCTGCCTCCCGCGGGATACGACAGGCCGCCAGATCCTCTCCGTTATCCACGCCCTCGAAGGCATAAACGACCGGTCCCCGCATCAGCGCCACGCATCCGGCATCCGCCTTCACCCGAGGATCAGCATAGACCCGCCTGGGTTTCATGGTGAGATGCAAAATCACCCGGTCCCCGGCGCGCCAGGTCCGGCGGATATGCCAGTATCCATCCTTCTCTTCACAGCCCGGCACGGAAACCGTCTCTTCCCCCGCGGCCACAAGTTCCAGCGAAACATCCTCCGCCGAACACCATCCGGGATGACGGATGGCCAGGGTGAATTCCTTCTCCCCCTTCAAATCCTCCACGGTATAAGTAATCTCTCCGTCCCACGGATAATTCCCCGAAAGGCGGATCCTGGCACCGCCCGCCGCCTCCGAGCGCACGGTATTTCCGATGAAAAGGTGCGAATACAGCGTATCCCCGCTCTCCGACCAGAGATATCCTCCCAGGGAGGTCATCAGCCGGGCCAGATTGGGCGGGCAGCAGGCGCAGTTGTACCAGCCGATCCGCTCCGGCGTATACTCCTCCGTGCCGTAGACATCACTGGCCATGGCCGGGTCCGCCTCCAGCTGATTGATGTAAAAGAATTTCGTCCCGTCCAGCTGCATCCCGCTGATGGTGCCGTTGTACAGTTCCCGCTCCAGGATGTCCGCCACCTCCCGGGTGACCCCCGCCTCCAGCAGCTGCCTGGCAAAGAAGCACACGCCCACGGAGGCGCAGGTCTCCGCATACGCACTCTCATTCGGCAGATCAAAATCCCGGGTAAAGGCCTCCCCGTAATGCGTGGATCCGATGCCGCCGGTCACATACATCCTTCGGGTGACCATGTTCTTCCAGAGCCTCCGGCAGGCCGTCAGCAGCTCTTCATCACCCGTCTCCCCCGCAACATCCGCCGCACCGGTCAGCAGATACATACACCGAACGGCATGCCCCTCCACGCTATCCTGCTCCCGCAGCGGCAGATGGTTCTGCATATAATACGGGGACATCCGGGCGGAGTAATCAAATCGCTTCCACGCGGAGTTCTTCCGTTCCTCCGCAAAATAATCCGGCTGGGTACCTCTCTCATCAATAAAATACTTCGCCAGGTCACGGTACCGGATCTCCCCCGTCAGGTGGTACAGACGCATCAGCGCCAGTTCGATCTCCGGATGGCCCGGAACTCCCCGCGTCTTCCCCGGTCCGAAGCGTCTTTCAATATGGTCACACAAGCGGCGGGCAACGTTCAGGAGACGATCTTTTCCCGTAGCCTGATAATAGGCAACAGCGGCCTCCGTCATATGCCCGGCGCAGTAGAGCTCATGGCAGTCCGCCAGATTGTCCCACCGGCGTCCCGGCTCCTTAATTGTGAAATAAGTGTTCAGATAGCCATCTTCCTGCTGCGCAGCTTCCACCAGGCGAATCAGCTCATCCGCCCGTGCCTCCAACGCCGCATCCGGCCGGATCATCAGGGAATAGGCCACTGCCTCCAGCCATTTTGCCAGATCGCTGTCCTGGAATACAAACCCGTAAAAGTCTCCGGTCTCCTCTCCCGCCGCGATCCGGTAGTTTCGGATTACATGGCTCTCCCGCACATCCGGCACCTCATCGCGCATCACACGCTCCTGATACGGGATCATGACACGGATTACCGTATCCTGAATAGGGGAGAAAAAAGGATCCTCTACCTTCACCTGCTTCAGCGGTACAAATAATGATTTTTTCGCTGACATGATATCTCCTTCCTTTTATTATCCCCGCATGTCTTCCGCTTTTCGCTGACGTCTCTCCCGGATCATACGTCGATATGCAGATTCCTTCCCCACATCTTTTGCAGCTTCTCCCTCTTTCCCCGTCACTTCCCGGTAATGCCTTTTTCCGTTGTCACAGCGAAGCGCCGTCACCGGGCAGTGCCGCAGGCACTGATCACACTGACTGTACATTCCCGTTCCCTCCGTCGTTCACGCAGAAATTCTACAGCTCATTATAACATAAAGCAAGAAAAGCAGACAAGGACAGCTTTCACTTCCTACGTCTGCTTTTCGTCAGCTCATATCTTTTTATAACAGAAACATTTTCTTTGATCAGATCGCGTCATGCAAGATCATCATCGCCGTCTGCAGTTTTGATAGGTTCAGCATCGCCGTCTGCAGTTTTGATAGGTTCAGCTTATATCACAATCGGAGGTACACTATGCAGCTCGCTCAGATGCGCTATTTTCTGGAAATCGCCCGGACCATCTACTATATTACCCTTCGGGAGCTGCTGGACTACCCCTCCATCGAATCCTTCACAAACTATGTGAAACACTACCGATTCTATTGACATGAAAAAGAGGCTCCTCTCGGGGCCTCTTTGTATTTCTATGCATTTATCGGGATTCATTACCGCACCAGGCAGGGCTTCTTGTTGTCGAATTTCCATCCGGGGATCAGATACTGCATGCCGATGGCATCGTCTCTGGCACCCAGGCAGTTGTCCACATACAGCTTGTTGCCCTTCTTTACCTGCTCCATATCGATTTCGATGCCCAGGCCGCCCTTCTTCGGCAGCTCGATGCAGCCGTCCACGATCTGCATCGGCTCCTTCGTCAGGCGCTCCACGCCCTCCTGCCAGATCCAGTGGGTATCGATGCCGTTCATCTTTCCGGGAATGGCCGCCGCGCACTGCACCACCATGGCCAGAGAGATATCAAAGTGGTTGTTGGAGTGACAGCCCCACATCATACCAAAGTCGTTGCACAGCTGTCCCACACGGACGGATCCATTCATGGTCCAGAAATGCGGATCCGCCAGGGGAATGTCCACGCTCTTTAAGGCAATGCAGTGGCACATCTGCCGCCAGTCGGTGTTGATCATATTGGTGGCGGTAGGCATGCCGGTGGCCTGCTTGAACTCCGCCATGATCTCTCTGCCGGAGAAGCCGTTTTCTGCACCGCAGGGATCCTCGCAGTAAGCCAGCACCTTCTTCAGCTCCGGCGCGATCTCTAGTGCCTCCTCCAGGCTCCAGCAGCCGTTGGGATCCAGATCCACTCTGGCATCCGGGAAGGCAGCTTTGATGGCCTGGACGGCTTTCAGCTCTTCCTTGGGAGGAAGGACGCCGCCCTTCAGCTTGAAGTCCTCAAATCCGTATTTTTCGTGCGTGGCCTTCGCCAGCGCAACAATCTTCTCGGGGGTCAGGGCCTCTTCATGGCGCAGGCGGTACCAGTCGCAGTCCGCATCCGGTTCGGAATCATAGGGCAGATCCGTCTTGGTGCGGTCGCCGATGTAGAACAGATAGCTCAGGAAGCGGACCTTCTCCCGCTGGATGCCATCGCCCATCAGGGCTGCCGCCGGCACCTCCAGATATTTCCCCAGCAGATCCAGACAGGGCGCCTCGATGGCGGTCAGCACATGCACGCCGGTCCGAAGATCAAAGGTCTGCAGGCCGCGGACATCATCCTTAATATTCTCATCCAGCCATGTCTTTACCTTCTTCAGGGTCTGCTTGTAATCCGCGATGCTCGTGCCGATTACCAGGTGCTTTACATCCTCCAATGCCTTGGTGATCTTCTGGCCGCCGGGTACCTCGCCCACGCCGATCTCCCCGTTATCCGCATGGAGGATCGTAATATTACGGGTAAAATACGGTGCGTGTGCGCCGCTTAAGTTCAGTTCCATGCAATCCTTGCCGGCTACCGGCCAAACTTCCATTTCCGTTATTTTCGGTACTGCCATGATTTTTCCTCCTATCATCGGACCAGGGGACGGTGGTGTGGTCCACCAACGTTTGATGATTATAGTGTCATTATAAGACTCGCTTTTTATAATGTAAAGCGGCATAATCTCATAGTTCTATAAGATTATCTTAGTGAAATACAGGTCAATGTTCTTCTATAAGAAACACTTATAAAAACATTGACTTTTCTCAAAATTAGTGTCACATTTAACATAGTACCGTCCTCTATGGACCGCGCCACCGTCCCCTGGCCCACCTGTGAAAGGAGTTATTATGGACTTTCGTCATCTGGAATATTTTGTGGAAATTGCGAAAGAGAATAACATTTCGAAAGCGGCTCAGAACCTCTATGTTTCACAGTCTGCCGTCAATCAGCAGCTGCTGAAGTTGGAGAAGGAACTGGGCACGCAGCTCTTTGTCCGTTCCCGGAGGAACTGGCGGCTGACAGAGGCCGGGGAGATTTATCTGGAAGGGTGCCGGAGGGCACTGCAGATCCGACAGGACACCTATCGGCGGATTGCGGACATCACACAGTCCCTGGCCAGTTCCCTTACGGTGGGGCTGACGCCGAACCGGGGCCTTGCGATGTTCACGGCCATCTATCCGGAACTGCATGCGAAATACCCGGATATTGCGATCACCCCGATGGAAATGGATGCCCGCTCTCAGGTCGCTGCCGCTTCCCGGGGAGAACTGGACCTGGGCTTTCTGATCCTTCCGAAGGACATGGCGGAAGGAAAACCTCATTTTATTGATCTTGGCTCGGAGGAAATGCTTCTGCTGGTGCCGGCGGACCATGAAGCCTGCCGGGACTATCCGGATACCTCCGGGGAAAATACTCCGCTTCCTGTTCTGGATCTCTCCCGGGTCGCGGATATCCCCTTCTCCATGACCAGGCCGGGTTCCACCCACCGCGAGATGTGCGACCGCATCTTTGCAGCGGCAGGGATCGACCCGAAGATCCTGATGGAGACCACCACGACCTCTCATATTGCTCAGATGACGGAGACCGGGCAGTGCTGCGGTCTTCTGCCGAGCTATTACGCAGACCGGAACAACCCCCGCTATCGCTGCTTCGCGCTGCCGGATCACCCCGTCTGGCATCTCTATCTCGCCTACCGACAGGACGCCTATCTCACGAAGGCAGCCAAAGACTACATCCGGCTTGCCAAAAAATACTGGAGCGAACATCTGGTATAGAGAGACGTATTTTACAAAAAGTGACCCCTGCATCAGCCTATGCCAATGCAGGGGTCACTTTTTGTATTATAACGACTCAATGTAATTCATAATACCCTGCGCAGCAATCTTCGCTTCCCGCACAGCATCCACGACTGTCTTGGAACCGTGAACGACATCTCCCGCGGCAAAAACGCCCGGTACGGTGGTCATCATATGCTCGTCCACCACCAGCAGACCGCGCTCGGAGCCCTCCAGACCTTCAGTCGTCAGGAGAAGCTTATCCTTCGGTCCCTGACTGGCCGCGATGATGGTCGCGTCCGCATAGACCTGTTCCATCTCCTCTTCGTAACCGATGACCCGGTTGTCCTCATCAAAAATTGAGAGCTTAAAAACGGGTCCTTCCGGCGTGATGTGATCCACCGCGCGGCCGAACACCAACTCCGCGCCGTCCAGCTGGGCATACTCCACTTCCTCGGAGCTTGCTGCGATCCGCTTGCTCCGGGCGTACATCGTCACTTCCTCTGCTCCATGGCGCATGGCGGTGCGCGCCACGTCCATCGCTACATTACCCATACCGATGATCGCCACCTTCTTTCCAAGCTGAAAGGCAGAGGGATTGGTCAGGTAAGAAATTCCGAAATGTACATTGGCCAGACTTTCCCCGCGAATACCCAGTGTCTTCGGGCGCCATACGCCGGTCCCCACGAAGACTGCGGAATAACCGTCCGCGAATAATGTTTCAATCTTCAGTGCCGTACCGATGACGGTATTCGGTCGGATCTTCACCCCAAGCTTGACCAGCAGGTCCTGATACCGCTGCAGAATGGATTTAGGCAGGCGGAAATCCGGAATTCCATAGTGCAGCATGCCGCCGATGTAACAGCGCTCCTCAAACATCGTTACGTCATAGCCGTGCATCACCAGGATGATCGCCGCCGTGATTCCGGCGGGACCACTGCCGATCACCGCCACACTTTTATGCTTCTTCTCCACCTCCGGTACCTTGATCCGGTCCAGATATGTATTGGAAAGATACCGCTCGATCTCATAGAACCGTACCGGCTCCCCCTTGCGGCCCAGAACGCAGTGACCGGTGCACTGTGCTTCGTGATTGCACACCAGGGCACAGACCACAGACATGGGGTTGTTCTCAAAGAGCTTTGCTCCTGCCTGCTTTGTCTCCCCCGCCTTAAACATCTGAATGATCTCCGGAATCTCCGTCGCCACCGGACAGGCAGCCTTGCACATGGGCTTCTTACAGTTTAGACATCGGTTCGCTTCCTTCGTCAGATAGATTGCCATTTCATCATCCTCCCATTTCACCCAGACGGGACATTCTGGATCCCGTCCCTGTTGTGACGAATTTAACACTTCCCGCAAAATACAATGTGGTATATCCCGAAACCAGGATATACCACATGCTGTTTTTCATCATATCAGTTTTCTTCGGGGAATCAAGCTGTTTTTATCATTTTTACAGCTATTCTCTACTCCGGCTCAGATCAGGCCGGCTTCCCTCATGACCTTCTTCATAACATCCATGGCCCTTCCCTCACCGGTAGGGA
>CAMNFR010000031.1 GCA_946537305.1 uncultured Lachnospiraceae bacterium | reverse complement strand
TGCGAATATCCGTAGGAGCGCGAGAGCGAAGCGAAGCGATCCGTTATATGCGCGCAGCCCTATGCGCATCGCCGAGCCCCTTCCCACTTGCTCCATTTCCAGGTTTACAAAAAATATTACTTATGATATGATGACTTGGTGTCTATAGAAGAAGAGCATGGCGCCGCCAGGCGGCGCTGGCAGTATAGCCGCGGGACAGTAAAGGCATTGTGAGGCGGCAGAAAAGGAGCAGACTTATGGCAAAGGAAAAGAAACTGGTAGAAGCGATTACTTCCATGGAGGAAGATTTCGCGCAATGGTATACCGACGTTGTTAAGAAGGCGGAGCTGGTCAATTACACCAGCGTAAAGGGATGCATGGTGCTTCGCCCGGCCGGATATGCCATCTGGGAAAACATTATGCACGAGCTGGATGCCCGCTTCAAGGCCACCGGTGTGGAAAATGTAGGCATGCCGCTGTTCATCCCGGAAAGCCTGCTTCAGAAAGAGAAAGATCACGTAGAAGGCTTCGCGCCGGAGGTGGCATGGGTCACTCACGGCGGCAGCGAGAAGCTGCAGGAGCGCATGTGCGTGCGTCCTACCTCCGAGACCCTCTTCTGCGAGCTGTACAAGGATATCGTACACTCCCACAGAGATCTTCCCAAGGTCTACAATCAGTGGTGCTCCGTGGTCCGCTGGGAAAAGACCACCCGTCCTTTCCTTCGCACCACAGAGTTCTGGTGGCAGGAGGGCCACACCGCCCACGCTACCTATGAGGATGCGGAAGCCCGCACCGTTCAGATGCTGAATGTATATGCAGATTTCTGCGAGCAGATGCTGGCCATCCCGGTGATCAAGGGCCAGAAGACCGACAAGGAAAAATTTGCCGGCGCCCAGACCACCTATACCATTGAAGCGCTGATGCACGACGGCAAGGCACTGCAGTCCGGTACCAGCCACAACTTCGGCGACGGCTTTGCCCGCGCCTTCGGCATCCAGTATTCCGATAAGAACAACCAGCTGCAGTACGTCCATCAGACTTCCTGGGGCATGTCCACCCGTATCATCGGCGCCTTGATCATGGTCCACGGTGATGACAGCGGTCTGGTGCTTCCGCCTCGGATCGCTCCCACGCAGGTGATGGTCATTCCGATCGCCCAGCACAAGGAAGGCGTTCTGGAGAAGGCAGAAGAGCTGCGCGCAGAACTGGCGGCGGCCGGCTTTAAGGTGAAGGTAGATACCACGGACAAGAACCCCGGCTGGAAGTTCTCCGAGCAGGAAATGCGCGGTATTCCGTTGCGTGTGGAGCTTGGACCGAAGGATATCGAAGCCGGACAGGCTGTTCTGGTACGCCGCGACACCCGCGAAAAGCGCGTAGTCGCCCTCACGGAGCTGGCAGAAAACGTGAAGGACATGCTGGATACCATGCAGAAGGATATGTATGATCGCGCCAAGGCTCATCTGGAATCCCACATGTACGAAGCGAAGACCTACGACGAGTTCAAGGATACCGTGGCGAACAAGCCCGGTTTTGTCAAGGCCATGTGGTGCGGCGATCTGGCCTGCGAGCTGAAGATCAAAGAAGATACCACCGCCACTTCCCGCTGCATGCCGTTCGAGCAGGAGCACATCTCCGATGTCTGCGTCTGCTGCGGCAAGCCTGCGAAGAAGCTGGTTTACTGGGGCAAGGCATATTAATGCGGCTCGGTCCGGCGGGGGATCGCAGCGAGCAGAAAAACAAAAAGAAATATTGTTTCATGGAATAGATGGGATACAAGGGGAAAAATAATATGTACAGTGAGATGATGGATACCATTGGATTTGTATCCGCTGCCGACCCGGAGGTCGGCGCCGCCATGGCAAAGGAACTGGGCCGTCAGCGCAGAAACATTGAGCTGATCGCTTCCGAAAACCTGGTCTCCCCCGCGGTGTTGGCCGCCATGGGAAGTGTACTGACCAACAAATATGCCGAGGGTTATCCCGGCAAGCGTTATTACGGCGGATGCGAATGCGTGGACGAGGTCGAGAACCTGGCCATTGAGCGCGCCAAGAAGCTTTTCGGTGCAGAATTTGCCAACGTGCAGCCGCACGCCGGTGCTCAGGCTAATCTGGCTGCCTACGCTGCCCTTATTCAGCCCGGCGATACCGTTATGGGCATGAGCCTGGCCGAAGGCGGCCATCTGACCCATGGTTCACCCGTCAACTGGAGCGGTCAGATCTATCATTTCGTGCCCTACGGCGTCAGCGCCCAGGGATTTATCGACTATGACCTGATGGAAAAGCAGGCGAAGGAAGTGAAGCCCAAGCTGATCGTAGCCGGTGCCTCCGCGTATCCCCGCATCATCGACTTCGCGCGTATCCGTGAGATCTGCGATTCCGTCGGCGCGCTGATGATGGTAGATATGGCGCACATTGCCGGCCTGGTGGCAGGCGGCGCGCACCCTTCGCCCGTGCCCTATGCCGATGTGGTCACCACCACCACCCACAAGACCCTGCGCGGTCCCCGGGGCGGTCTGATCCTGGCAAAAGAAGAGTACGGCAAGGCCATCAACAAAGCCATCTTCCCCGGCATGCAGGGCGGCCCTCTGGAGCACATCATCGCCGGCAAGGCTGTCTGCTTCGGCGAGGCCCTGAAGCCTGAATTTTCGGATTACGCGCATCGCGTCGTGAAGAACGCCGCCGCGCTGGCCGACGAGCTCATGAAAAACGATGTCAACCTGGTCTCCGGCGGCACGGACAATCACCTGATGCTCTGCGACCTGCAGAACCTGGGCGTTACCGGCAAAGAGCTGGAGCACCGCCTGGACGATGTCTACATCACCGCCAACAAGAACGCTGTTCCCAACGATCCGCAGAAGCCCTTCGTGACCAGCGGTATCCGCCTGGGCACCGCCGCCGTGACCACCCGCGGCATGAACGAAGACGACATGCGTCAGATCGCGCGGTACATCGCAATGGCCGCCAAGGACTTCGATAACAGCAAAGAAACCATCCGGAAAGGCGTGGCCGAACTCTGCGCCCGCTATCCGATGTATCAGTAAGCAAGCTGTGTCAGTTGTTCGCTGTATCGGCAAGTATTCAGTGCCTGCCTGCTATAATTAAAATCAAGCCGCCGTGAGGCGGCTTTTTCTATGCTGGCGAGATTTGTTCGCAATACACCACGTTCCGGATTTTAGTCCTCATTTTTATTGTAGAAATCCGAATAAAAACAGGAATTCCGGGGGTACTGTTTTATCATCAGAATTCTGGTGCAGAAGAGAGAAGTGTTCAAAATAATCCTACCGTGGAATGTTTACAACCCAGAAATCTATGCTCACATTAATATTTGTCAACCGCATAGGAGAAAATGTGCAAATATCTTATCCGACCAGACATTTACAACCCAAAAAGAAATGGATTAGACGAAACTTACTTCCGGATTTGGGTTGTAAATATCAAATCATCCAATGGTATTGAACAAAACCCCGATAAGTATCTATGTAAGGCGATTAATGCCCAATGTCATGGGTTGTAAATTCCCGGCGGAGCGGTCGTTTTGCTCAAATGCCGATAGCCTGGGTTGTAAACTCCTAATAGGCCAGTGCATTTGCCCAAATGCCGATAGCCTGGGCAGCAAATGTCCCAGAAGCCCCGTCCGGCAGAGGAATTCTTCTTGCCATACGAGCATTACTACTTGAGAAAATACAAATCATACCTTATAATAAAACAAAACCGCGCAGAAAAAACAAAACCGCGCAGAAAAACAAAACCGCGCGTTTGGGAAGAAATCTCAAAGGGAGAGTCTGAGAAATACTACGGAAGGGCAGGTGTCGATATGTCGGAAACAGAGCGGTATAAGCTGCAGCCGGGCCTGTCCCCGGCCGGCGCCTGGGCCTTTGCCTTGGGCACGAGCATAGGCTGGGGATCCCTGGTGGTGACGGCCAATACCTATCTGGCGGAGGCGGGGCCGCTTGGCAGCACGCTGGGTATGGTGGTCGGTGCCGTCATCATGCTGATCATCAGTAAAAACTACGCCTATATGATGGAGTGCTACCCGGAATGCGGCGGCGCGTATGCCTTCTCGCGGGAGGTCTTTGGCTATGACCATGGTTTCCTGGCGGCCTGGTTTCTCATCCTGACCTACCTGGCCATGCTATGGGCCAACGCCACGGCGCTTCCGCTGTTTGCCCGCTATTTCCTGGGGGATATGTTCCACATCGGCAGAATGTATTCTCTTTTCGGATACGATGTGTACTTTGGGGAGGCGCTGCTGTCCATCGCGGCGATCATCCTGGTCGCTTTTCTGTGTATACATCAGAGAAAAGTGATGTCCGTGTGCATGTTGGGCATGGCGATATTCTTTACGGCTGCCATCACGATCTGCTTTATCGCCGGCATCGCAGGCCGGGGACAGGGGCTCTCCTTCACGCCGGCCTATGTGCCGGAAAACGGGCTGCCGCTGCGGCAGATCGTCCGGATCGCAGCCATCTCACCGTGGGCCTTTATCGGCTTCGAAATCATCTCCCACGGGACAGAGGAATTTACCTTCCATAAAAACAAATCCTTCCGTGTGCTGGTGACGGCCGTCGTCTCCTCCACGCTGCTGTATATCTTTGTCACGCTGCTTTCGGTGACGGCCTATCCGTCGCAGTACGGCAGCTGGCTGGAATACATCCGGGATCTGGGCAGTCTTTCCGGCATGGATGGCCTGCCGGCCTTCTATGCGGCCAGACATTATCTGGGCAGTCACGGAGTATGGATCCTCATCCTGGCGCTGTTGTGCCTGATCCTGACAAGCTTTATCGGAAACATCACGGCCTTGAGCCGCCTGCTGTTCGCCATGGGGCGTGACAAGGTGATTCCGAAGAGATTCGGGACGCTGAACCGGCACGGTGTGCCGGCACACGCCATTCTGGTAGTCGCCATCGTGTCTTCGGTGGTTCCTTTCCTGGGACGTACGGCCATCGGATGGATCGTGGATGTCACTACCCTCGGCGCCACGCTGATCTACGGCATTGTCTCTGCGGCCACCATGAAGCTGGCCGGGGCCCGGAAGGACCGGCTGGAGGAACGCTGCGGCCTGGTGGGCCTGGTGATCATGGTCTGCTTCGGCGTCTATCTGTTGGTGCCCAATCTTTTCGTCGCGGGCTCCATGGCGCCGGAATCCTATTTCCTGTTCGTGGTGTGGTCCGTGCTGGGATTCATTTTCTTTCGCATGGTCCTGCGCCGGGATAAGGAAAAGCATTTCGGTCAGTCTATCATCGTGTGGATCGCACTGCTTTCGCTGATCCTGTTTGTCTCCCTGGTGTGGATGAACCAGTCCATCATGAGCGCCACCAATGAAGGACTTTCCAACATAGAAGCCTATTTTGAGCAGAACGGCATTGCCGATCTTCATTCGGAAATCGTGGCGCAGCAGATGATGAACATCCGCCGCATCAGCGCCCGGAGCATCATTGTGGTGGTGGCGCTGTTTGCCACCTCGCTGGTCATTCTGGTGAACAACTACGCGCTGATGAGCCGGAAGGCCAGAGAGAGCGAGAACGAGCTGGGCCGCGTGTGGGACATGGCCAACACCGACCCGCTGACGGGCGTCAAGAGCAAGCGCGCCTTCACGGAAAAGGAAAGTCATGTGGACGGCGAGATTTCGGGGGGCCAGGCTGGGCCGTTTGCCCTGGCCGTATGCGATGTCAACGGCCTGAAGCTGGTCAACGATACGCTGGGACATAAAGCAGGGGATGAAATGATCAAGAATGCCTGCCACATGATCTGCAAGCTGTTCCGGCACAGTCCGGTCTACCGCATCGGCGGCGATGAGTTCGCGGTCTTCCTGGCCGGGCAGGATTACGAAAACCGTGAAAAGCTGCTGCAGACCCTGCACGAAATGTCTGTGGCGCATATAAGCACCGGGGAGGTCGTGGTATCCGGCGGATACGCAGACTTTGAACCGGGCAAAGATACCAATATGCACGCTGTTTTTGAACGGGCCGACGCCCGCATGTACACCGAAAAGAAAGCACTGAAGGCCATGGGGGCCGCCACTCGTTAGAGGAGAGGAACAAGAATGGATAGCCACGACAGAAATTTTTCCGGAAACAGAAAACGACAGGTGCTGATCGTAGAAGATGAACTGATCAACCAGCTGATGCTGGAGCAGATCGTGCAGACAGATTTTGACACGCTGCTGGCGGCCAGCGGGGCGGAGGCGATGGAGCAGATCCGCACGCACGGAGAGAACATCAGCACCATCCTGCTGGATCTGAACCTGCCGGACATGCACGGCTTTGATATTATCCGAGAGGTCCGCAGCATGCCTTCCATGGCGCGGATCCCGGTGATCGTCATGACCTCCGATAAGGAAGCGGAGGTAGAGAGCCTGGAAAAGGGAGCGGTGGACTTTATCCCCAAGCCCTATCCGGCGCCGCCGGTGGTCATCGCCCGCATCAACCGGATCATTGAACTTTCCGAAGACAAGGAAATCATCAGCAAGACCGAGCGCGATGAACTGACTGGCCTCTATAACCGCGAATATTTCTACAGCTACGCGGAGCGGATGGACAGTCGGCATAAGGAGATCGCCATGGATGCGGCGGTGATCAATATCAACCATTTTCACATCATCAATGAGCGGTACGGGCGCGCCTACGGCGACGATGTCCTGCGGGCCGTGGCCAAGGCCTTAACCGAGGAAGCCCATACGGATGGAGGGCTTGTGTGCCGCCGGGAGGCGGATACCTTCCTGGTCTATGCCCCGCACCGGTCGGATTACGAAAAGGTGATGGAGCGGCTCTCCGAGAAGGTGGACGCGCGAGTGCGGCTGCGCATGGGCGTTTATTCGCAGGCGGATAAGAGCATTGATATAGAGCGGCGCTTTGACCGGGCCAAGATGGCGGCGGACACGGTGCGCGGCAGCTTTACCCGGGCCGTGGCCATCTACGACAACGCCCTGCATGAAGCGGAGATGTTCGCGGAACAGCTGCTGGAAGAATTCCCCGCGGCCATTGAAGGCCGTCAGTTCGCGGTTTACTACCAGCCGAAGTACAATATTCTTCCGCAGGAGCCGGTGCTTGGCAGCGCGGAGGCGCTGGTGCGCTGGAAACATCCCAGGCTTGGCATGATCAGCCCCGGGGTCTTTATCCCACTTCTGGAAAACAACGGCCTGATCGAACAGCTGGACAGCTATGTGTGGCGGGAGGCCGCCCGGCAGATGGTCGAGTGGAAGGACCGCCTGGGCATCTCCGTTCCCGTCTCCGTGAATGTGTCCCGCGTGGATATGTTCGATCCGGAGCTGGTGAAGAATCTGGAGGCGCTGGTGACGGAGTTCGGGCTGGATCCCGCGGAGCTTCTGCTGGAGATCACCGAGTCCGCCTACACGCAGGATTCGGGCCAGATCGTGGACACCGTAAACCGCCTGCGGGAGTGCGGCTTCCGCGTGGAGATGGATGATTTCGGGAGCGGCTATTCCTCCCTGAACATGCTGTCCACCCTGCCGGTGGACGCTTTGAAGCTGGATATGCAGTTCATGCGGAACGCCTTTAAGAACCGCAAGAACACGCGCATGCTGGAGGTCGTGGTCGACATCGCCGATTCCCTGGAGGTCCCCACCATCGCAGAGGGCGTGGAGACGGCGGAACAGCTGATGGCGCTCAAGTCCATCGGCTGTGATGTGGCGCAGGGCTATTACTTCTCCCGGCCGGTGCCGCCGGAGGAATTTGAGCCTTTCCTGCTGGCCAAGAAGAATCAGACGGAGCAGGTGATCCCGGACCGGAAGAGCGCGCCGAGGACGCGTACGTCGGAAAAATACACCTACGACGCGCTGCATGATCCGCTGACCGGCCTGTATAATTACAGCGCCTACGAGGTCCTCCTGAAGGATGCGAACCAGAGCCACATTGCGGTGATGATCGCGAATATCGATGATTTTGAGGCCATCCGCCGCATGCACGGCCAGGAGGTGACGGACGCAGTGGTCCTTCGCGTGGCGGAGGTGCTGCGCGCCAGCTTCCGTTCGGTCGATTACATCTGCCGCATCAGCAGCAGTGATTTTGTGGTGATCGTCACCCGCGTGAACAGTTCGATGCGCCATCTGATTACGGAAAAGGTGGAGCGGCTGAACCGGATGCTGCGGGAGGATACCAATAATCTGCCTCCCATCTCCCTGAGCGTGGGCGTGGCGTTTGCCGACCGGGAGAACCCGCAGGGCGATATTCTGCAGGATGCGGATACGGCGCTATTCCATATGAGAGAAATGAAACGCACGGGCTGCACGATCTATTGATGACCTAAGGTTGTTTGTCAGCTAAAGCTGACCCGAATCCCGCGCCAGGAATCGCGAGCGATTCTTGAATACGGGTGATAAACTTGATGCAATAGAATGGCAGCGCTGCGGACACCCGGGCGCTGCCATTATAATATGTAGTGCTGTGGTATTTTGCAGTACTGTCGCTTACGTTTACGATAAAGCTATTTTTTATAGGTGAGGTTTGAATATATGAAGGTTTGCCTGTTGAACGATTCCTTCCCGCCCGTGATCGACGGGGTGGTGAATGTGGTGATGAACTATGCGGATTATCTGCGCGCAGATCATGGCGCGGAGGTCATGGTGGGCACACCGCGCTATCCGGATACGGATTACACGGCTTATCCCTACCCGGTGGTGCCGTATCAGAGCTTTGCCACGGCTTCTGTGACGAACGGCTACCGCACCGGCAATCCTTTTGCGGGAAAGGCGGTGCAGCAGATGGCGGCGTTCGCGCCGGATATCATCCACTCGCACTGCCCGGCGTCCGCCACGGTGGTGGCAAGATTACTGCGGGAGGAGACCGCAGCCCCCATCATCTTTACCTACCACACGAAATATGATATCGACATCGAGCGCTTCCTGCGGGTCAAGGCCGTGGCCAAACAGGGCATCAAGGCCATGGTCAGCAATATCGAAGCCTGCGATGATATCTGGGTGGTCAGCCGCGGCGCCGGCGAGAGCCTGAAAGCGCTGGGATTTTCCGGCGAGTACCGCGTGGTGAACAACGGCGTGGACTTTGCCCGCGGCCGGGTGGCGCCGGAGACCGTGGCCGAAGTGACCGGGCAGGCGGACCTTCCGGCGGGCGTGCCGGTGTTCCTGTTCGTGGGCCGCATGATGACCTATAAAGGCATTCCGCTGATTTTGGACGCGCTGCGCATGCTTTCGGATGTGGGCGTGGATTTCCGTATGGTGCTCATCGGCAAAGGCCCGGACCGGGAGCTTCTGGAGAAGATGGCCGCGGAGCGGGATCTGATGGACACGGAAAAAACGCCCGGGAAATGTCTGTTCCTGGGACCGGTCTATGACCGGGATGTCCTGCGGGCCTGGAACACCCGCGCGGATCTATTCCTGTTCCCTTCCACCTTCGATACCAACGGGCTGGTGGTTCGGGAGGCGGCCGCCTGCGGACTGGCCAGCGTCCTGATTAAGGATTCCTGCGCGGCTGAGGGAATCACCGATGGACGCAACGGCTTTATTATTGAGGAGACGGCGGAGTCCATGGCGGCGCTGCTGAAGAAGGTGTCCGGGAACCCGGAGCTGATGCACCAGGTGGGACAGCACGCCATGGAGGAGATCTATCTTTCCTGGCAGACCTGCGTATCGGATGCGTACGACCGCTATCAGTGGATTCTGGAGGAAAAGGCGGCGGGAAGGCTGCCGGCCAAGCGCAAGCTCCCGACGGATTACCTGGTCTCCCTGACCGCGCATAACATGAGCGAGCAGGAGCGCCGCCGGCAGATCCAGCGGGAGATCTTTGGCGACTTTAAGGATACCGCCATCGGCATGATGGAAAACATGCAGGAGGCGGAAGAGAACATGGGGCGCCTGTTCGATAAGCTGGCGGAAAACCTGCGGGAGGCGGAGGAAAAAGCCGGCCGCCATGTAGAAAAAGCCGCGCAGCAGGTGGAAAAGGTCTCACAGCACGTGGAAAAGGCCAGACAGCAGGTCTCGGAACAGCTGGAGAAGGCGGAGGCCGCCAGGGCCGAGAGCGCCAGGAAGATGGAGCAAAAGCTGGACAGCTACCTGGAAGAACAAGCGGAAAAGACCGCACGGGAGTACGGGCTGCCGAGGAAAGATGAGCGCGAGTAGTTGATTGTAGAAACGTAGAAATGAAGGAACGAATGATGAATAGCAGCAGATATTCTCGTAAGAAAGAACAGCCGGATTTCCGGCGCATGTCACTCTACCAAATTTGGATCCGCAGCTTCTGCGACGGAAACGGGGATGGCATCGGGGATCTTTACGGGGTATACGACAAGCTGGAGTATATCCATTCACTGGGGGTGGACGGCATCTGGTTTTCGCCCATCTACCCCTCGCCGAACGCAGATTACGGGTACGATATCTCGGATTATAAAAACATCCATCCGGATTACGGCACGCTGGAACAGTTCAAAAAGGTGCTGGACCGCGCGCATGAACTGGGTATGATCGTCCTGATGGACCTGGTGATCAATCACACCTCGGATGAGCATCCATGGTTCATCGAAAGCTGCCGCGACCCGCAGGGACCCTACGGGGATTACTATATCTGGCGGGACCCCAAGCACACGAAAAAAGGAAAAAATCCGCCCAACAACTGGTTCTCTCAGTTCGAGGGGCTGGCGTGGGAATACAACGAGCAGCGGCAGCAGTACTATCTGCATCTTTTTGCCAAAAAGCAGCCCGACCTGAACATGGATAACCCCCGCGTGCGGGAGGAGGTCAAATCCATTATGCGGTTCTGGCTGGAAATGGGCGTGGACGGCTTCCGGGAGGATGTCATCACCTACATTTCCAAGCATGAGGACCTGCCGGACGGCCTTTCCTTCCTGCCGGCCATCAACGGGCTTCCTTATTATAAAGACGGCCCGAACCTGATGAAGTATCTGCGGGAGTTCCGGGAGGTGGCGCAGGAATACGGCGCCATCCAGATCGGCGAGGCGCCCTTTACGCCGGTGAAGACGGCCCTCCAGTATATCAGCGGAAAGGACCGCGTGCTGGATCTGATGATCCAGTTCGATACCATGATGGCGGACTGTATTCTGACAGAATATGTCCATCACCGCTTCTGGCTGACCAAATACAAACGGGCCTGCCGCAAGTGGCAGACCCGGTTATCGGGGAAGGCGTGGAACGCCCTCTATCTGGAAAATCATGATCATCCGCGCATCATCAACCGCTACGGAAGCCTGAAATACTGGAAGGAATCCGGAAAGATGCTGGCGGCCTGTTACCTGTTTCAGCAGGGGACGCCCTTCATCTATCAGGGGCAGGAAATCGGCATGACCAACATCCGCCTGCACACCATCGAAGAATACCTGGATGTCGCCTCCATCAATTTCTACCACAGCTTTCACCAGCGGGATTCCCATGAAAAGCGCATGCGGCGCGTGCACCTTTCCAGCCGCGATTCCGCCCGCACGCCCGTACAGTGGACCGGCGGCAAACATGCCGGCTTCTCCACGGCGGAACCCTGGTTCTCCCTGAACCCCAACTACCGCAAGATCAACGTGGAAGCGGAAGAGAAGGACCCGGAAAGCATCCTGAACTTCTACCGCGCCTGCCTGAAGCTCCGCAAGGAAAACGATGTGCTGCTGTGGGGCAGCTATCGCGAATACATGCCCCGACACCGCCACATCTACATGTACGAGCGGGAATACCAGGGGAAGCGAATCCTCATTGTCTGCGGCTTTAAGAGACGCATCCAGAAATATACCCTGCCGAAGGAATGGCAGGGTGAAAACATGCAGCTTCTGCTGGACAACTACCCCGGGGACGCCCTCCCCGGCGCTCTACGCCCGTACGAGGTGCAGGTGTGGGCATGTCAGGCGCGGTAATCATTGCGCCTGATTATGCTTGGTTGTACTGGGCTGAACCTGTGGTCAAATTTAGATGCTTGGGAAGGAATTACAACCCACAGATATTACGATTTCTCTCACTGAGAAGGCATATTGGGGCTGAATGTGCAAAACGATGCCCTGCCAGAAGTATTACAACCCAAAATGAGCTCCGGGATTAAGGTCTTACGGCTCATTTTGGGTTGTAATCATTTTCAGAACATCAGAAATTGCTCATTCTGAAAGATTTCCGGGCTGAAAGCGTTTCTTCGTTGCTTCGACCGGGTTGTAAATCTGCCGGGACGGCTCATTTTTGAACATTGTCGGTTTGTGACTGCTGACATTGGTTCGGCAGCAGTATACACAACGCGAGGAATAGTACCTGCTCTGCAGCAGTGCATATAACAGGTGGATTCCGGGCTTAGTCCTCCAACAGCGCATTCACTGCCGCGGCATTAAATACAACTTCTTCCAGGCCGCCCGCCTCAATCTGGTACAGTGCGTTGGCGGCCAGGTGTTCTGCGGCCTGTTCTACGTCGCGGATGCCGGTGGTATCCTTGCAGGAGGCGATTACCGCGTCCAGGCCGTCTTCGGTGACGCGGCATTCGTGCTCCGCCATCCCCATGCGGGAGAGGACCTTCGGCAGCGCGAAGCGGGAGAAGATGATCTTCTTTTCCTCCGGAGTATAGTCCGGCAGCTCGATGACCGCAAAGCGGGACATCAGCGGCGCAGAGATCTGCGACTTGTCATTCGCCGTGGCGATGGGATACACGCCGGAAGTGGGGATCATGCACTCAATATAATTGTCCGTGAAGCCCAGGTTATCCAGCAGCGTCAGCAGCACGTCGGCGGGGTTTCCGTTCCCCTTGCCGGAGGCCGCCTTGTCCAGCTCGTTGATGATAAAGACCAGGTTGGATTCCCCTGCCATGGCAAAGGCTTCCATAATAATACCGGGCTTTGCGTTGGCGTAGATACGGGAGGAGCCGGTCAGCTGCTCCGGGTCGTTGATAGAGCTCATATCCAGCGTGGTCCACGGAAGCTTCAGGATGTGCGCCACGGCGTAGGCCACCTGAGACTTTCCGGTGCCCGCAGGGCCTACCAGCAGCAGCCCGTAGGCCGGCAGCGTGTGCGTGCGGTTGATCTGGATAATGGTCTCTATGATGCGCTGCTTCACCCGCTCCATGCCGTAAAGCTCTTCATCCAGGATGCGCCGTGCCTCCTGGGGATCGATGGGCGGGAAGGTAGCGTGCTTCCACTGGATGTTCATCATAATGGAGAGCGCGCGCTGCGCATGGCGCCGCTCTTCGGGCGTGACCTCGTGGGAGCGGGCCACGGCCAGATTCCGGCGCGCCCACAGGCGGATCTCATCCGGCAGGGTGCCGCCCGCGCACGTAATAAAATCTGTAATACTCTGCAGGCTGGTCAGTCTCATGTCATCGCCGCCGGCCTCGATCTCTTCCTCCGTCAGGGCTTCCTCCGCCGGCGCATCGCTGGCCAGCAGCCGCTCGATCATGAACTGCAGGAAGCCATCCTCCGCGGAAAGCTTATCCCCCTTGCCGAAGGCCATCTCACGAATGCGGTAGACCGCATAGCCCTCCGGGCGGTTCTCCCCGGAAAGACGCACATGAATATGATTCTCCCCCAGCCATTTCAGCAGATGCACAAAGCGCGCATCCAGGGAAAGGATGTCCGCCTTTCGCTTCTCGCCAGGCCCTTCAAAGGCGAACGCTGTTTCCTTGGCAGGATTCAGGAAAATGCCGATGGAATGGTGCGGCCACTGACAGGCGGAATTATCCAGCACCAGAATCGGGTACTCCGGCGACGGCGTGTGCCGGTCCGTGCGGAAAATGGTATAAGTAACGGAAGCAGGCGCTGCGGATTCTTCCTTAGGGTTGCTGCTGAAATCAAAAACAGGCATAAAGACCTCCGGTTTATTCTTGCTAAGCTTAAAATGCTCTATTATGATAACATACCTCCCCCAGAAAAGAAACGAGAAAATGCAGGGGATATAACATCCTTGATTTTTGACTTTCTAAGGATTATAATGACAAATAAGAAACAATGTTAAAAAGAGAACTGATGCCAAGAGGAAGAGAAACATCAAGGAGACGTGATTATATGCAAGAAACGAAGGACACCCGCTCAGCGGCGGAAAAAGGTCATGTAGAGCAGAATCTTCCGCAGGATCTGCCGAGATATTTCCTGCTTCCCGGGGACCCGAACCGGGTAGATGTGATGGCGGCCCAGTGGGACGCCGACGTGCAGACCTATGATCTGGCCCGCAGGAACCGGGCGGCCGTGGGTACCTACAAGGGAAGCCCCATCGGTGCGCACGCCACCGGCATGGGCGGCGGCAGCACGGAAATCTACCTGACAGACCTGATCGAGCGCGGCGTGGATACCTTTATCCGCGTTGGGACCACCGGGACCCTGCAGGAAGATGTCAAGATGGGAGATATCATCATCAACGACGCCAGCGTGCGTTTAGACGGGACCTCGGATCTTTATATAATGAAAGAATTCCCGGCGGCGGCGGACTACCGCGTGACGGCAGCGCTGGTGGAGGCCTGTGAGCGGCTGGGGTATCGTTATCATGTCGGCACCGGCTGCACCGCTGCTTCCTTCTTTACCGGCCAGTGCCGCCCCACTGTCGGCGGCTATTATCCGTCGCATCTGGACGGACTATTTGCCGATCTGAAGGCAGCAGGTGTGCTGAATTTTGAAATGGAAGCTGCCACCCTCATGACCATGGCCAGGATCTTTGGCAAGCGCGCGGGCATGTGTGCCGTGGTGGTCGCTCACCGCATCACCGGCGAGTGGCTGGAAGACCCGGAAGCCGAAGCAAGAGCCTGCCGGGTCGGCGCGGAAGCCCTGCATATCCTGGCGGAGCAGGATCAGAGGAAATCCGGAACAAGATAGCTTATGCGGCATTCAGGTGAAAGCAGCAGATTGGTCATGACATAATGAAAGGAGATAATAGATAGAAATGATCATCACTCAGGATGACCGGATGATGGGCAGCGCTCATCTTTCGGAGGATGAGAGCCGTGTTGTTATTATCGATCAGACACAGCTCCCCAACCGCACCGTGACCCTGGAACTGGGGACGGCGCAGGAAATTTATGACGCTATAAAAGTACTGGCGGTGCGCGGGGCTCCCGCCATTGGCATCTGCGCGGGATACGGCATGTATGTGCTGGCCCGGCAGAAGGCAGAACTTCCCATGGCGGATTTTCAGGAATCCATGCATAAGGACGGAGAGTATCTGATTTCTTCCCGCCCGACAGCCGTTAATTTAAGCTGGGCCGTGAAGAGAATGCTGGCACTGCTGGATGCGAACACAGAAAAGACCGTGCCGGAAGTGGTGGAACTGCTGCACGATGAGTGCATCGCCATCCACAACGAGGATATAGAGATGTGCTACCGCATCTCGGAGTACGGCCTCTCCCTGGTAAAGGACGGGGACGGTATCCTGACTCACTGCAATGCCGGTCCGCTGGCCACCTCCAAATACGGTACGGCCATCGGCCCTATGCTGCTGGGCAAGGAGCGGGGAATCAACTTCCACGTGTTCTCCGACGAGACCCGCCCGCTGCTGCAGGGCGCCCGGCTGACCTCCTACGAGCTGGAAAAGGCCGGTGTGGATGTCACCCTTATCTGCGACAACATGGCCAGCCTGGTCATGAAGAACGGCTGGGTGCAGGCTTGCTTTGTGGGCTGCGACCGCATCGCCGCTAACGGAGATTTCGCCAACAAGATCGGTACCTCCGGCGTAGCCATCCTGGCCAAGCACTACGGCATCCCCTTCTACACCTTAGGGCCGACCTCCACCATCGACATGAACTGCCCCACCGGCGCGGACATCAAAATTGAGCAGCGCGACCCGGAGGAGATCAAGAACATGTGGTACAAGGAGCCCATGGCGCTGCCGGAGGTCAAGTGCTACAATCCCGCCTTCGATGTCACCGACCACGAGCTGCTGACCGCCATCGTCACCGACCGGGGCATCGTATACCCGCCGTTCGATGTTAACCTGAAGAAACTTTTTGAATAAGGAGGAAATATTTATGACACAGAGTTCCCCGTCTGCCAGCATTCAGCTGAAGGAAGGTACGCATGTTGCTAAAATTGTTCTGATGCCGGGCGATCCGCTGCGCGCCAAGTATGTGGCGGAGCATTATCTGGAGAACCCGGTGCTCTTTAACGACGTGCGCAACATGCTGGGCTACACCGGCACCTTTGAAGGCAAGGAAGTATCCGTGATGGGTTCCGGCATGGGTATGCCGTCCTTCACCCTGTACGCATACGAGCTGTTCCAGTTCTTCGGCGTGGAAGCCATCATCCGCATCGGTTCCGCCGGGGCCATCCAGGATGATGTTCACGTGCGCGACGTGGTGATCGCCATGGCTGCATCTACCAACTCTGCCATGGGCACTGCCTACAACCTGCCGGGCATCGTGGCTCCCACCGCTACCTACGGCATGCTGAAGGAAGCCGTGAAGGCTGCGGAGGAGATGAAGGTCCGCACCCATGTGGGCACCGTTTATACATCTGACTATTTCTATCATCCCGACAAGGAAATCAACCAGAAAGCTCGCGATCTGGGACATCTGGCCGTGGAAATGGAATCCGCTGCCCTGTACCTGACCGCCATGTCCCTGCACAAGAAGGCCCTGGCCCTCTTCACCATCTCCGATCATATTTTCACCGGGGAAGCTCTTTCTGCCGCGGAGCGTCAGGATAGTTTCCATGAAATGATGGAAGTCGCCTTAAAGTGCGCCGTGCGCTCGGAAATCTGACAACCCGATCGTTTTTGGAAAAGAGAGAATAATATCGGTGACTAGTCAAAAAAGACTTTATTAATGCGTAAAACTGTGCTACAATACCTGCGTATCCGGGGATCTTTTCTCCCCTGAAATTCATTTATGATAGGAGGATATCATGAAAAAGAAAACACTTGGTTTGATCAGCCTGATCCTGACCTTTGTCATGATCATGAGCTTGGCAGCCTGCGGCGGCAATCCCGTCAGCACTGAGACAACAGCGGCAGCCGAGACCGAAGCTGCGGCAGAACCTGCAGAAGGCGGCGAGACCGAAGCTGCGGCGGCGGAAGCTACCGAAGGCGCTGGCCTGAAGGTCTGCATCGTCACCACCTCCGGCGTGGATGACGGTTCTTTCAACCAGAACTGCTATGAGGGCATCAAGGCATTTGTAGCTGACCATCCGGACTGCTCCGTGACCGACGTCAAGGAAGCGGATCTGTCCAAGGTCATCGAGACGGTTGGTTCCCTGGTGGGAGACTATGACGTTTTCGTGCTTCCTGGCTACAACTTCTCCCCTATTGCTGAGATTGTTCAGGCGAACCCGGACAAGTACTTTATCGTAATAGATGAAACCATCACGGATTCCGAGGGAAATGCTGTAACGGGTCTTCCGAATGCCTATACCATGAAATTCCAGGAGCAGGAGTCTGGTTTCTTCGCCGGTATGGCAGCTGCCCTTTCCACCAAGACCGGCAAGGTCGCGGTCGTGAACGGCATCGCTTTCCCGTCCAATGTTAACTATCAGTTCGGCTTCATGGCCGGCGTGAACTATGCCAATGCAAAGTGCGGCACCAGCGCAGAGTATGTGGAGATCCCTTCCTATGCGGGTGAAGCTGCAGTTCCGGTAGAGGGCCTTGGCACCTCCATCGGCGGCAACTATATTGGCGATTTCGCCGATCAGGCACAGGGCAAAGTGGTTGCACAGGCTCTGCTGAATGAAGGCGTAGATGTGATCTTCCCTGCAGCGGGTACCGCCGGCAACGGCTGCTTCACCGCCATCAAGGAAGCCGGCAATGCCTATGCCATCGGCTGCGACGTAGACCAGTACGATGACGGCGCCAACGGCGATTCCAACATCATCCTTACCTCCGTTCTGAAGGTCATGGATGTCAACATCACCAAGCAGCTGAACGCCATCTATGATGGTTCCTTCAAGGGCGCGGACGACCTTCTGGGCGCCAGCACCGATTCCACCGGTTTTGTTTCCGCCGAGGGCCGTCAGCAGCTCTCCGAGGAAGCCCTTGCTGCGATGAACGAGGCTTATGAGCTGGTAAAATCCGGCGAGATCGTTCCTCCTTCGAACTTCAACGGCTATCTGCCGGACAACTTCCCGGGACTGGAATAAGATAAGTAAATATAAGTGACAGGGAGGCCTGCCGTGCGAAGGCATGGCAGGCCTTCTCCGGATTCGGTGGGAAAACAGACAGGTTCGCCTGCCGGGTCTGCACAGAGGAAACGAATATGGGAGAAAAGAAAGAAGAATATATCGTAGAGATGCGGCATATCACCAAGCGTTTCCCCGGGATCATTGCCAATGACGATGTGACGATCCAGGTGAGGAAGGGTGAAATCTACGCGCTGCTCGGAGAGAACGGCGCCGGAAAATCCACGCTGATGAGTATGCTGTACGGACTGTACGAGCCGGACCACGGCGAGATCTATGTGCGCGGAGAAAAGGTGGAATTCAAATCTCCGTCGGAAGCATCCGCCAAGAATATCGGCATGGTGCACCAGCACTTCAAGCTGGTGGACAACTACACTGTGGGCGAGAACATCGTCCTGGGCATCGAGCCCATCAAAAAGGCCTTGGGCTTTATCCCTTATGTGGATATGAAAGAGGCCAACGAGAAGATCCGCACGCTCTCCAAGCAGTACGGCCTGGAGGTGAACCCCACGGATAAGATCTCGGATATCAACGTATCTATCCGTCAGCGCTGCGAGATCATGAAGATGCTCTACCGCGAAGCGGAAATTCTGATCTTTGATGAGCCGACGTCCATTCTGACGCCGCAGGAGGTGGAATACCTTCTGAAGATCATGGAGGAGCTGCGTCGGGGCGGCAAGACCATCCTGCTGATCACCCATAAGATCGAGGAGATCAAGAAGATCGCTGATCGCTGCGCCATTCTTCGCCGCGGTGCGCTGGTAGATGTGTTGGATGTGAAGACCACCTCTACACAGGAGATGGCCAACCTGATGGTGGGCCGCAACGTGGAACTGAAGACTACGAAGACTGCTCCGAAATTCGGCGACACCGTCCTCTCCGTACGGGATCTGAAGGTGCGTGATGAGGATAAGGTGGAAGTCGTCAAAGGAGTCTCCTTTGATATCCGCGCGGGTGAGATCTTCGCCATCGCCGGCGTATCCGGCAACGGCCAGGTTGAACTGGCGGATGCCATCACCGGCCTGGATGACATTGCGGAAGGCACCGTGACGCTCCTGGGGCAGGATATCACGTATTCCACTATTCGTAAGCGCACGGAGACGGGCATTAGCTACATTCCGGAGGACCGTCAGACCTTTGGTGTCTTCCAGGATTTCAGCCTGCGGGACAATCTGGCGATTCGCCGTTACTACAAGGAACCTTTTTCCAAGAAGGGCATTTTTAATTTTTCCGTCTCGGAGGATTATGCGTCCCGCCTGATCGACGAGTACGATATCCGCAGCGGTCAGGGAGGCAAGACCATCATGCGCTCTATGAGTGGCGGTAACCAGCAGAAAGCCATCGTGGGACGTGAGATCGAAGAGCACAGCCCGCTGATCATCTTTGTGCAGCCGACCCGCGGCATGGACATGGGTGCGATTGAAAATATCCACAAGCAGATCCTCGCAGAGCGTGAGCGCGGCGCGGCCATCCTGCTGATCTCCCTGGAGCTGGAAGAGGTCATGTCCCTGGCGGACACCATCGGCGTTATTTATAACGGACAGCTGCTGAAGATCGCGGATGCAGGCACGCTGACATCACAGGATGTCGGCCGGTATATGATGGGGGTGACGGAAGCGTGAACAACGAAAAGAAGATGAATGAAAAAGGATTCAAAGCCACGCTCGCTCGCTTCCTGACGAACGAAAAGTGGTCGGGATTCACCGTACCGCTGTTCTGCATCGTACTGATGTTGATCGTATCCAGTATTTTTCTGCTGATCCTGGGGAAGAACCCCGGCACCGCCTTTATCAGCTTTCTGGCCGGCAACGGCATGGCCATGAAGGCCAGCTACGGCGCGGGCAGCGGCATGCTGTCGGATTTCTTCCAGTTTCTGAATGTCATGGCGCCCATGCTTCTGGCAGCCCTGGCTTTCATCTTCGCCTATCGGTGCGGACTGTTCAATATCGGAATTGCGGGCCAGATGCTCCTGTCCGGTTTTGTTGCCAGCATTACCGTGGGATACATGAAGGATCTTTCTCCCTGGGTTGCACGTCCGTTGGTGGTGCTAGTCGGCATCGTTGTCGGCGCGGCGCTTGGTGCGGTCGTAGGCTTCCTGAAGTATAAGTTCAATATCCATGAGGTCGTTTCGACCATCATGATCAACTACATCATCAGCTATCTGACAGGATTTTTCATCAACTCGAAATTTGTGGATCCAGTCAGCCGTGCGTCGAAAGTGATCTCTCCGGCATCCAGACTGACCATGACAAAGGTGCTGATCGGCGGTTTCTACTGCAATGTCCCGCTAGGCATCATTATTGCCATCGTTATGGCCTTCGTGGTGCACTTTATCTTCGAAAAGACGGTCTTCGGATTTGAGCTTCGCGCCGTCGGTTCCAACCGGAACGCGGCCCGCTACGCCGGCATCAACGTAGGAAAGCAGATCATCTTTTCCATGATGATCTCCGGTATTCTGGCCGGTCTGGCCGGCGTGACTTACTATCTGGGCTACACCAACCAGATCCTGCCGAAGACACTGGCGGGCATGGGGTACGATGCCATCGCAACGGCGCTGCTGGGCAACTCCAGCCCGCTTGGCGCCATCCTGGCCTCCATGCTGATCACCGTATTCCAGAACGGCAGCAACTACATGAGCTCTGTTCTGGGCGTGGCGAAGGAAATTGCTTCTGTTATTACCGGTATCCTGCTGCTGTTCTCTGCCTGCGGCGGTTTCTTCCGGTTCGTAGCCAAGGGCTATCTGGACCGTCTGGAAGACTATAAGGCGGCGGAGGCGAAGGAACGCGCCAGACAGGAAGCGGAAAAGAAGGAAGGAGGTGCCGACGCATGAGTTATATCAACAACATGATTATTGACGGACTGGCCTTCGGCATTCCGCTGTTCATTATGGCGGTCGGCGCCATTTATTCCGAAAAGAGCGGCATCACCAACCTGGCGGTGGAAGGCTTCCAGGGCTTCGGCGCATTCTGTGGCGCCGTGCTGGCCACACTTCTTTCCCTGAACACCAGTCTGGGAGGGCAGACCATCTTGTATCTGGCAATGATCACAGCCTTTATAGGCGGTGCCATCTACGCCATCCTGCACGCCCTGCTGTGCATCAAGTTCCGGGCCGATCAGGTCATCAGCGGCGTGGTCATCAACATTCTGGCGGTCGCCCTGACCACCTTCCTGACCTCGCAGATTTCCGGTGTGCTGTACGGAAACGCCTCCAACAAATTCATGCTGGGCGTATCCAGCCGGTTCTCCGTGCCCGGAATCTCCGCCATCCCCGTCATCGGGGCCATCTTCACCAATGTATACCCCTTCGAGGTCATCATTCTGATTATGGCGGTATTCCTGTGGTACCTGATGTATAAGTCTAAATTTGGTATGCGGCTGCGGGCCTGCGGTGAAAACCCTCAGGCGGTGGACGCGGCCGGCGGCGACGTGGCAAAGACCCGGTTCATCTCCGTGATGATTTCCGGCGGCCTGTCCGGCTTCGGCGGCATGTGCTTTGCCTACTCCGTGCTGTCCATGTTCTCCCCCAGCATCTACCTGGGCTACGGCTACCTGGCCATCGCTGCCATGATCTTCGGCAACTGGAACATCATTCCCACGTTCTTCGTGTGCCTGTTCTTCGGCCTGGCCAAGGCCGGCGGCAACCAGCTCTGCCTGCGCATGGGCCTTGCATCCATCTACAACGACCTCTTCATGATGATCCCGTACATCCTCACCCTCGTGCTGCTGATGTTCTTCTCCAAGAGAAATCATCCGCCTAAAGCCGCCGGTGAAGCGTACGACAAGGGCAAGAGATAAACAGGCATCCGCATACGATGTAACGCATGACACAGCATATGATGCAGCATATAAAGCAGCGTATAAAGCAGCATATAAAGCAGCATGTAAAGCAGCGTATAAAGCAGCATATAGAGCAGCATATGAAGCAGCGTATGAAGTGCGGTATGAATTCAAGACGGCTGAGAAAAACGAGAAATCGTTTTCCTCAGCCGTTTTTTCTGTGGTCGATAGAGCCGCTTCTTTCTGCAGCCTTTCTGCAGCCTATCTGCGGACAATTTGCTGTTTATCTGCGGACAATTTGCTGTCCGTCGCTGATCCGTTTGCAATTCCTGCGTTGTTGTTCAAATACAGGAGGTTCTGAGACAATTACAACCCGTGAATTCTGAGATACCCTATGAAATCTTAAAAAATGTTAATCATCTCTGGCTGCCTGGGCAAAATCATGAGCTGCCTGGGTATTTACAACCCAAATCCACTATATTCAGGCTTCATATCAGCGCTTGCCTGGGTTGTAAAATCTCCGCAAGGCTTCACATTTGCCCACATTCCCCGGAAAGCAGCCCGGAAGCTTATAATATGAAATATTTCCGGGTTGTAAAGTCTTGCGAAAGCCTGGAATTTGCACGTTTCCCCAAATTACCAAAAGATAACTAAGATGACCCAAAGTGACTACAGCAGATAGCAGTAAGCTTTCCTGAAAGTCATGGATGAAGAGGGATTGCCTTATACTGTCGGGGCATTTACGGACAGAAAGCTCCCCCGAAATCCCCCTGTAAAGTAAGTTATTTCCTTATAAATGTGATTCGAAATCCGAGACAGATTCTGCCTGGCTTGCCAGAAGAAGATAGCGCTTCAGCTGTTCTGTGTTTTCCGTAGCACGTATTATATCTTCAAGTTTGACCGGAATCTCTCCTTTCTGAGCCAAAAGAAGCAGGATAGAATCCTGTTGGGCCTGCCGTGAACCTTCTTTGAGCCCTTCCTTGTGTCCTTCTCGTCGTTCAGCATTTAGCATATCCTCGAAAAGCATATACTTATCCTCCATTTCACGGTTATTCTTTACTTCCGCCACCGTGGTCTGCAACTTCCGGACGTATACATCGTCGTAATTAGTGCCGTTTTCTTTCAGCATCTGTTGTACCGTATAGCAGTATTTACCATCCCCAAACGGATCATAATCACAGATGAAAATGACATAGGTTTCAGGGAGTTCTTCATAGGAGTGACCAGTCTTCAGAAGATCCATATCGAGCTGTGAATGATAATATCTGGTGCGTTTTTTGATAGATGTGGTCGCAATCTGCATTTCACTATAGCATATTCAGTTGTTGATTGCAATCAACCTACAGGAACCCGGACGAACAGCCGGAATCTATACAAATGATCCCATTTGGGTAAATTTTTTCAAAATGGCTTGAATTCTACAGATGAAGTGTACTATAAGTTAATTTGACAGAAAGAGAGGCGATATGTAAAAATGGCTTGGTACGATGAAACTTGTTTTTACCACATTTATCCGCTGGGGCTCTGCGGGGCACCGGCGGTCAATTCTTATGGGGAGCCTGTCCATCGGCTGAAAAAACTGATCCCCTGGGTGGATCATATCCGCGAGATCGGCTGCGGCGGACTGTACATCGGCCCGCTGTTTGAGTCGGTGGGGCATGGATATGAGACGACAGATTACCGGAAATTGGATTCGCGTCTTGGAACCAACGAGGATCTGAAGGATTTGGTTGCCTACTGTCACCAAAAGGGGATCCGTGTGATCCTGGATGGCGTGTTCAATCACACCGGAAGAGATTTCTTTGCGTTTAAGGATATCCGGACATACCGGGAGAACAGCCGGTACCGGGACTGGTACCGCGGTGTAAATTTCTGGGGAAACAACTCCTTCGGCGACGGTTTTTCTTATGAGACCTGGGGCGGATATGATCTGCTGGCAAAGCTGAACCTGCAAAATCCGGAGGTGCGGGATTATCTTCTTGACAGCGTGCGGTTCTGGATCCGTGAATTCGACATCGACGGGCTGCGGCTGGACGCGGCGGATGTTCTCGATTTTGATTTTATGCGAAGTCTACGGTCGGTGACGGAAGAGTGCAAGCCGGATTTCTGGCTCATGGGAGAAGTCATCCACGGGGATTATTCACGGTGGGTCAATGAGCGGACCCTGCATTCTGTGACGAATTATCATCTGCACAAGGCACTGTATTCCGCACATAATGACCACAATTATTTCGAGATCGCCCACACCGTCAAGCGCCAGATGGATATGGGGCTCGGGCGGGATGTCCGACTGTACAGCTTTGTGGACAATCACGATGTCGAGCGCATTTTCACCAAGCTTTCCGACAAGCGGCACTACCTGCCGGTCCACATCCTGCTGTATACACTGCCGGGAATCCCCTCCATCTACTACGGATCGGAATTCGGGATCGAGGGCCGGAAGGAGTGGGGCTCTGATGCGTCCCTGCGCCCGGAACTGGATCTGGCAGCATTGCAGGCTGGAGACAATCCGTGTTTGCGTCTGATCACCAGGCTGGGGGCAATCCATCAGCAGGAACCGGCGCTCTGGTACGGGGAGTATCGGGAACTGAAGCTGACTACCGGACAGTATGCCTTTGCCAGAGGCGACCGGATCATCACCGTGAACAACGAAAATGCGGCAGTCCGGCTGGATGTCCCGGGATCCGGTGACTACATCGGCGCGCTTTCCGGTCGGCGCATTCACTCCGATGGAGGGATTCTTCACATCGAACTGGAGCCGGCGGGCGGAGAGATCTGGATTCCCGCTGATGGCGGACAGCAGTATGAGGAGAATTTTGACTTTGGTGCCGGGTGGAATGACTCTGCACAGATACAGGCAGCCCCCCGTGTTTCTGACGAGACACCGCACAGAGCAGCGTCGGGAACTCCGTATGAGGAGATGACAATCGAGGAGCTTCAGGCGGAGATCCTTGCCAAACTGGCGTCCAACGGCCCGGTCACAGACCGAATGAAAAAAGAAGTGGCAGAGAATGTCTACCGGGATTCCCTGCTGAATTGGGTGAAAAGCTTCCGGTAGGATGCGAATTTGTTTGCAAATAGGTTGTTTGAATAGGGCAGTACCCTTCCTCCCGTGGAATGATTTCCGTGGGAGGCAGGGTACTGTTTTTTGATTCACCAATCTAAATAATGGACGACAAAACGCGAAATAATTCTTGAATTCTATAAGTGAAATATGCTAGAATAAATAGAATCGACGGTTAAAAGAGTCAAATTTCTACATGCGAAGACGAAGGGATAGATAACATGGAATATTTACTCCGAAAAATAAGAGAATATCTGAGAGATCATCATCGTGCGAGGAAGCTGCGGCGCGCTTTGGTGTCTCTGGCGATGGTGGTGGTTTTTGTTACAACGTACGCATTGGTACTGCCGGCCATCACCTTGGATAAAGACACAGCGGCCACAGATCCTGCCGTCATGATGGATGCTTCTGCGGAGGATATCCGGGAGACAGCGGATGCAGTTGTGGAACCTGAGGATGAAGAAGAGTCGCGGGAGACGTCAGAGGGAACAGCGGAAGAGCAGCCGCAGGAGACGTCAAAGGCGACAGCGGAAGAGGAGCTGGAAACAGACGACACGAAGGCCGATTCGGCCGCGACAACGTCCGCAGACAGCGAACCGGAGACCCGTGGAACATCTGCAGAGACAGATTCGGACGAGGCGGAAACAAAGGCAGAGGCTGAGAAAGAAAGCGCCAGAAAGGCCTCTTTTAAGACAGAGGACTCTACTATTACTGTTTCCTGGGGCAAGGATGCGGGTATTCCGGAAGACGCGGAACTGACCCTGACAGAGCTGCTGGCGGAGGAGCGTAAGGAGCCCGCCGCTTATGATTATGTAAATAAAGAATATTACGATGGTTACATGCAGGGCACCGATTTTGCCATCAAGAAGAGCATGGGCGAGAACGCGGAGATCTATAACACCCGTTTCCTCAATCTGCTCCTCACCCATAACGGACAGTCCGTAAAAGCAGAGAAGCCTATGGAAGTGACCATCGAATACAAAAAGCCCGTAAAATTAGAAGAAGGGGCGGCCATGAAAGCCGTTCTTTTTGACGTACAAAAAGAAGAGCCTGTGGTACTGCCTGTGGAGGTAAAACGAGAAGAGGGGAAAGACGGGAAAGAAGACAAAGACGGAAAGGTGGAAAAGATCACCTTTAAGACAGAAGTGATTTCGTTTTACGCGGTTACATGTGTTAAAACGGATAATAAAGCTTTAAACGAAGAGAACACCACTATGCCCGCTGTCACCTTTACGGATAGCTCCACAAACGTGATGGTAAATGTAACGGCAGAGGAAGGAGCCTTCCCGGTCGGTGCGACCATGGAGGTAAAATCTGCGGATACTGCGGAAATTAGAACTGCCGCGGAAGAGGTGGTGGAAGGTTCCATTCGCAAGGTGGAAGCAGTGGATATCACCTTCCGTAATGCCGAAGGAGAAGAAATACAGCCGACAAAGCCCATCCAGGTCAGCCTGAGGCCCAAGAGCGTGCAGCGAAGCGAGGATGCTACCGTAGTACATATGGGAAAAGATGGCAGCGCGGATGTTGTGGAATCCGAGGCCGAAGGTACCCGCATCACCTTTGAGGCGGATACATTTAGTATATATGCTATTGTGTATACGGTGGATTTCCACTGGGAAGTGGACGGGAAGAAGTATGAGTTTAACCTTCCCGGAG
>CAMNFR010000030.1 GCA_946537305.1 uncultured Lachnospiraceae bacterium | reverse complement strand
CCGCGGCCATCACCGCGGCGGAGACCGGCGTGCTGCTGTTTTCCACGCTGCACACAAGCAGTGCCGCGAATACCATCAACCGCATATTAGATGTATTCCCGGCCAACCAGCAGCAGCAGGTCAAGATTCAGCTGGCACAGATCTTAAAAGGCGTGGTCTGCCAGCAGCTCGTCCCCACCACGGACGGCGGGCAGACGGCAGTATTCGAAATCATGAAGACCACCACGGCTATCCAGAACATGATCCGGGAAGACAAGCTTCATCAGCTGGATTCCGCCATGCAGGCTGGGGCGTCCGAGGGCATGTGTACCATGGATGGCAGCCTTCTGCGCCTGGTGCGCGAAGGGAAGATCACAAAGGAGACTGCGCTGGTATCCTGCGTGCACTACGAGGTCATGAGCAAACGCTTAGGCGTTTAGGGCTTTCTGCGAGCTGACAGGGGGGTAGCAGATATGGCAGAATTTGCCGAAGATGATAATATTTTACACGTAAAGATGTTTGGAAAATTCTCCATGGTCTGGAAGGGAAAAGCCCTGGGCGGAGAAGCCAAATCCATGGAGTCGCAGTTCATCTGCCTGATGGAGCTGCTGCTGCATCACCGGGACACGGGCGTCACAAAAAGCATGCTGGAGAGGGCGCTTTTTGAGGACAGGGACATAGAGGATATCCATCACGCCCTTCGCTCGGTCATCTACAACGCCAAGAAACGGCTGAAGAAATACGGGCTTCCGGATGTGGAATATATTGTCCGGGACAAGGGCATCTACAGCTGGACCAAGGAAATCCCGGTGGTGGAGGACGCCCACGAGATGGAGCGCATCATGGCCGAAGCCGAGGCGGAGACAGATCCGGCCCGGAAGAAGGACCTGTACCTGGATGCCTGCCACTGCTATACGGGAGAGTTCCTGGCCAGCCAGATCGGCGTGATATGGATCGCCAAAGAGGCGCGCAAGTACCGGGAGATGTTCTTTACCTGTATGGATCGGACGGTGGAGCTGCTGCGGGAGACGCACGATTACTTCCACATGGAGTCCCTGGGGAATTACGCGGCCAGCCTGCATCCGCTGGAAAACTGGGAGCTGGTCACCATGGAGGCCATGGTATCCATGGGCCGCTATGATGATGCCTGCCGCCTGTACGAGGATACGGTGGAGCTCTACTTCCGGGAGGAAGGATTGAAGCCGTCGCCCCGACTGATGCAGATGCTGGAGGAACTGGGCGACCGGATGGATCATCAGTATGCTATCCTGGATGACATACAGATGGATCTGACGGAGGAAAGCTCACCGCCCGGTGGATATGTGGTATCTTACCCGGTGTTCCGGGGCATCTACCGCATGATCTCCCGCCTGCTGGAGCGCAGCGGCCAGTCCGTTTTCCTGATGCTCTGCACGGTGGTGGACAGCAAGGGAAATCCCATGCGTGAGGGCGCAGCCCTGGAAGAACTTTCGGCGCGGCTGGGGGAAGCCATACACGCTTCCGTTCGCCGGAACGATACCATCACCCGCTACGGGCGGGGGCAGTACCTGGTGCTGCTGGTGAATACCACCCTGGAAAACTGCAAGGTGGTGCAGAAGAGAATCAACTATCACTTTATTATAGGCAGGCAGCGCACCGGCGTAAAATATCACGTGAATTCGGTGATCTGTGAGCCGGATATGCCGCTTCCCACCGGGCCGGAGGGCCGCAGGGAAGGGTAGTGTGACACAGGATCACCAAAGTGCAAAGCAGTCAGCAACAGAACCGGCGGCGAGGCCAGGAAAGGAGAAAGCTTATGGGATCACAATGCTATCTCGGCACACCGAACGGTGTGGTCTTATGCGTTGATTCTTATGCACCGAATCATATATCGGGGACATTCTGGCACGGATACAGAGAAGACGGAATATCGTTTTCCAACTGGGATCAGATGGTCCAGAGAATGGAACAGTTTTTCGATGACATACAGTTCCCGTTTCCTTCGACTACATTTCGAACCTTCGAAAAAACCGGGAACGAACCACAGCACAGACAGGAGAAGAAGAAGATCATGGCAGATGAGGAAGTCTTAAGACACCGCGGAGAACTGGGGAGTTTTGTGGTACGGGTACAGCACCGTCAGAATTCCAGTTGGCAGGGACGCATTACCTGGATCGAGGAAGACAAGACCGTCTATTTCCGCTCAATCTGGGAGATGATCAAGCTGGTGGAAAATGCCCTGGATTCCGTGGGCGCGGAAAATGAGAGCGAAGAAGTTACATGGGGCGAAAGCTGATGCCGCGTGTATTTCATTGAGTATAGAAAGGAAAAGGAAAATGCTTACGATCGACAGTTTAAGAGAGTATGGTGCCAATGTTGACGAAGGCCTCGCCCGCTGCTTCAATAAGGAAGATTTTTATCTTCGCCTGGTGGGCATGCTGCAGCAGGAGCAGGGCTTTGATAAGCTGGAGCAGGCACTGGCGGCGGGAGATCTGGATGCCGGTTTTGAGGCAGCTCATGCCTTAAAGGGTGTGCTGGGAAACCTGTCCCTGACGCCGCTGTATAACCCGGTCAGCGAGATCACAGAGCTGCTGCGTGCCCGCACGCAGACGGATTACGGCCCGCTGCTGGCGCAGATCAGAGAAAAAAGAGATGCATTGAAGGAGTTGCTGGCATGATGGAAGAAAAGCTGGATTCCCGGAAGACCCATACCGCAGAGGGACATGGGCCGGAGCTGGCGGATCTGGAACACGAACTGGAGCAGGAATATAAGAACCGCAGGCGTGTCCGCACGGCAAGGCGCATGGGCTTTACCCTGCTGACTGTGGCGGCGGTGGCGGTACTGGTGGCCATTCTGTGGATGCCGGTGCTGCAGATCTACGGTACGTCTATGACTCCCACCCTGGAGGCGGGAGATATTGTGCTGTCTGTAAAAGCCCGGGACATGGTGCCGGGCGATGTGGTGGCCTTCTACTACAATAATGAGATCCTGGTAAAGCGGCTGATCGGGCTGCCGGGAGACTGGATCGATATTGATGAAGAAGGCAATGTTTATCTGAACGGCGTGCTGATGGACGAGCCTTATGTCACGGAAAAGGCATTCGGCGACTGCAATATCCCGCTGCCGTATCAGGTGCCGGAGAACCGTTACTTCGTGCTGGGGGATCACCGGAGCGTTTCCGTAGATTCCCGCAACACGGCCGTTGGCTGTGTCACGGAGGAACAGATCGTCGGAAAGATCACCGCGCGTCTGTGGCCGCTTACGCAGATCAGCCGCATTCACTAAACAACTTTTCGCGGGGGGCGGAAGGAATACATATATTTAATGGAGGACAGAACAATGGCATTTCCCTTTGCAAAAAAAGCCAGTACACCGGAAGAGGAGGCAAAGAAGCTTTCCCGCACAGAGCTGCTGGAGATGTTGATAGATGAGACCAAGGAAGCGGAGCGGCTTCGCCAGGAAAACGAGAGACTGACGGAGGAACTGGCCCGCTGCAAGGCTGATCTGGAAAGGACCGGTTCCCTGAAGGTGATCATGCGCCAGCTGGGAAGAATGGCGGGGGTCCCGGAGTATATGTGGGCAGATCCGGAGCCGGCCGAGGAACCTGCGAAGAAACCGGCGGACCAGGACTCTTTAGCATAGGAGGATATGACCTATGAATAAAGAGCAGCTGGAACAGTTGGTAGAAGAAGAGGAACAGGCCCACAGCACCCCGGCCGTAGAGACGCTGGAGGGAGAGCTGGAGCGCGAGCGGTACCGCAGCCGTTTCCGCTCGGTGCTGCAGAATACGATCTTTGTGCTGATCGTGGTAGCCGCCGGCGCCGTGCTGGTGGCGACGCTGTGGATGCCGGTGCTGCAGATCTATGGTTCTTCCATGGAACCGAGCCTTTCTGCAGGGGATGTAGTGGTCTGCGTGAAGAGCGAAAATTTTTCCCGCGGGGATGTGATCGCATTCTATTATAATAACAAGATCCTGGTGAAGCGCGTGATCGCCCTGGAGGGAGATCAGGTGTCCATCGCGGAGGACGGCACCGTGTCGGTGAACGGAGAGGTGCTCACGGAGCCCTATGTAAAGCGGCTGGCCCTGGGACAGTGCAATATCACTATGCCCTATCAGGTGCCGGAGAACCGTATGTTCGTGATCGGCGATGACAGAGAGGGATCTGTAGATTCCCGCAACAGCGCTGTGGGCAGCGTGGACGGCGACCAGGTGGTTGGCAAGCTGCTGTTCCGCGTATGGCCCGGGCGAGCGATAGGACGGATACGATAATTGACAGAAGGGGTGCCCATGCGGGCACCCCATTGGAGGATTCTATGACAGATCAAAATACCCGCAGCGGGAACGATCAGGATTACGAGGATGTCTGTTCTGTATGCAGGCGTCCGGAGAGCCGCACCGGCCCCATGATCCATATTCCCGGAGGGCCGTGCTTCTGCCGCGACTGCATGCAGCGGGCACTGGATTCCATGCCTATGATCACATCTATGTTCCCGGGGATGGATGCCGACAGCCTGATGGATCTGATGAATTCCGGCATGATGGAGAATCTGCCGGCCGGTATGTTCGGCGGAATGCCGCAGGGGTTTGCGGATGTGACGGCGCAAACGTCCGGGGAAAAGACAGAGGCATCTTCCGATTCCGGAGAGGAATTTTCTTCGGATGAGGAGGGGGAGCCTGCTTCTCCGGAAGGGAATGCGCCGGCAGAGGTCTTATCCGCCGGAGAAAAGAAGACGGCAGAGGGGGACGATCCGGAGACCGAAGAGGATGGGGATTCCAAGAAGAAATCTTCGGATATGCCCCGCATCCAGTTCCGGATGATCGACCTGTCCCAGCTGGGAGCCTTGGGGGGACTGGGCGTGCCGGAGCGCCAGCGCGTGAAGAAGAAAAAAGAAAAGAGCGCGCCGGATTTTACCTTAAAGGATGTCCCGCCGCCCCATAAGATCAAGGCCATGCTGGATGACTATGTGGTCGGGCAGGATAAGGCGAAGAAGATCATCTCCGTGGGCGTCTACAACCATTACAAGCGTGTGTTGGCGGATGAGAGCGACGGTGTGGAGATCGAAAAATCCAACATTCTGCTGATCGGACCCACCGGCAGCGGCAAGACCTATCTGGTGCGGACGCTGGCAAAGCTTCTGAACGTGCCGTTAGCTATCGCGGATGCCACCTCTCTGACAGAGGCCGGTTATATTGGGGATGATATCGAGAGTGTATTGAGCAAGCTGCTGACGGCGGCGGATAATGATGTGGACAAGGCCGAACACGGCATTGTGTTCATTGATGAGATCGACAAGATCGCCAAAAAACGCAATACGAATACGCGGGATGTCAGCGGCGAATCGGTGCAGCAGGAACTTTTGAAAATGCTGGAAGGCAGCATCGTGGAGGTACCTGTAGGCGCCGGGAGCAAGACCGGCATGGTGCCCATGACCACCATGGATACCAGAAACATCCTGTTCATCTGCGGCGGTGCGTTCCCGGATCTGACAGAGATTATTGAGGAACGACTGAAGGAGCACTCCTCCATCGGTTTCCGCGCGGATCTGAAGGACAAATATAAAGATGAAAAGAACCTGCTGGATAAGGTGACCGTGGAGGATCTGCGTAAGTTCGGCATGATCCCGGAATTTTTAGGCCGTCTTCCCATCGTGGTGACGCTGCAGGCGCTCACCAAAGAGTATCTGGTGCGCATTCTGAAGGAGCCGAAGAACGCTATTCTTAAACAGTACCAGAAATTGCTGGCCATGGATGAGGTGGAGCTTCTCTTTGATGATGATGCGCTGGAGGTAATCGCGGAGAAGGCCCTGGAAAAGGACACCGGAGCCCGGGCGCTCAGGGCCATCCTGGAGGAGTACATGCTGGATATTATGTACGAGATTCCCAAGGATGATAATATCGGGCGGGTGACGATCACCAAAGAATATCTGCTGCGCACGGGCGGGCCCCGCATAGAGCTTCGCGGCCGCGGACTGCTGCCGGAACGCACAGGTACAGAAGGGAGCGGGGGCCATGAGTGACAGTCGGATTCAGGGGAGGCTGCGGCGCGCGCTGCACTGGCCCACCTATCTTTTGCCGCTGCTGATCGTAATGACCCTGGTGGTGGCGTACATTAACCCTTACGCGGCCGTCATCGCCGGGATCGTGGACGGTTTTTTTGTGGTCTTCCTGCTGTGGTGGAATTTCACCTGGCGGCGCCAGACGGAAGGAGAACTGGTGGATTTTGCCGCGGGCTTTTCGGAGAAGCAGCGGGATCAGCTGCTGAACCTGCCTATTCCCTTTGCTGTGCTGGAGGAGACGGGATCCATGCTGTGGGTCAACCGGGCTTTTGAGGCACTGCTGCCCGCGGATACAGAGGAATTTGCCATTCAGGATATGATCCCGAAGCTGGGAAATATCCTGCCGGATGACGATACCAAGCTGGTGGAACACATTACCTGGCGGCTGCGTTCTTATCAGGCGGAGCTGCAGCAGGTGTCAGAAACTGCCGGCCTTTACTCGGTATTCCTGTACGATGAGACGGCGCATCTGGCTACTCTGCAGGAGTTGGATGACCAGCGGGCCGTGGTGGTACAGGTATATATTGATAACTACGAAGAGGCTATGAGCAGCGCGGAGCAGGTGCGACAGTCCCTGCTGGCGGCGCTGATCGAACGAAAGATCACCAAGTATTTTGCCGGTTACGACGGCGTGGTGCGGAAGCTGGAAAAGGACAAATTTACGGTCTTCATGCGCAAGAAAGGCCTGATGTCCGTCATGGAAGACCGTTTCTCCCTTCTGGAGGATGTGAAGCGGCTGAATATCGGCAACAGCACGGCGGTCACCCTGTCTATCGGCGTCGGTCTGGACGGCAAGAGCATGGAGGAAATCAACGAGTTTTCCTATGACGCCATGAATCTGGCCCTGGCCCGCGGCGGCGATCAGGGCATTGTGAAGACGCCGGAATATACCAAGTACTTTGGCGGAAAGACCCAGAGCCAGGAGCGCAACACGCGCGTAAAGGCCAGGGTCAAGGCACAGGCCCTGCGGGAGCTGATGCAGCAGCGGGACCAGGTGTTGATCATGGGACATCACCTGCCGGATATGGACGCCTTTGGTGCCTCGGTGGGGATCTACCGGGCGGCTCGGTCACTGGGCAAGCGTGCTCACATTGTGGTGGGCGAAGTGAATGCCAGCCTGCGGCCGCTGGTGAACCGTTTCCTGAAGAACCCGGATTACCCGGAGGACATGATCGTAGGGCCGGAGAAGGCCAAAACGCTTTTGGATGCTTCTACGATGGTGGTCGTGGTGGATGTGAACCGCCCCAACTATACGGATTGCCCGTCGCTGCTGGAGCGTGCCAGCAGCATTGTGGTGCTGGATCACCACCGGCAGGGAAGCGAAGTCATCAAAAAGGCGACCCTTTCCTATATCGAACCGTATGCGTCCTCAGCCAGTGAAATGGTGGCGGAGGTGCTGCAGTATTTCAGCGATAACCTGAAGATCCGTCCGCTGGAGGCGGAGACTATCTATGCCGGTATCGTCATGGATACGGATAACTTTGTGGCCAAGACCGGCGTCCGTACCTTTGAGGCGGCGGCCTTCCTGCGGCGGCACGGCGCGGATGTGACCCGGGTGCGCAAGCTGTTCCGTGAGCGCATGGCGGATACCCAGGCGCGCGCGACCATCATCAGTAATGCGGAGATGTTCGAGGGCGGGTTTGCCTTTGGCATCTGCGATGCGGAGGGCGTGGAAAGCCCGACCATCATCGGCGCCCAGGCCGCGAACGATCTGCTGGATATTGTGGGTGTAAAGGCATCTATCGTATTTACGGAATTTAATGACAGGATCTATGTCAGCGCCAGGTCTATTGACGAGGTCAACGTGCAGCTGATCATGGAAAAACTGGGCGGCGGCGGCCATCTGAGCATTGCCGGCGCGCAGCTGGCGGACTGCACCATGGAGGAAGCCATCCGCAAGGTGCAGAATGTCATCCGCCAGATGAAAAAGGACGGAGAAATTTAGGAGGAAATCGATATGCAAGTCGTTTTATTAGAAGATGTGAGGACCCTTGGCAAAAAGGGCGATATTGTGAAGGCCAATGACGGATATGCCCGCAATTTCCTGATTCCGAAAAAGCTGGGCGTTGAGGCTACGCCGGCCAACCTGGCCAAGCTGAAACAGCAGAAGGCACACGAGGCAAAGGTGGCTGCGGAGCAGAAGGCAGAGGCCGAGGCACTGGCAGCCGCGCTGGCCGGAAAGAGCCTGCAGATGACCGCCAAGGTGGGACAGGGCGGCCGTCTGTTCGGCGCCATCGCCTCCAAGGAAATCGCGCAGGAAGTCAAAAAGCAGATGAATCTGGATGTCGATAAGAAAAAAATCGTGCTGCCCGATCCCATCAAGACGCTGGGCGACCATGAAGTTGCCATCCGCCTGCACAAGGATGTGACCGCCAAGCTGCTGGTGAAGGTCACGGAGGAGTAAGGGAAGAGCCCGGATCCCTCATGGAAAACAGAGGACGGAGTCCTCGTGTAACGAAAAGGAGTGACACCACATGGAGGATAACCAGATCAGAAGGGTCCAGCCGCACAACGAAGAGGCGGAGGCCAACGTTATAGGCGCCATGATCATGGATAATGAGGTGATCCCTGTGGTGGAGACCATTATCCGAGGCGCGGATTTTTATCACAGGCAGTACGGCATCATCTTTGACGCCATGGTGGAGCTGTACGAGGAGGGGAAGCCGGTGGATCTGCTGACCCTGCAGAACCGCCTGAAGGAAAAGGATGTGCCGCCGGAGGTGGCCAGCCTGGATTATATCGGCGAGCTGGTGGCCGCCGTGTATACCTCCTCCCACGCCAAATACTATGCGGAAATCGTGCAGGAAAAGGCGTTGCTTCGTCAGCTGATCCGCGTGACGGAGGGCGTGGCCAACAACTGTTACGCCGGCAAGGAGAAAACAGAGACCATCCTGGAGCAGACGGAAAAGCAGATCTTTGATGTGCTGAACCGGCGGCGGGAGACGGATTTTGTTTCGATTCAGGAAATTGCCCTCTCCGCGCTGGAGAGAATCCACAAGGCATCCCGGTCCAAGAGTACCGTGACCGGCATTCCTACCGGGTTCGTGGACCTGGACCGGCAGCTGGCGGGACTGCAGAATTCAGACCTGATTCTGCTGGCGGCGCGTCCTTCCATGGGAAAGACCGCCTTTGTGCTGAACATTGCTCAGTTCGCGTGCTTCCGCAAGGAGTACTGCACAGCCATCTTTAGCTTGGAAATGTCCAAGGAACAGCTGGTCAACCGTATGTTTGCCATGGAATCCCGCGTGGACGCACAGGACCTGCGAACCGGTAATCTGAACGACGAAGGCTGGGACCGCCTGGTGGAAGGCGTCAGTACGGTGGGAAATTCCAAGCTGATCATCGACGACACTCCCGGTATCTCCATCGGGGAACTGCGCACCAAGTGCCGCAAGTACAAGCTGGAATTCGGGCTGCAGCTGATCATCATCGACTATCTGCAGTTGATGAGCGGCAGCGGCGGACGCAGCAACGAAAGCCGACAGCAGGAAATTTCCGAAATCTCCCGTTCCCTGAAGGCGCTCGCCCGTGAAATGGAATGCCCGGTAATCGCACTTTCACAGCTGTCCCGCGCGGTGGAAAGCCGTGCCGACCACCGGCCCATGCTTTCCGACCTCCGCGAATCCGGCGCTATTGAGCAGGACGCGGACGTAGTCATGTTCCTGTACCGCGACGACTACTACGACAAAGACAGCCCCAAGAAAAACATCTGCGAGGTCATCGTGGCCAAACAAAGAAACGGCCCCATCGGCACCGTCGATCTGGCCTGGATCCCGCAGTTCACCAAGTTCGCCAATCTGAAGAAATAACGTGACAAGGGGACGTACCTGCTGTCACATTGCATGCAATGTGACAGCAGGTACGTCCCCTTGTCACGTCTGTGTTTAATTACATGTCCTTGGCGGCCAGGTATTCGTTGATGGCATCCACCATCATGTCGGAATCGATACCGTGGACCATGCAGGCCTCATCCAGAGATTCCATCTGAGAGGAGGGGCAGCCCACGCAGTGCATGCCGGCGCTCATGAGAATGGGAACGATGTTGACGTCTACATTGATAAGCTCGCCGATCAGGATTTCCTTATCTATCTTCTGTGCCATGGTAGTTACCTTCTTTCTGTTAAAATAAATTGTGCAAAATGTTTGCAACGAGGTTATTATATCCCATAAATTTGTGCTTGGCAAGAAGAATCTTTTGCGGCGATGTGCAGCATCGGGAGGCAGCATAGAAAAGAAAGGAAGCAAGTGGCCGGACTTACATAAATAAGATATAACTAACACTTGGGCCGGATATTACGGTTAGACAAATGTAACTAATATTAGACTAGAATTCGAGAAAAAATACTCAACAAAAGGGAAAAAGTGCCAACTAACCCTCTTGCATTCTTATAAAAAAGGTATTACAATGTCGATAAACATGGAACTAATTCATGTTACATTATTCTTTGTGGCCGGTAATCTGATGTGCCATAAAGAGGAACAACCGATAAGGAGGAACTTATTATGGCATACGTAATTTCTGATGATTGCATTATGTGTGGTGCCTGTGCGGCGGAGTGCCCTGTAGAAGCTATCAGCGAAGGTGATGGCAAGTATGTGATCGATCCCGATACCTGCATCGATTGCGGTACCTGCGCAGCTACCTGCCCTAACGAAGCAATCGCTCCCGAATAAAGAGCAGTTTAAACGAAAAGCAAAAAGCGATCCGGCGTTTAAGTCGGGTCGCTTTTTGCTATACATAAAAATGAAGGTTTTTTGGATTGGATGTAATCCTTTATTTTACCAGTGTCTGCAGCGCGCGGTCCGCGATCATCATGCGGAAGTGTTCCGTAAAATAGGCTTCGCTGGCCGGGTTGCCGGGGATGCGGCGGCCGTATTCCGCCAGTATATTGCAGGTCTTGTTGAACTCCTCCGGCGTGTGGCCGGATTTGTGGACGATCAGATAATAGCAGCCGTCGGTGTTGGATTTGAACAGAGAGTTGCGTCCTACGTATACGCCCTGCAGTACGGCGGCGGCATCTAAAAGTGGGTCCAGACCGCTGAAGCGGTAGATCGAAACGACCTCCGGCGCTTCGGCGTTCACCTGAGACGTAGGAGGATTTCCGGTCTCCGGCTGCTGGAACTGTTCGAACATCTGGGACAGTGTATCCAGAATATCGGAGGCGGTGCCGGCGGAAATCGGCCCGTGCACGGTCTCCGGGGAGGGCATGGCACCCTCCTCAATTCCCGGCGCAAAGCGCGCAAAACGGGTGTCCAGCTCCTCCGGATCCTCTACCTTGGTGATGAGCATCAGGATATTTTCGCCGGACAGCGGGATGGCTTCGATCATCAGAGGGGCATCCTCCGATTGAAAACCGACCTCCCGGTAAGCCTGCTCCAGCATTTCCCGGAAGAGCTGGCGGGCTTTTTCGCTGCCGTAGGCGAGCTCGCTCAGGGAAATTTTGCGTGCCCGCAGGTCGCTGATATTCAGCGTGCAGCGTATCTGATTTTCGTTGACTTTTTCTATCTTCAATGGCAATTCCTCTCAAAATATTAACAATTTTTAAGATGGGAAGCGGATTTCCCAAAGTGTTGCGTGACAAGTCTGCCGGTTTTCGGTATGGTATAGATACAGGCGGCGGCGCGCGGTACCTGATCAGTACGGGGAGCACGTCCCCCGGCGGTCCGGTTCCGAAAGGAAGTAGCAGATCTCAGGGAAGGATCGCAGGGAGATCGCGCAGCCTGTATGTAGTAAACTTTATTATAGCATGACTGATGCGTTATTTGCAACATGTCTGTACCACTTTTAAGAAGTCACAAAAAAGGTCTCCGCAGGATCTCCGCAGGTGTTCCGCCCTGTTTAGATGGACGCATGGCGGGCGGCTTTCCACTGGGCCGCGGCAAGGGCGGGAATAACGGCGGGATGACTGAAGGAGCGCTGCTCCGGAAGGATGACGGAAAATGAGGACCGAGAGATCCCTGCCGCCGGCAGGGTGCTGCGGGAACGATGCCCTTCTGCCCCGCACACATTTTCCGCATCTCGTTGAAAAATGAATCTCCTTATGGTACAATGTCCGAAATGTGATTGAAAAGAAAGGAGTTCGGTCGTCGGAGATATGGCCGCGTACAGAGATACATGAGCAGAAGTCGTAGGAGAAGAAGAAGAAGCGCGAACCGCAGATCCCCCGTACTGATCATTGTTACCCTTATTGTTATATTTGCCCTGGCTGCCCTGGCCGGAGAGCTGATCAGCATGCGCCTGCCGACCAAGGAGCTGGCCAATCTGCAGGAACTGTATGGTTCCGAGGATGGATACGCTACCGTGATCACCGATCACGAGGTGCAGGAAGAGAAAGCACTCTGGCTGCTGGACCATGCCTTCCTGTCCTATGATATGATCCGCTCGGAGGTAAACGGGCGGTTTTACTGGGACCCCGTGGAGGAACGTCTTCTCTACACGCTGCCGGAAGAAGTGGTAAGCGCAGATTCTGAATCTGCTTTCGACGGAGCACCGGTCTTTCTGCAGCAGGACGGGACATTGTATCTGTCCCTGGCGTATGTGCAGCAGTATTCCAATATTCAGGCGGATCATTTTACAGATCCCAACCGCTTGGTCCTGAAAACCGAGTGGGGAACGGAGACGACGGCCTCCGTGAAATCGGATGAGACCGCTGTCCGCGTGAAGGGCGGCATCAAGAGCCCCATCGTTGTCATGCTTTCTGCCGGAGATACCGTTACGGTGCTGGAGCAGATGGATCACTGGACCGGCGTGCAGACCTCGAACGGCCTGCAGGGCTATGTGCAGAACGAGGATCTGACGGATATTCAGGAAAACGAGGTGTCGGGGCCTTATACAGAGCCGGATTATTACGGGCATCCCGCGGAAGGGAAGGTCTGTATGGCGTGGCATCAGCTCTTTGGAAAGAGCGGGCTGGATTCCTTCCGGGAGTTTTTGACGAATACGCCGGACAGCCCGTTTAATGTGATCGCACCGACCTGGCTCTCCCTGACGGATGAGGAAGGGACCATAGAATCTGCCGCGAGCGCGGATTATGTGGCGGCGGCGCACGAGGCCGGGATGGCCGTGTGGGCGACGCTGGAGAATGTGAATCATGAAGTAGATATGACCCTGGCGCTGCAGGAAACGGCGCGCCGCACCCATCTGATCGAACAGACCATGGAAGCGGTCGCTGCCTGCGGGGCGGATGGGCTGAACCTGGATTTTGAGAGAATTCCGGAGTCCGCCGGCGAAGCTTACGTGCAGCTGGTGCGGGAATTCGGCATAGCATGCCGGCTGGCCGGCGTCACTTTTTCCGTGGATGACATGCCGCCCTCCGGATGGGCTTCCTATTATAATATAAGGGAGCAGGGAAAGATGGCTGATTACGTGGTCATCATGGCCTACGATGAGCATTACGCCGGCAGCGACGCCGGCTCCACCGCCAGCCTGCCCTACGTGCAGCAGAGCATGGTGGATACGCTGGAGCGGGTAAAGGCAGAAAAGGTGATCTGCGCGCTGCCCTTCTATACACGGCTGTGGAAGGACACCCCGGAGGGGCTGACCTCCGAGGCCATGAGCATGGGACAGGCCTCCGCGTACGTGACGGAACACGGCGGGGAGATCACCTGGCTGGATGATCTGGGACAGAATTACGCCCGCATGAAAGAGGGAGATACCGTCAGCCAGATCTGGCTGGAGGACGCAGCCTCCATGCAGGCCAAGCTGCAGATGCTGACCGCCTACGATATCGGCGGGGTATCCTTCTGGAAACTCGGCATGCAGACCGAGGAAATGTGGCCGCTGATACGTGAGTACTTATCATAGGTTTATGACGTGATGTGCGATGCTGCCGGCGCGCAGTACCTGGCGCTCGCGTTCCTGACAGGTGAACAGGAAGACCTGTCCGGGGTAGTATTCGGCCAGCCAGGCGAGTGTTTCGCTCATGCGGTCCGTGTCGTACAGGGCGAAGCTTTCGTCCATTAAAAGCGGCATGGTCTCTTCCGGCCAGAAGAATTCTATGCAGGCGATGCGCAGGGCCAGATAGACCTGGTCCAGCGTGCTGGCCGACAAGCCGGAAAGTTCCACGGGCTGATGGTGGTGTTCCAGGGTGATGTGCATATCGTCCGAGATCATCAGCCGTGTGTAGCGCCCGTGGGTGATCTGCGAGATCAGGCGGGAGGCCGTTTCCTGCAGGTAGGAACCGAAGGAGTGGAAGGCAGTCTGCGCCAGGCGGTCGATGGTATATTCTGCCAGCCGGATGGCGGTCAGCTCCCGCAAGAGCTTTCGGTTCTTTTCCAGTACCGGAGCCAGATCGTCCAATTCCTCCTCCGCTTTTCGAATGTCCTCTTCCAGCTGTTCCCGCTGCCAGAGGGCTTTTTTAATTGTCTGAATACGATCGCCGGTCTCCGTCAGCTCTTTCTGCAGGGAGAGGATCTTTTCGGTGATCTCTTCCTCTTCCCCGCGAAGCTCATAGAGCAGCTGTTGTTCCTCGGCCATGTAGCCGGCGGTTCGTCCGCGCAGCCGCTGCAGATATCCGCCCAGAAAGGCGCACAAAAGACCAGAAGCGCAGAGAATGGCCCCGGCCGTTCCGGAGATCCGCTGCCACAGGAAGATGGCCCCGATCAGCAGTAAGATCAGTCCGAAGCCAAAAAACAAAAAGGTGAAACGGCGATCGCTGTGATCGGAGGAATCACCGCTCGCAAGGTCATCCTCTTTTTCATGGATCTCCTCCAGCAGGGCGGCGCGGTCTTCCTCAGCCTCCGAAAGGGAAGCACTCAGGTCTTCTTTCCTGGCTTCAGCTTCCGCCAGTTCCTTTGGAATGGGGTAGGACTCCATCTGTTCTTCTTTTTCCGCCAGCAGACGGTTCAGTTCCTCCGCCCGCCGTTCGGCATTCTTATCGTACGCTTTGTCCCGTTCCTTCCGCTGGGCGGCCAGCCGTTCGCGGGCCTGTCCCAGGTCCAGCGTGCCGGACCCGGTGGTGCGGAGGTTGACAATGTGGCTCTGCAGCAGCCCCCGCAGTTCGTCGGAGGTGGCCGCCTGCAGCTGCCGCAGGGAGATGGTGTTGCGGTAGAGCGGCAGGGTCAGTCCCGCCAGCAGCTGATGATACTCTTCCTCGCTCAGCCGGCATTCCCGGCCGTGGGTCTCATCCATCAGCGTAAAACCGGTGGGATCCTTGTGGAAGTTCCGGTAGATGGCGTAGAGCGTATCGTCCTGCGAAAATTCCAGTACGCCTCCGTAGGTGCTGGCACCCTCCGCCGGATAGTAGCGGTTGTAATTATCGGTCTTCGCCGCGCGGCCCCGCCGGCGTTCCATGCCGAAGAGCATGGCCTCCAGAAAGGCGTGCAGCGTGGATTTGCCGCTTTCGTTCGGACCGTAGATCACGTGGATCCCATCCTGGAATTCTATGGTGCGGTTCACCAGCTTGCCGAAGCGGTTGATATGTAATCTGTTATATTTCAAGGTGATTATCCCTCCGGAGTCAGCAGGGCCGAAAGCCCAAAATCCAGTGCCATTTCCCGGATGTCGGGATCATCCGCCCCGGGGCCGCCCTCACTGGCATTCCCGGCAGTATCCGGATCCTCCGAAAGCGTCCGGATCAGCAGTCCGGCCAGGTCATGTGCATGTTCGGAAGCAAGTCTTTCCCGGTCAAAAGCCGGCCGGGTCTCATCCGTGATATCCACGATGCGCAGATCCCCGCGGATGCGCGCCTCCTCCCATACCGTATCCGGGTCCCGGTAGCCGGTCAGCGTCAGCCGGTACAGGTATCGGGGATCGGGATTCAGCGTTTCCGCAAGCTTGGCAGCGATGTCTGCATTGGTGGAGCCTTCATCTACCTCCAGCGTTACCGGCACATATTCGGCCGTGCCGCAGGGATTCCAGCGGAAGCTGCAGCCCTCCGGCGTGATGTCGCCCAGAATATAGCCGCGCGCGCCGATATCTGTGCGGTCCATGGGCTCCGGGGAGCCGCAGTAGGCCATGGCGGCTTTTTGGAAGATGCGCGGGGCGTGGATATGGCCGAGCGCCACGTAGTCAAATCCGGCGGCCGCCAGCTTTCCCAGGCGGATGGGAATATGTGTCTCATCCCCGCCGTGGGCCAGCAGAATGTGGTGCCTGCCGTTCCGCGGCGCCCTCAGTGTGTCATATAAGGGCTCCCGGATTTCCGAACGGTGGTAGCTGAAGCCATGGACCTCGGTATTCAGTTCCGGAAAATACACGGAATCAAGCTCCTCCGATGACAGAACAGTGACATTGGGTGCCCAGGGATCATCCATATACGGGGATGCGCCGCGGATACAGTCGTGATTGCCGGCAATGATGACGACACGCGTATCCGGGATGCGGGAAAAATATGCGTTCACCTCCCGGCACTCGCGGGAGAGGGGCGTGCGATGGAAAAGATCCCCTGCGATCAGCAGCAGATCTACCTGTTTTCGGTCGCAGATATCGATCAGATGCGCAAAGGTATCCCAGAGCGCGCGCCGACGGCTTTCGCCCCAGGGCAGGTCCTTATCCGGCGCTGCCCCCAGATGAATATCCGCTGTATGTAGAAAACGCAATACGATCCCTCCCCTCATTTGCTTTCCCCAGTATAGTATTTTTTTGCAATCAATTCAAGGATTTTGTAACGATAATGCTTTTCAACCGGTCGGCGATATGATATACTAACTTTTGACATTCTAACTTAATTTGGACTATGGAGTCCAAAGTAGAGAGGAGAGGTGGTTTTGTGGTTAAGAAAAAGATGATCGCCATGCTGCTGGCCGGCGGTCAGGGCAGCAGACTGGGTGTTCTGACGGCCAAAGTGGCAAAGCCGGCGGTTTCTTTCGGTGGAAAATACCGCATTATTGATTTTCCGCTGAGCAACTGCGTGAATTCCGGCGTGGATACGGTAGGCGTGCTGACGCAGTATCGTCCCCTGGAGCTGAATACGCATATCGGCATTGGCATTCCGTGGGATCTGGACCGTCGTGTGGGCGGCGTGAGCGTGCTTCCGCCTTATGAAAAGACTTCCGATACGGAATGGTACACCGGTACGGCGAACGCGATCTATCAGAACCTTGAGTTCATGGAGAAGTTCAATCCGGATTATGTCCTGATTCTTTCCGGCGATCATATCTATAAGATGGATTATGAAGAGATGCTGGAAAATCATAAGAACAAGGGTGCGGATGTTTCTATCGCGGCCATGCCCGTGCCGTGGGAGGAGGCTCCCCGTTTCGGTATCGTGGTAGCGGATGCCAACAAGCGCATCACGGCCTTCCAGGAGAAGCCGAAGGAGCCCAAGAGCAATCTGGCCTCCATGGGTATCTATATCTTTAACTGGCCGGTGCTTCGCGATGCCCTGATCGCACTGAAGGATACGCCTTCCTGCGACTTTGGTAAGCACGTCATTCCGTATTGCTTCGATAACGACAAGAAGCTGTACACCTATGAGTTCACCGGATACTGGAAGGATGTCGGAACCCTGCATTCTTACTGGGAAGCCAACATGGAGCTGGTGGACCTGGTTCCGGAGTTCAATCTGTACGAAGAGTTCTGGCCTATCTACACCCAGACGGACCATATGCTTCCTGAATACATGGCTCCCAGCGCGTCCGCAGAGCGCTGCATCATCGGCGGCGGTTCGGAAATCTACGGTAAGCTTCATCATTCTGTCATCGGCTCGGATGTTACCGTGGGCGAAGGCAGTGAGATCACGGACAGCATTATCATGGCCGGCGCTAAGATCGGCAAGAACGTGCGCATGAAGAAGGCCATCATTGCGGAAAATGTCGTCATCGGCGATAACGTAGTGCTGGGCGAGGGTACCTATGCGGAAAGCAAGCTGGATACCCGTGTATATGCCAGCGACCTGGTGACCATTTCCGAAAATTCTGTGGTGCCGGACGATGTAAAGATCGGCGTGAATACGGCTATCGTAGGCGTCACCACGAAGGAAGATTATCCTGGCGGCTGTCTTGAGGACGGCGGATTTATCGTAAAGGCAGGTGAAAAATAATGAAAGCACTGGGAATTATCTTAGCAGGCGGCAATAACAAGCGCATGAAGGAGCTTACGCATAAGAGAGCCATCGCTGATATGCCGATCGCCGGAAATTTCCGTGCCATCGACTTTACCCTCAGCAACATGAGCCACTCCGGCGTGGGCACTGTGGCTGTGATCGCCCAGTACAGCTCCCGTTCCCTGAACGCGCACCTGAGCTCCTCCAAGTGGTGGGATTTCGGGCGCAAGCAGGGCGGACTGTTCCTGTTCAACCCGACCATTACTCCCGAAAATAATGACTGGTACCGCGGCACGGCGGATGCCATTGCCCAGAACCTGGATTTCCTGTACGAGAGACATGAGCCCTATGTGGTGATCGCCTCCGGCGACGGCATCTACAAGCTGGACTACAACGATGTTATCGATTTCCATGTGGAAAAAGAAGCGGACATCACCGTGGTCTGCAAGGATATGCCGCAGGATGCGGATGTGTCCCGCTTTGGCGTGGTGGCCACGGATGCTTCCGGCCGTATCACCGACTGGGAAGAAAAGCCCGTCGCCAGCCCGCTGCGCACCATCTCCACCGGCGTCTATGTGATCCGCAGACGTCTGCTGATCTCCCTGATGGAGCAGTGTATTGAAATGGAGTGGACAGACTTTGTCCGCGATGTCCTGATGCGTCAGAAGAATGCCAAGAGAATCATGGCCTATCGCATGGAGACCTACTGGACAAATATCTCCAACATTCCGGCTTACTATAATGCCAACATGGACTTCCTGAAAAAGGATATCCGTGATCACTTCTTCCGTGAGTACCCGACGGTGCAGACAAAGGTTGACGATTACGCTCCGGCCAAGTATAATCCTGGAAGCAACGTGAAGAACAGCCTGGTTGCCAACGGCGTGATCCTGAACGGTCAGGTGCAGGATTCCATTCTCTTCAGCAAGGTGTTCGTGGGGAACGGAAGCCAGGTGAAGAATTCTATCGTCATGCAGGATGCTTACATCTCCGACAACGTAGTGCTGGAGTACTGCATCGTAGAGGCGAAGACCAATATTCCGGCGGGAACCGTGTACAAGGGAACCCCGGATAACATCAAGATCGTGACCCAGTGATAAGACGCAGCCGGGCGCCCGCAGCGCCCGGCTGATTTTTCCTATAATTCCCCCCGGCTGTGGGCGGGGGATCCATGAAGAAAGAGGTGGCCCTTATGCTGAATATCTACCGAACCGATGACGGTATCATATCCGAACTGACGGAATTTACGGACGGCATATGGGTCAAACTGACGGCACCCACCAAGGAGGAAGGCGAGCGCGTTTCCAAGGCATTCGATATCGACTTCGATGATATCCGGGCCGCATTGGACGAAGAAGAGAGTTCGCGTATCAGCCTGGAGGACGGCTATACCCTGATCCTGGTCGACATTCCTGCGCCGGAGATCCGCCATGAAAAGACCGTGTATACCACCGTCCCGTTGGGTATCCTGCTGACGCAGAATGTTATCATCACTGTTTGCAACGAAAATACGCCGATCCTGAACTACTTTACCGGGCGCAAGCTGAAGGATTTCAGCACCAAAAAGAAGATGCGCTTTGTCTACCAGATTTTGATGCGTACCTCCATGCTGTACCAGAGCTATCTGAAGCTGATCGATCAGAAGCGCACGGAAATTGAAGAGCGCGTGGGCGAGGACACCGAGGACGTGGATGTCATCGATCTTCACGAACTGGAATCCACGCTGGTCTACTTTGCCACCTCCCTGCGGGCCAACGGCATCGTGCTGGAGCGCCTGCAGCGCTACAAACGGCTGATGCAGTATCCGGAGGACATGGAGCTTCTGGAGGATGTGATCATCGAGAACCGGCAGGGCATTGAGATGGCGCAGATTTACCGGGACATTATAGACGGTACCAGACAGCTGCTTTCCTCGGTGATCAACAACCGGCTGAACAACGTGATGAAGTACCTGACGTCCATTACGCTGGTGATGGCGGTCCCGACCGTTATTTCCGGTCTCTACGGAATGAACGTGGACGGGAAATGGATGCCGCTTTCGAGTACGCCGCATGGTTTTATGATCATCTGCGTGCTGACGCTGATCATCTGCATTGTGGTAATGATCCTGCTGAGAAGGAAAAAAATGCTATAACTTTCTGTACAGAATAATTATAACATGATTCATAACTGTACCCCCTTTCTTGACGTTTAGAAGGAAAGGGGGTATAATTATATGTGATTCCGCCTTCGGGCGGCATCAGGAAGCAGCATTTTCATCCTGACTGGGAGGTAGAATATGAGCAATAACAAGAAAATTTGCCCGCATTGCGGCAAAGAGATACCAGCCCTGGCGGATTTCTGTCCCGAGTGCGGTCTTTCTGTGGTAGAAGAAGCTGCCACGGCGGAAGAGCGCCTGAACATGATCGTGGAAGAAGAGCCTGAAGAGGCTGCGGCAGCTGCGGCTGCGGAAGGCGGCGAGAGCAAGGAAGAATTTGAAAAGCGCATGGCAGAGCGCCGGGAGTCTTACCAGAAGGCACTGGATGACAGAAGGAAACGGCAGCGGCGCATGGTGCCCGTGGTGGCGGCCCTGATTATTGCGGCCGTGGCCGGCGGCGGCTATGCCATCTCCCGCATTATGAATACAGACCTGCCTGTGACCGGTGAATCCGCGACGGCTTCTCTGGAGTCCCAGGTGGAAAGCGCAGCGGAAACACCCGTGGGCGGAGACGCCAACGGCGCGGTGGATGCCAGCAACATGACCATTCCGTCGACCATTGTGGCGGAGACCACCATCCCGGAGAGCAGCAGCCTGGCAGAATCCGCATCGGAATCGGCTTCTGAGTCCTCTTCCGAGTCCACCTCCGCGGCGGAGACCACGACGGCGGCACCGTCCACCGTGGATACCAGCAACGCGAAGACCATGTATACCACTACCTGGCTGAATGTGCGTTCCGGCCCGTCCGGCGATTCCTCTGTAATCGGAACGACCGATAACCTGGAGGCCCTTCAGGTGCTGGATGCATCCGGCAACTGGTACAAGATCGCCTGGAACGGCCGCGAGGCCTATGTATATTCCGGCTATGTGGAGTCCAGCAAGGAGGATGCGAAGAAGGCCATAGCCAAGCGCGAATCCGAAGAGGAGTCCAAGGCGGAGGAATCCAAGAAGAAGGCAGAATCCGAATCCAAGAAGGAAGAGGAGGAAGAAGAGGAGACCAAGAAGAGCAAGGGAACCGATAGTTCCTCCGTAATCTCCGACAGCTCCAGCCGATACCTGGATGAGGACGACCTGGACGGCATGAGCAGCAAGGAACTGCGCCGCGCCAGAAACGAAATCTACGCCCGCCACGGCGCCATCTTCAGCGATGAGTCCCTGCAGAAATACTTCGAAAAGAAGAGCTGGTACACCCCTAAGGTGCCGGCTGCGGACATCGACTGGGATGACCTCAACAAATACGAGCAGGCCAACATCGACCTCATGACTGAGATGGAGTGATAAAAAATGGACCGGGGATGCCCCCGGTCCGTTTTATTTTGGGTCAAAAGGGACGTGTACCCGTGACCAACATCTATTTTGTCATTTCGTTGGCCTGATATTTGTCTACCCGTGCGGTGATCTCGCTGCTTTCCAGGGATTCCGCGTCGTCGTAGGAATTTACACGTCCGAAGTCCGGCAGTGAGTACCGGATGGCGCCCTCTGTTTTTGACGGTAGGGCGTCTGTTTTTTCTGCCAGCGCAGCCACATCAGTTTCGTCTTCTGCTGTACCGTTTTCTTCGCCGCTTTCGGCGGTATTATCCTCCGCCAGCAGCACGCCTTCGGTATTTTTTGCGTCGATCCACAGGGCGGAGGTCGCAACGGACAGATACTTGGTGACGGTATTTCCGTCGCTGTCCTGCCCTTCGGTGCGGAAGGCATATACCAGGTAGGGGGCGTGATCCCCGCGGTAATCGGGCTTGGGAATCATCAGCCACAATCTGTCGATCTGGATCTCCGGACGGTAGCTCCAGGAGGCGGTCGAAGCTTCGATCAGGCTCAGGGCCTCTGCGTCCAGTGCCGACCGGTCGGCGACGGAAAAATCTCCGGTGCCGGTGACAAAGCGGGTCACGTCCGCGTCGGTTACCGTATAGGAAACCTCCGTCCGGGAGGGCGTCAGTCCGGCTTCGTGCCAGGCTGCCTGCCCGTCCTCATTCAGTGTCAGCGTGATAACATCTCCAATGTTCAGGCCGCTCTGGCGCTCCTCGCCGCCGATGGTGAGCTGATAGTTGCTCCCGCACGTGGGGTTCCCTTCGGGGAAGGTGACGGTGACCTCTGCGTTCGGCGCCGTGCCGGAGAAGGTCAGCTGTACACCGGCAAAGGGATCCAGCGCCTGGAATTCGCCCAGCCCTTGCACCGTAACCTCCAGGGAGTCCCCGGTAAATTTGAAACCGTACGTTTCCTCCAGCGCATCTTTGTTATATTCCAGTGTGACCGTGACGGTATCCCCGCTGGAAAGTGACTCCGTGGGAGAAACATCCAGGCTGATATAAGGCGCAGCCGCGGCGGGATCCGGCAGGTCTTCTTTCTGCTTCTGGTAAGAGAGTCCTTCTTTAATATCTTCCTTCAGCCGCTCCTCATCCAGCGCAGGTCCTTCGGCGATGTATCCCTCGCCCTCCAGACCCGCGAATACAGGGGCAGTCACGTAATCTGTAAGCTTGATGGTGTAGGTGTTGCCGCGGATGGCGCGGTAGGCGACGAAGATGCCGGCGGCCACGGCCAGCACGACAATGAATCCCAGGACCAGCTTCAGCTTCCGCCTTCCTTCTTTGCGGCGGCGCTGCCGGTTGGCTTCCTGCAGGCTCTGTTCGCCCCGGCGCTGTTTTCCCCGGCGCTGCGGTTCCAGCACGGTTTCCGGCATATCTTCCGGGGCCTCTTCTCTGCGGACGCCCAAAGCCTGCCTTCCGGAACGGATGCTGCGGGTTGTTTTTTCCGACATCGGTCCGCCGTTTGCCCGGTATCTGCTGTCGGTTGTTCTCGCGCCGCCGGCCCGATATCCTGACTCCGGTCTCTGCCCGTCTGTGCCTCTGCCGTAGGATTCCGGTTCTTCATCCCGTTTTTCGATCACAGAATTTGGAAGCGCCTTTTTGATGCGAAGCACCGCCTCCAGATTTGTTACACAGGAGGACATCAGGATGGCCTGGTGCTGCAGCAGATACATCTCCAGGCCGCTGGAGAGCTTTACATTATCCTCCAGAAGAACACAGATGATCTTTTTCTTTTTATCTAGTGCGTACCCCAATTCAATACGGCAGTTCTCGGAACTCATGTAATTGTTGGAGATAAACGTAATAATACACTCCGCTTCCAGAATGCTGTCCGCGATCGAATCCCGCCAGCTGCTCCCTGCCACGATGGAGGACGTATCCATCCATACCCGGCAGCCTTCCTTCCGGAGGCCGTTCACCAGCTCGTGTACAATGCGGCTGTCCGCATGCGAATAAGACGCAAAGGTGTGCTTCTCTTTTTTCTTTAGTAAAGCCATTATTCAAGCCTCGCTTTCCGATGGCATAGGCGCAATTTTCTTAAGATCCGTTCCGCGCCAAATCTGCTATATTGTATGATAATCCGTAGTCCCGGTTTCTGTCAAGAGAGTATGGTCCAGGCGGACCAGGGGACGGTGGCGTGGCCCAGGGTGGACCAGGGGACGGTAGCGTGGTCCATATTTACAGGGGGGGAAGGGTGTTGTATAATCGAAGCAGCGGAGCATCCTTCCGCTGATGATGAACGATGTTGGAGGAGAAGGACAGAGAATGGGACGAAAAGATTTGCCCTCGATGGATGCGTGGCTGGCAGAGGCGAAGAAACTGGAGACCGCCGGCAAAATAGGAATGTATCTGGTGCACAACGGCGTGGTCAGACAGAGTGCCCGGGCGGCGGTGCGGGAAGGAAAGAAAGACACGGCGCCGGTGACGGGAATGCATTTTTCCTATGACAAGGGAAAGGTGGAGGATGTCATCGCGCAGACGTACCGGCTGGAAGGGATCTCCCATATCCGTGTGTGGCTGAACGAGGGAGAACTTGAAGTCGGCGATGACATTATGTATGTGCTGGTGGGCGGCGATATCCGTCCCCATGTGATCGACGCACTGCAGTATCTGGTGGGACGGATCAAAAATGAATGTGTTGTGGAGCAGGAAATCAACTGAGAAGGGGGAATCTGGTGGATATGAGATATGGCCTGATCGAGGCGTTCAAGGACACACGGCGGATGGCCCACGATGATGAAAAGCTCAAGGCTGCCACGTTGGAAATGCAGGCGGGGACAATGTTATATCTTTCCGGCTACGAGTATTTGATGCCCAAAATCAAGGTGGATGAACCGGATGTTCTTGTTATAGAGGATACAACATTTCATGCGGCACAGCATTACGCCATGGATGGCGATCGAAAAGTGGCCGTGCTGAATTTTGCCAATGCCTTTTCTCCCGGGGGCGGGGTGGTAAACGGCGCCATGGCACAGGAAGAATGTCTGTGCAGGAGCAGCAATCTGTATGAGTCGCTCACAATGCCCTACATTCTGAAGCATTATTATAAATGGAATTCCAAAAATATCGGGGATCGGGGAACCGATGCGGTAATCTATTCTCCCGGCGTTACGGTGTTTAAGACAGATGACGAAATTCCGGAAAGAATGGAGTCCTGGTTTCAGGTGGATGTTCTGACATGTGCCGCCCCTTATTATGACGCCGGGAAAAAAAGACCGATTTCCAGAGAAGAGCTGCAGCAGATATTTACAGCGCGGATCAAAAACATACTGGAAGTGGCTGCTGCGAACCATGTGGATGTCCTGGTACTGGGCGCCTTTGGATGCGGGGCTTTCAATAATCCTCCGGAGCTGGTAGCCGAGGTGTTCAGAGAGCTGCTGGTAGACAAAGGGTATGGAAGATTCTTCCAGAAAACGGTGTTCGCAATCAAGAAAAACAGCGAGAAGAATCAAAACTTGTCAGCATTTACAAAGGCCTTTGAGGTCTGCTTGTAAAATTATACGGATTATGCTATACTTTTACTCAGAGTAATAATCATCTCTGAGTTACTAGTCTTTTAGAGATGGAAGGGAGGGGCACTCGATGGTTCTTAGGCTTCGAAAGAGAATGATTATATCATTTCTCCTCGTAATGGGTGTGTTAATCTTTTCAGGAATTCCTGCACAGGCGGCAAAACGCTATAGCGAAAATGGTACCTGGAAAAGAAAGATCGGAAAAACTACATGGTATTTCGATGTGAATGATTATACCAGTGGTACACCTGAAGATGATCCAAATGCAAAATACTATGGTGTCGTCTATATTTATAAGGGCAAAAAGAATTATCAGAAGCACAAATATGTGTTGAACGCTGAGTACTACAAAATCAGTACAAACAAGTATGCCATTAAATACAAAGGCGGAAAGATCACTTTTACCGTCAAAGCAAAATCAATAGTGTTGAAGCAGAACAAGGGAAGAGTAAAAGGAACAAAATTAAAAGGGAAATTTAAACTCCTGAGAAGACACTATTCTTGATATACAAAAAGACCTACGGGATGAAGTAACAATGTTTGATCTGGACAGCTAATGAGAATATTTAAGCGCGACTAATATAAAATGGCAAATTGGATTAGTCGGAATCCTCGGTTGATAAACAAACTGCCTGCGACTAAAATAAAGTCAGAGTTATGATTGGTCGACAAAGGAGAAGGGATATGTCCTATATACACAGAGCAATTACTGATATTATGCAGAAGCGAGTTGCCACAAGCAAATGTTTTCTGCTAACCGGGACCAGGCAGGTGGGAAAATCGACTCTGATCAAACATGTTTTTCCCGAATTTCACCGAGCCAATTTTGATGATAGGCTGACAAGGCTGCAGGCAAAGGAAGAACCAAAACTTTTTTATGAACAATCCGACCCCTCTTTTTATTGATGAAGTACAGAAAGAGAGCGGTATTCTGGAAGAAATTAAGCGGATCGTTGATGATTCGGAATCCAGGGGACAATTCATATTATCCGGTTCACAGAAGCTTGAACCAATGAAGGGGATGAGTGAGTCTCTGGCGGGAAGAGTTTCTATTATGGAACTTACCGGATTATCATTACGAGAAATAAACGGTATTCATTTTAATCGTCATTTTATTCCCAAGGAAGATTACCTGCGGGAAAGAGAAAAGGAGATGATGCCGTACTCAGATATCTGGGAGAGAATTCATATGGGATCTTATCCCGAATTATATGATATTGAAAGAGATTGGCAGGATTTTTATTCTTCTTATGTTTCAACTTATCTGGAGCGGGACATCAATGAATTGATTGCTGCAGACAGTCTGACATTTACAAAGTTTATGACCTCTGTTGCTGCCAGGACGGGAGAAATGCTCAACTATGCAAATATAGCGAGCGAAGTGGGGGTAAGTGAGCCGACGATCAAAAACTGGATTTCTGTCCTCGAACGTACAGGCATCGTATATATTCTGCAGCCGTACAGCGCCAGTGTTTTGAGTCGGGCAATCAAGACTCCTAAGATTTATTTCAGGGATACTGGACTTGCCTGTTATCTGACCAGATGGCTTACTGCTGACGCATTAAAGAATTCTGCTGTTGCCGGGAGTATGTTTGAAACATTTATCGTTTCAGAAATAGTAAAGTCATATAGTAATGAGGGGAAGGATTATCGGTTCAGCATTTTCTACTACAGAGGCAAAGACAGGAAAGCTTCTGGAGAAAATGAGATAGATCTTATTATACAGGAAGATGGAGTATTATATCCGATCGAAATCAAAATGACAGGCAACCCGAAAGCTGCCATGGGAGCAACGAATCAGGTGTTGGATAGAATTCCAGACAAAAAACGAGGAATGGGCGTCATTCTTTGTCTGATTGATAAAAAGACATATCTCAGAGAAAACCTGCTGGCGTTGCCGATCGAGTATATTTAGAGGTGTAACAGCCATGTCGGAAAACAACAAAAGACCCGCGGAAAACCGCGGGTCTTCTTCGTGGAGCATCGATCATAGTACAAATGCACGAGAAGTGGCACAGGCAACAAAGCGTAGGGAAAAATTGCAGAAACAGCTTAAGGAGTGCAGAGACTATGACGAAAAGATTCTCAATGGATAATCCTTTTCAGGACATATTGGTGTATC
>CAMNFR010000029.1 GCA_946537305.1 uncultured Lachnospiraceae bacterium | reverse complement strand
GAGGAGAATTTAGATATGGAAGAAAAAAGATATCTGAAATGGTATAACAAGGTCGGATACGGCAGCGGCGACATCGCCGGAAACGTAGTATATGCCCTGCTCTCCGCCTTTGTCATGATCTTTTTGACCGATACGGTGGGACTGAACGCCGGCGTGGTCGGCACCCTGATCGCCGTCTCCAAGCTTTTTGATGGTATCAGCGATGTCTTCTTCGGATCCCTGATCGACAAGACCCACAGCAAAATGGGAAAGGCCAGGCCCTGGATGTTCTACGGGTACTTTGGGTGCGCTATCTGTCTGGTGGCGATCTTCTGCATTCCTGCGAACATGGGCAGCTTCGCCCAGTACGCGTGGTTCTTCATCGCCTACACCCTGCTGAACGCCGGTTTCTACACGGCCAACAACATCGCGTATTCGGCCCTGACCGCGCTGATCACCAAAAACAACAATGAACGCGTGCAGATGGGCTCCATCCGCTTTATGTTCGCCTTCGGTACCAGCATGTTGATCCAGACCATCACGGTCGGCCTGGTGGCTTATCTTGGCGGCGGCGCCGCTGCCTGGCGGATGGTCGCCATCATCTATGCCATTGTCGGCGTGATCTCCAACACGCTTTCCGTAATGTCCGTGCGGGAGCTCACCCCGGAGGAGCTGGCGGAGGGTGAAGAGCCCGCCTCCGATGTGCCGGAGGAAAAATACAGCCTGATCGATGCCTTCGGTCTGCTGATCCGCAACAAGTACTACCTGATGATCTGCGGTTCCTATATTCTGATGCAGATCTACACCGCCACACTGAACATGGGCATCTACTACATGACCTATGTGCTGAAGAACGCGAACCTGCTGGGCGTCTTCTCCTGGGCCATCAATATCCCGATGATCGCAGGACTGCTCTGCACGCCCTTCCTGGTGGCAAAATTCCGCGGCATGTATAAGCTCAACCTGATGGGCTATACGCTGGGCACCATCGGCCGCCTGGGCGTTGTCGTTGCCGGATATATGGGGAGCATTCCGCTGATGCTGGCCTGCACGGCGCTGGCCGCCATCGGCATGAGCCCCCTGCAGGGCGACATGAACGCCCTGATCGCCACCTGCTCTGAGTACACCTACCTGCAGACCGGCAAACGCGTGGACGGCACCATGTATTCCTGCACCTCCCTGGGCACCAAGCTTGGCGGCGGCATCGGGACTGCGGCCGCCGGATGGCTGCTGGCCTTAAGCGGCTACGTGGCCGGCGCCGCCGACCAGCCCGCTTCCTGCATGAACATGCTGCATGTTATGTACCTGTGGCTGCCCTTCGTGTTCAACCTGCTGATCACCCTGATCCTCATGCGGCTCAACGTGGAGAAGGCCGTGGCAGACCTAAAAGGATAACATTCGTTCGTAGCGGATAACAATCTTTCATTGACAAAAAGTGTGACCTCATTGACGAACGTTGATCCCTATGGCAGAATGGACTCACAGAGACAACAGATGTCTATACAAGTCCCTTTGATTCACGAAACAAACAGAAAGGAGATGAGTCATTCATGACAACCAACAGGAGAAATCTGGTGAAACTGGCAAGCATCTGCCTGGTTCTGGCGGCGGCCCTGTTCTTCACCTTTGGCACTCCCAAGCGGGTCAGCGCGGCAAAAAAGTTCACGTACGGCTTTGAAAAGACCCGTGTAACAAAGGTCAAAGTTACCAAAAGCAAGGTCAAAATTCTTGGTCAGCCTTTCAGCACCGCAGACTATCAGTATCGCCTTAACGGCTGGTATACCTACAAGATCAACAGTAAGACCAAATTCCGGCAGCTTATGGACACAGAGACCGGAAAGACCAAAAAGGTCAAAAAAGCAACCGCACTGAAGAAGCTGAAAAAGAAAAAATTCATCACCATTTACATTACCTTTGACAAGAAAAACAAGGCGAGCAAGATTCTGTTTGGCATATAAGCCGGAGGGCGCAGGTCTTTTAGACCGCGCCCTCTTCCTCTTCCGTCCCGACGCCCGTCGGGAGTTGTTTTATGTGCAGATCCTCCAGGGTCTGCTCTTCTTTTTTCTGGAACTGAGTCTCATACAGCTCTGTATAGACACCGCCGGCCTTCACCAGATCTCTGTGCTTTCCTCTCTCGACCACACATCCGTCCTTGACCACCAGGATCTCATCCGCCGCCAGGATGGTGGACAGCCGGTGCGCGATCAGGATACTGGTCCGGGACTGAATGATGGGGTCGATCGCTTCCTGTATCTTGCTCTCGGAGATGGAATCCAGCGCGGAGGTCGCCTCATCAAAGATGAAGAGCGCCGGGTCCTTCAGCAGCACGCGGGCAATGGAGATCCGCTGCTTTTCTCCGCCGGAAAGCTTCAGGCCGCGGTTTCCGACCATGGTATCAAGCCCCGCCTCCTGCTTCTCCACAAATTCATAGATGTTCGCCTTTTTGCAGGCCTCGATCATCTCTGCCTCCGTGGCGTCCGGCTTCGCATAGAGCAGGTTCTCCCGAATGGTCCCATTGAACAGATAAGTCTCCTGAGAGACCACACCGATATGCTTCCGCAGATCCGACAGCTTCCATTTCCGCACGTCCAGCCCATCAAAGAAAACCGTCCCCGCGCCGACGTCATAGAGCCGTGGGATCAGGTTGATGATGGTACTTTTTCCGGAACCGGAGGGGCCAACTATGGCAATGCTGTTCCCGCTCTCCAGCGAAAAGCATACATCCTTTAAGATCTGTTTCTCCGGGTCATACCCAAAGTCCACATGGTCGAAGACCACCTCGCCGCCAATCGTATCCGGTACCGATGCATCTTTCGCATCGCTGATCTCCACCGGCATGTCAAAGTATTCAAAGATTCGAGTAAACAGGGCCATGGAACGGATCCAGTCCACCTGAATGTTCATCAGCGAGTTCACAGGCATATACATCCGCCCGAGCAGTGTGACCATCACCGTGATATCGCCGACCGTCAGGTCATGCCCGTAACGGATCATCAGCAGACCGCCGGCCAGGTAGATCAGCATGGGTCCGACGCTGGTAAAGGTGGAAAGGATCATAAAGAACCAGCGGCCGGCCATCCGCTCCCGGATATTCAGGACCACCATCCGCTCGTTCGCCTTCTCGTACCGCGTCCGCTCCGTTTCCTCCATGCCGAACAGCTTCACCAGCAGCTGTCCGCTCACAGAGAGCGTCTCATTCAGGATGCCGTTGATTTCATCGTTGCACTCCTGCGCCTCCCTTGTCAGCGTCCAACGGGTCTTTCCGGCGCGGCGCGTGGGAATGGTAAAAAGCGGCACCACCACAATGCCGATCAGCGCCAGGATCCAGTTCTTCTGGAACATGGCGACCATCGCCACCACCAGTGTGATGGAATTGGACAGAATGCTGCGGAAGGTATTGGTGATGATCTGCTGCACCCCGTCGATATCGCTGGTCATGCGGGTGATGATATCGCCCTGATTGTTGGTCGTAAAGAACCGCTGGGACATCTGCTGCAGATGCCCGTACATTTCATTGCGCATATCGCGGGTGATATGCTGCGCGATCCAGGTGTTGATATAGGCCTCGCCCACGCCGATCAGGCTGGATGCCAGCGTCACCGCCAGCGACAGCACTATATACGTCACCAGCGCCCTCATATCCCGGCGCAGCAGTCCCTCATCAATGATCTTGCCCGTCAGAATAGCCGGCATCAGTGAGAATACAGACGATGCCAGAATACAGGCCAGGACCAGCGCCAGCTGTCTGGAATACGGCATCAGATACGAAAACACTCTCTTCAGAAGCTCCGGTGTCACCTTCGGCTGGTTCGCCTTCTCCTCTTCCGTTAAAAATCCCCGGCCTATCCGGCCTCCGTGTCCTCCAGGCGGCATGGCAGCTCCTTCCTATTTATTCCTGACTATTCAGAATAGTTACTTATTCAGAATCAAAAATGTGCAGGTGCATTTCCTTTGAGAGATGCTCCAGCAGGTACACACCCCCGATACTGTTTCCTTTCTCATCCAGGGAGGGACCGTAGATCCCGATGCCCATGCATTTTTCCACACAGGACATAATACCGCCGCCCACACCGCTCTTAGAGGGAATTCCCACCCGCACGGCCAGTTCGCCGGAGCGGTCGTACATGCCGCAGGTGAGCATCAGGGTTTTGATGGTCCGCACGGTCTGTGCGGAGAGCAGCCGTTCCCCGGTGACCGGATTCACGCCGCCGTTCGCGAGGATCTGCCCGAGCCGTGCCAGCGACCGCGCGGTGACGCTCAGCGAACACATGCGGAAGTAAAGGTCCACGGTGGAGAGTACATCGCCGCTCAGAACCCCCTTGCTCTTCAGAAGGTAGCCGATGGCCCGGTTCCGATCCCCGGTAAACGCCTCGGAACGATATACATCCATATCCAGTTCGATCCCGTCATCCATACAGATCGTGCGGGCAAAGGCCAGGAGTGTCTCAAAGCTCACCTCCGGCGCCAGAAGGCCGATCACATCGATCGCGCCGGCATTGATCATGGGATTGTACGGACGGTTGCTGGCGGTATCCAGCTTCAGAATGGAATTAAAGGAGTCCCCGGAGGGCTCCATCATGACGTGCGAAAATACCTTGTCGAAGCCAAGCAGCTCCAGTGCCATCGCCAATGTGATGACCTTAGAGATACTCTGAATGGTAAACCGCTGGTCCACATCCCCGTATTCTACGGTCTTCCCATCCATCGTATGCACACATACGCCCAGATAGACCGGACTTGCCTTGGACAATTCCGGAATGTAGTCTGCCACCTTCCCGTTCAACAGGAACCGTCTGCCATACTGCCATGCGGATTTTACTGCATCTTCCAACATCCCGATTCTCCTCTCTTTTGGGAGACAGGGGACGGACCTGTGTCTCCCTGTCCTTATAACTCTGACTTTATCGTTTGGCAGACGGTGCAGCGCATGCGTCCGCCGGAATATACCAGGAACTTTGTCATAGTGCCGCATACCGGACACTGTGCCATCGTGGTCCGGTCTGCGCTTCCTGCATCGTCTGCCGAGCTTTGCACCGCCCCGGAAGGAGCCGCTGCTTTCGCCTCCACAAGTCCTGTCACCTTATCTATTACCCAGTCCATCATGCCGGCACCGGCTGCCACCGACATTCCGCCCGTCACCGCATCCAGAGCATCCGGAGACAGTTCCACCATTTCTTCTGTCTTCTTTTCTTCGGCCATATTGTCTTCCTTTCGACTGTTTTCAATTCCCTTTTTATCACGACTTTGAGGCAGATTGCTTCGCACTTTGCGCTCCCGCAATCTTAAAAATATTATATCGAAAGTACCTGTTCCTGTAAACCTTGTTTCACTGAAAAAAGACCGGGAAACCCCCGGTCTTATCTGGATTGTTTTTTCAGCGTGCGGATGCTTCCGGCACAAGATCTGTCATGCTGTTCAGACTGATCAGTATGGTCGAAAGGTTATGCAGCAGCGCGGTCGTGGTGGAGGGGAAGATCCCCAGCACGCCCATCAGGATCAGGAATGAATTGAACGAAAGGATTTTCTGATAATTGCCGTGGATCCGTTCCATCAGTCCGTCGCTGATTCGCTTCATGGTGACCAGCGCCCGCAGATCATCCTCCGATATCGTGATATCGGCGATCTCCCTGGCAATGGCAGCCCCGCTGTTGATGGCAATGCCGCAGTCCGCCTCGGACAGTGCCGGGGAGTCATTGATGCCGTCGCCGACCATAATGACCTTCCGGCCGGCCTCATGTTCCGCGCGGATAAAGGCTGCCTTCTCTTCCGGCAGGACCTCTGCCTGATAATCATCTACCCCCACCAGCGTCGCCACGGCCCGGGCCGTCCGTGCGCTGTCTCCGGTCATCATTACGATCCGCGTAAAGCCCAGATCACGCAGCGCCTTGACCGCACGTTTGGCCTCCGGCTTCAGCGGATCCTCGATCAGGATCACCGCCGCCAGCACGCCGTCGATGGCCAGATACAGATGGGAATACTCATCCGGCAGCGCATCGAAGACCGCCTGTCCTCCTTCCGGGATCACGGCGCCTTCATCCTCAAAGATAAAATGATAGCTGCCGATGCAGACCTTCTTGCCTTCCAGCCGGCTGGCAATGCCGTGCGCCACAATATATTCCACGCGGGAATGTTTTTCCTCGTGCTCCAGGCCTCGCCGTTTCGCCTCCGCGACCACCGCATTGGCAATAGAGTGCGGATAATGCTCCTCCAGACAGGCCGCCAGCCGAAGCATCTCATCCTCCGGCATATCGCCAAAAGAAACCACCCGGTTGACCCGGGGGCACGCATTCGTCAGCGTTCCCGTTTTATCAAATACGATGGTCTGCGCCTCGGAAAAGTTTTCCATAAACTTCCCGCCCTTGACGGAAATATGATGCTGCCCGGCTTCCCGCATCGCGGAAAGAACGGCGATCGGCATTGAAAGCTTCAGGGCACAGCAGAAATCGACCATCAAAATAGACGCCGCACGCGCAGCATTGCGGGTCAGGGCCCAGGTAAGCAGCGTTGCGCCGAAGGTCCAGGGCACCAGACGGTCCGCCAGGTGCGAGGCTTTATCCTCCGCCTCCGACTTCATCTTTTCGGACTCTTCGATCATCTGCACGATGCGGTCGTAGCGCCCGCTGCCTGATGTGTGCCGCACCCGGACGGCAAGCTCTCCCTCCTCCATGGCGGTGCCGGCATACACCGTGCTTTCCGCTCGTTTGTGTACCGGCAGAGATTCTCCCGTCATCGAAGCCTGATTCACCATGCCCTCGCCGGAAATCACCGTTCCGTCCAGAGGGATCATATTGCCGCTTCTGACAAGAATTACGTCTCCTTCGCGAATCTTACGGATATCCGTCAGGATCTCCTGCCCGTCCTGCGCGCGCAGCCAGACCTGCTCCACATTCAGTGCCATAACACCGGCCAGATCCTGCACAGATTTGCGGTGCGTCCACTCCTCCATCAGATCCCCGATGCCAAGCAGGAACATAACACTTCCCGCCGTATCGAATTCACCCCGGACCATAGAGACCGTAATCGAAGCCGCATCCAGGACAGAGACCTCCAGCTTTCCCTTTGCCAGCGACTGCCCGGCCCGCAGTAAATACGGTACGGATCGGACGGCAGTAAGCACGGTGCGCAGCGGCAGCGGCAGCAGGAACCGGGACACACCCCTCCGCAGGACATGAAACACCATTTTTTCCTGGTATTTCCGGTTCAGCTCCCGGCTCGTGTGCTCCGGTACCGGCACCGTGCGGAGGATCTCCGGAAGATCGGCTTCCGCCAGTGCTGATATCAGCGCCTCCCGCATGCCCTTATTATAAAAAAAGACCGCACAGTGGGTGCGCTCATCCACATGTACCTCGCGGACCGGAAGCAGACCGGCAAAGTATACCTCCAGCCGGTCTGCGTCCGCTCCTCTCAGTCTTTTCATTATCAGCCGAACCCGCATCCGCCCCCGTGACTCATGCAGGATCCTACATCTCATCGGCCGCTGCCTCCGCGTCCGCCAGGATCGCCTTCGCGTTCTCGATCATCTGTGCCTCTTCCTCCAGTGCCCGCTCTTCATTGATATCCAGTGCCGCCGCCTGAATGTCTTCGGCATTTTCCTTCAGGGTGGTGATATCCTTCATCACCTCATCCTTCATACGAAATACAACCGCCGTGACATGCGTATAGAGCTTCTTCGCATCCTTGCTGCACAGAAGTTTTACGCCATAGCTGCCGAGCAGCACGCCGCCTGCCAGAAAACTCCACTTATTATTCCACTTAGACATTCTGATTCTCCTTTCCGCCGGATCACTCCCGGCCTGAAAACCCTATAATTAGTAATTCTGCAGCTATTCAAAAATACCAGTCACCGATGCGCCTTCAGCACTTCTATCCGTAACTGTGTGATCGTAAGATCAGAATTCCCGCAGTGTCACCATCTGATACATGTGATACGCCACCTGCAGCGGCATCGGAAGAACAACATCTGCCACAGTCTCCGCCAGGATCCTCATCCGGAGTTTTCTCTTCAGCGAAGGGTCCAGCTTGCGGTCCTTCATTTCCGCTGCACTGATCTGGTTCTCCTCTTCCGCAGCCATCATGGTCACATTCTCCATCCGGAACGCGTCCAGGCGGGATATGATATCTTTTCTGTCACAGAAAAAGGTCACCGCGCAGCCGGCTGTGGCAGGATAGACCGTGACATTAGTCACCCCTTTCACACTGCCCAGCGCAAATCGAAGGATCTCCGCCTGTTCTCCGGTCAGCTTTCGGGTGCAGATCCGAATGCGGATCCTGTGCGCGGACTCCGCCGCAATTCGATACCTCAACGCATCACCTCATTTCTTTATCTAATAAATATACCATCAATGACTCCGAGTTGTAAGCGGCTAGTTGATTCAGAATTCTCATTTACTGCTTTCGTGAAAAAAAAAGCCTGCCGATCTGCAGGCTTTTTCCTTCTATTCAATCATTCGCTTTTCCGGGCCGTCAGGACGTCCGTAAGTGTTCGTATCATCTTCTCGATGTCGATAGGTTTAGCAATATGACCGTTCATGCCGGCTTCCTTCGCAGCATGGACATCTTCCGCGAATGCATTTGCGCGTAAGATCAGACTGCAGAAGAAGATCCGCTCTAAGCCATTGGCACCTTCCTCACCTTCCGATCATAGGTCATCAGACCGTTGATCTCCTCCTCGATGTCGGAGACCTGGGTGTATACTGCCGCGGCCAGCCCCTCCTTTTTCAGGGAACGGATCTCCCTCATCAAGGCGTCGAACTCCCCGGGAAGATCCTCCGGCGCCACATCCCGGTAGCCGTAGGAGTCCGCTGCCGCCGTGTGTCCGGGGATCCGGCTGGTCAGACCGCCGTACTCCGAAAGCACACAGGGGCGTCCCTTTTGGTCCGGTTCCACCTTCAGTGTCCGGAAATAGTTGTGTACGCTGCGCACATCCCCGGCGCCCTGATCGAACCAGCCGCTGGCGTGGTCCACCAGGCGTGCGGGATCCTGATGTTTGACTCTCTCCGCGATTCGGGCGGCGTCAAACTGTCCCCAGCCCTCATTGAAGGGAACCCACATGGCAACGCACGGGGCATTCCGAAGGGTGTCGATCATGGCATGAAGCTGCTTCTCGAAGCGAGTCCTCTCCTCCGCGTCATCCCGCGCAAGCGCGCGGTATTTTTGTTCCCGGAGCTGCTCCCCGAGCAGTGGCACGGCTGCGGCTATCCCCGGCGTATCCCGGCGGATTCTCCCCAGGAAGGGTAATGCCGTTGGCGCATAGGTGCACCACAGGGCGTTGATGGGACCGCCGCCGTTCGGCATGTCCTGCCATACCAGCATGCCGAGGCGGTCACAGTGGCAATACCACCGCAGTGGTTCCACCTTCGCGTGTTTGCGGATCATATTGAATCCCAACACCTTCACGGTCCGAATATCGAAGATCATTGCCTCATCGGCGGGAGGCGTCATCAGGGTCTCGGGCCAGTACCCCTGGTCCAGCACCCCGTGATGGAAATACGGTTCCCCGTTCAGCATCAGACAGGGATTGCCTTTCTCATCCGCGCCGGTGCTGAAGGAACGCATGGCAAAATAGCTGAAGACCTCATCCTCTCCCAGACAGATCTGAATCGGATAGAGATACGGGGTCTCTGGGCTCCATGCTCTTGGCACGGCGAGCGGAATGTGGCAGGTCACTCGGCTGCCCGCGCCGAAATCTTCTTTTCGAATATGGTAGGTTGCCACGGCTTTCTGTAGGACGAACCTGCTTTCTCTCATTTTTTGAAAACCGCTTCTGCCCTCCTCTGTTTTGTGCAGGCAGATCTTCTTTTCCTCTGCATTCTCCCATGGGAAGGCTTTCTCCGAAAACATGTCCGGGGCTCCTACCGTAATCGTGCCATCTACCGGCATGCCTGTCCTCAGACGGATCTTCACCTCCCCCTGTTCCAGATGCGGCTCAAGGGTTATTTCTTCCACTGCGTTTTCCGGCATCCATTCCAGCCACACTGTCTGCCAGATCCCGCTCTGCGGTGTATAGAACATGCCGCCCGGCTTTAGTTTCTGCTTTCCGCGGCAGGCCGGTCCCGCATCGGTATCATCCCGGACATAGATCAGGATCTCATTTTCCCCTGTCCGAGCGCAGTCTGTTACATCAAAATGAAAAGGAAGATATCCGCCTCTGTGACTGCCCAGGCGCTTTCCGTTCCACCACACCACACACCGTTCATCCACGGCGCCGAAGTGCAGCCGCAGGCGTTTGTTTTTCGGAATCTCACTGACCGTGATCTTCCGGCGGTACCAGAGCGCCTCCCCCGGCTGAAGGATCCGCTGTACCCCGGAGCGGGCCGTTTCCGGGGAGAAAGGCACCAGAATTCTTCCGTCCGGCCCATCCCAGGGCTTTCCGGCTTTTCGGATGGCGTATTCCCACCAGCCGTTCAGGCACTGCCAGTTTTCCCGGACGAACTGCGGCCTCGGATAATCTGCCAGAGGAATCTGATGCGCATCATCCGCCTGCTCCGACCAGACGGTGGAAAGCTGAGCCAACGGCTGGCGGACCTTTTCTCTGGTAATTGCGGAAAGGGCGTCTTTAATTCTCATAGATGTTACTCCTTTGGGGGGACTGGCGATCAGGAATATTTCTGCCGGGAGCGGTTCGGAGGGGCCACAATTTGCTAAGGTCCCGATCGCCTTGTCCTGCGTAAATTAAAAAATCGGATCTGGATACATGGTGCAAAATCCAGGGTAGCGAAATATTTTTAATACCTCGAAATATGCACAACATACCATTTTTGACCTTTGAATAGGGTGATATGTGCAATATGCAAGGCCGTATAATAGATCTGATACCCTTTTTGATCCTTCCAGCTTGGTTCAAAAGCGAAAATAGGGTATCAGATCTTGTTTGCTGCCCAGGAGATTACACAAATCAATTTTGACATGGGATTGCTATGTCCGGGATGTGCAATAATCCAGGGGCGCAAAAATAGTTTGATACCCCGGGATTTTGCACAGATATTTTTTCAGAGAGCATCCTGCTCCGCGTTTGTGCCATATGACTGCATTAGAGTCAGATTGTCTCCCTTTTTTCTTGTACGGACAGCAAGGCCGTCATTAAAAAAGGGAGACATTTCAAAGTATCAGGTACAGGGTGACGGCCATCAGGCCGATGCCGAACATCATCAGGGAGAAGGCCGTACTGGCGGATACCAGGCGGCTGGTCTGGGACAGCATGGCTTCACGCTCCGCCAGGCTGTACACATGATTCCGGACGATCGGATGCTTTTTCAGGATCGTGCGGTTCAGTACACGGGCTACCGCGTTCAAAAAGCCGCCCACATAGAAAGCGAAGAAATAGCCCGTGGGGGAAGGTCCCGGATCCGGGAGCTGACGGTGCGTGGTCTTCCGGAAGACCAGAATAAGCGCATCCAGGGAGAAATCCAACACACGGCAGCATACGCCGGCCACCTTCGGCAGCACCCGGAAGATCAGATCCGGCAGACGGTCCAGGATCTTACAGAAAAAGCCGAACAGCATGGGAAGGAACCGCAGCAGCAGCGGCTCATAAATGAGCGTCAGCAGATCCAGCGGTGCCGGCCAGCGGTTCAGATAATGCCCTTCCTTATCCATCAGCAGTATGCGGACGAACAGGAAATACAGCAGCACGCCGATCAGGATAGAGATCAGGCCGCCCTGCAGATTGGTCTGAGAGAAATAATGCACGGCGTGCGCCGGCGGCTCGCCCCGCAGGAATCCCTGGGAAGCATCCGCAATCCGGTCCAGGGTAAGCCCCGGGAACAGGCCCAGCACCGGCAGCACCGCGGCCGAGATGCCCAGCACCCAGGCCGTCAGCCGGCTCACATACGGTTTCTTTTCATCATAGGCTGCCTGAACGGCAGGGTCTATATTCTTTTCCACGAACACGCAGATGAACAGCTTGGTCATATAGGCGACCGTCATGCCGCCCGTCAGCAGGAAAAGCCACTCGATGACCGAAAACAGTACCGTCGCTCCGGAAACGGACAGGAACGGCAGGCTCCAGCCCTCGCCGGCGTGCAGCAGCTCAATATACTCCACGATGCCTTCGTGCAGCAGGGTCTTGCTGACATAGCCGTTGAACATCGGAACGCCGCCGATGCCCAGGGCGCCGGAAAGAAAGACCGCCATCAGGAGCGGTTTTTTGCGCCCGTAGCCGCGGATCTCATTCAGATCCAGCTTATGCAGGTTCATGACGATCACGCCGGCGGCCATGAAGAGTACCAGCTTCAGGTTGGAGTGGTTCACCATGTGCAGCACGGAGCCCCGCACTGCCAGGGCGTTTTCCTCTCCCAGGAGCGCCTGCATGCCGATGCCGTTGATGATCATCCCCAGCTGCGACATGGAAGAGCAGGCCAGCGTCCGTTTGATATCCACGGAAAAGAGCGCCAGCAGGCCGCCCAGAAGCATGGTGACCGTACCCAGGAGCATCACGATAAAGCCCCACAGTGGATCGTGAGAGAGCACCTGCGCCGTGACTACCAGAATTCCGAAGATTCCGGTCTTGGTGATGATACCGGAAAGCAGCGCGGAAGCCGGGGCCGGGGCCACCGGGTGCGCCATCGGAAGCCAGATGTGCAGCGGGAACATGCCGGCCTTGGCGCCAAAGCCGAACAGAATGCACGCTCCAGCGATCAGCAGGCGCTGTCGGCCCGCGGGATCAGCGGCCAGGCCGCGGCAGGCGTCATACAGCCCGTCGAAAGAAAGCGTGCCCGCGGCGTCCGCCAGCAGGAACAGGCCCATCAGTGTCACCAGACCACCGATCACGGCCACGGCCAGGTATACACCGCCGGCCCGCATGGTAGCAGGCTTTTCATCATGGATCACGCAGACATACGATGCCAGGGACATCACCTCGAAGAAGACAAAGGTGGTGAAGAAATCATTGGAGAGAAAGACCCCCATGGTGGCAATATAGGTCAGCGCCAGGAAAAAGTAGTAGCGGCGTTTCTTTCCGGCATGGGCCAGGTATTCCTGCGAGAACAGTGTTGTCATCAGCCACATATACGTGGTGATGACCGCAAAGGTCAGGCGGAACCCATCTATTCGAAAGGTCAGGCCCGCACCGCAAAGTGAGGCAAAGGAATATTGCATAGTATATCCTTTCACGAAAAGACCATAACTGCAAAAATGATTCTGAACCGCAAAGATCGTAACTGCAAAAAGATTCTGAATCACAAAGAACGATCTACATGGCTCCCCGGGAGATCTGCTCCAGCAGTCGCAGGATCTGTCCCGAGTGCACGCCAAAGAAGACAGTGACCAGCGAGAACACGGAAAGCGGGATGGTCATGCACAGGTTGGGATCGGTAAATTCCCGCATGGCACCCCAGTTGCTTCCTTTTTCCGGGAAAAACGCCCGGATCGCAATGCTCAGCAGGTAAATGGCCGTCATCAGCGCTGAATACATCAGCGCCCACACGGCCGCCTCCTCCAGAAGGCTGCCCCCTTTGAACAGTGCGTCCGCCAGCATCCACTTGCTGACAAAGCCCGAAAAGAGGGGAATGCCGATCAGGGAAAGGCTGGAGACGAACAGTGCTCCGAAGGTGACCGGCATCCGGTAGCCCAGACCGTCGATTTCATAGATATAGTTCTTGTTGGTCTGGTGCATCACGGCGCCGATACAGAAAAAGCCGCTGATCTTCATGACCGCATGGAACAGCATGTGCGCCATGGCCGCAAAAAATCCAAGAGGCGTCATAGTGCCCAGCCCCACGATCATATAGGAAAGATTACTGACGGTGGAATATGCCAGGCGGCGTTTCAGGTGCGGTTCCCGCACGCCCATGGTAGAGGCATGTATGATGGTGAGCATTCCAAAGATCAGCACCACCGCCTGTGCCCATGTCCCCCGCAGGTAATCCATGCCGAAGCAGTATACGGTCAGCCTCATGATGGCAAAAATACCGGATTTGACCACCGCCACTGCGTGCAGCAGGGCGGTCACCGGGGTCGGTGCTACGGAAATGGAAGGCAGCCAGCCGTGGAAGGGGAAGATGGCCGCCTTGACGCCGAAGCCAAAGAAGGTCAGCACATAGATCAGCAGCACCACATCTTTATGCGTCGCAATGAGAGGAAGGTTCAAAGATCCTCCGTACACAAAATCAAAATTCACGGAATACAGGGCATAGAAGACCATGCCGATAAACGCGAACGCCGTTCCGCCGATCATGTAGTACAGATATTTGCGTGTGGCGCTCTTCGCCTGCGGCGTGAGCGTATGAATACACAGCGGCAGGGTGACCAGGGTCAGGGCCTCATAAAACAGGTACATGCAGAAAATATTTCCCGCAAAGGCCACGCCCAGCGTGGTGCCGTACGTGATGGTATAGAAGGCCAGGAAGGTGTTCACCCGCTCCTCGTGGCGCATATATTCAAAGGTATAGAGCGTTGCCAGCGGCCACAGGCAGCTGACGATCCCGCCGAAAAAGATGGCCATTCCATCCACCCGCAGGGTCATGACCAGATTCTCTCCCAGAGAGAACAGATTCAGCGCTTCCTTGGGCGGCGAGGTCAGCAGAAGCAGACAGAAGGCCGTGGTGATCACCACCATGATCTCCACAAAGATGTTGCGGATGCGCGCGTCCCGGAACGGGAACAGCAGCATCCCGGCGCCGGTCAGGATGGGAATCAGGATGGGCACCAGGATCATGTAAGCAGGCATGGCACTCCCTCCTTAAAACAGCACGGCAGCCGCCTGCCGGATCACCGAGATCAGCGGCCCGGCCCAGATGCCAAGCCCCACCGCCAGAACAGTCATTACGACCATCGGCACCAGAAAATGCCAGCCGGGCTCACAGGGCGTCAGATCTACAGCCTCCCCCTTTTCGGGGAAAAAGCCTTTGATGGAGATGGTCAGCAGGTATCCCGCCGTCAACAGCGCGCTGATCAGGAGAACCACCGGCCCCAGCCAGGAGAGCACCGGAAGCCCACCGGCCAGAGAGCCCATCGCCAGATACCATTTGCTTAAGAAGGCACTGGTGGGCGGAATGCCGATCAGCGTGATGGAGACCAACGTAAAGCACCACATGACCACAGGCATCTGCCGGCAGATCCCCGCCAGTTCAGATACCTTGGTGCGGCCGGTCTTCAGGATAATGGCGCCGGCCGACAGGAACAGCGTATCCTTGACCAGCGAGTGAAAGACCACATGCAGCAGCGCGCCGGTAAAGGCGACCGGGTGCATTACCGACAGACCGAACAGCACGTATGACACCTGGCTGACGGTTGAATAGGCCATTCGCTTTTTCAGGACATTTTCCTGGTAGGCCATCATGGAACCCATGAACACGGTAACCAGTGTCAGCCACGCCCAGGCCTTCTGCACCCAGGTGCCGGCCAGCGCATCCACACCGGCCATGTAGTAGACCACGCGGATGATGCCCAGCACACCTGCCTTGGTGATAACGCCGGAAAGCACCGCGGAAGCAGGCGCCGGCGCCACGGGATGAGCCGTGGGAAGCCAGCCGTGCATGGGGAACATGCCCGCCTTGGTTCCGAAACCCACGATCATCAAAAAGAGCGCCACCTGCGCCGTCATGTCCCCGGTCATTCCCTGCAGGCAGCCGCCGGGCACAAAGGCCAGATCCGACCCGCGGGCCGCGAACAGGAACAGGCCGAACAGCATCATAAAGGCGCCGGCCATGGAATAAAACAGATATTTCAGGGCTGCCATAATCGCCTCGTGGGAGAGGCTGTGCAGCACCAGCGGCATAGAAATCAGGGACATCATCTCAAAGAAGAGATAATACGTCACCATGTTGCCGGAATAGCAGAGTGCGGAAAGAATCCCCGCCACAGCCAGGTAGAACCCAAAGAATCGGGGCTCGGCGCCCTCATGCGGCATATATTCAAACGCCGCAACAGCCACCATCAGCCATACAAAGGCAATCAGCAGTGAGAACAGCTTGCCCACGGTGTCCACCGCAAAAGCGATAGGCAGCTCCGTCGTAATATGAAACAGCGTGAGGGAAAGGTTCTCTGAAGGCTGCAGACAGATCAGCACGGTCAGGAGGAGATTCGCAATCAGCGCGCCTGCCGTGATCTTATGAACACTGCTCTCCCACCTGCCGCCGGATACCCCCACCAGAATACCGGCCAGCAGGCAGAGTGCCATGGGGCACAAAGTTAGCACAGACATGGAACTCTCCTTCCTTTAAGAAAACATGGACAGACCGCTCCGGATAGCCCAGACTACCGGCGGTGAGGCAACACCCAGCGCAAAGTTCAGTGCGATCAGGCCGGCCATCGCTGTCCGCTCCACCGGCGAATGTGCGGCCCCCTCTGCCAGCGCTTCCTTTTCCGGCGCCGGGGTATAGATGGCCAGCACTACCCGCAGGAAATAAACACAGTTCAGGGTCGTACTGATGGCCAGGGCAATCCAGGCCGTCAGCATTTTCGTCCGCAGCGCGCCGGTGGCGGCCGCGGCAAATAAATACTTGGAAACAAAGCCCGTCAGCAGCGGAATACCCACCATGGACATGGCACCTACCGTAAAAGCAAAACCCGCGAAACGGTTCCGGCGCGCGGCACCGGTCAGACCTGCGCGGTCCGCCCGTCCCCCGGATACATCCACCAGGTCCGGGATACACACGAACAGCAGTGCCTTCATGGCACCGTGAGACACCATGTGGAAAAGAGCCGCCTCTACGCCGGCCGTGGTTCCCAGACCGATGCCCATAAAGATATAGCCGATCTGCGCCACGGAGGAATACGCCGTCATCCGCCGCAGATTATCCTCTCGAATGGCATCCACAGAACCCATGATCATGCCCACAATGCCAAGGACGAACAGAATATCCAGAAGCTTGCCGTTTTCCAGACCGTTGAAATCCAGCGTCCGGTAGAACAGCTTGATCAGCAGGAAAATATATCCCTTGGATACCAGGGAAGACAAGATGGCCGAGGAAGTCGGCGTGGTGTAGCCATAGGAATCCGGGATCCAGGTGTGAAAGGGATAAAGGCCGCTTTTTACGGCCAGACCCACCGTCATCAGGATCAGGATCACCTCCAGAGGTACATCAAAGCTTCCGCTCTTCGCCAGCTGTGCCAGCGCCTCGCTGGCCGGCGTCATCAGCAGATGACCCGTCACGGAATACAGCATGGACAGACCGATCAGGAAAAGGCCGGATCCGATCTGGCTCATAATCATATAGCGGATCGCAGACACATAATTGCGTCCGCTCTTCTGGATCATGATCAGTCCGCAGGCTGTCAGCGTACAGATCTCAATAAACACGTACGCCGTGAACAGGTCGTTGGTGTAGATCAGCGCCAGCAGAGATGCCATCAGCAGATCCAGCATACTGTAGAACAGATTCTTTTTGGAATCCTGCACGTCCCGGTCCAGGTTCGCGATCCCACCCAGCACGCTCAGGAGCATCAGCAGAGCAAAGAAAACCGCCATCAGCGCTTCCAGGGTGCCTACGCGGATCTCATTGCCCCAGGGTGCGGGGAAATGCCCCATCATAAAGGTATAGCTGACATTGTTCACCATGCACCAGTTCAGCGTGACCAGCGACATGACAAGCACGGCGGCTGTCATCAGAAGATGCAGCCATTTCGCAGCCTTCCCGTTCAGGATAAAGCTGATAATGCCGGAAAACATGGACAGGATGATCGTAAAAAAGGGAAAATTCTGAATCAGGCTCATGCGCTTCTCCCCTCTCTTTCATCCCGCTGGATGCGCTGCAGCTGCGCCGTCTCCTGCTCCTGCAGCATCACCAGGATCTCATCCAGATCCAGGGTGCGGTATTCCCGGTACAGGCAGATCGTAAGCGCCATCATCACCGCGCTCACGCTTACGGAGACAACGATGCCCGTAAGCACCAGGCCGGCCGGAATGGGATTGATGTAATGATCCGCCGAAAGAATACCGTCCGTCACAATAGGCGCCGTCCGCCCCGCGATGTAGCCCTTGGCTGCAAGGAACAGATAGATGGCGGCGTCCATAACATCCAGACCGATGATCTTCTTCACCAGGTTCGGCTGGATCAGCAGATTTAAAAATCCGATCACGAACAGCAGCACCGCCGCGATCTCCTCATAATTCGTATAGATACTGGAACCCATCAATAGCCCCCCTTGCGGAACAGCACATAGAAGGAATACATGGTGCATGCCACAACGATTCCCACGCAGATGTTCAGATAGACGATCAGCCCCGCCGAAAGAATGGCCCCCGGCGTGCCCGTGGAGATCACGCTGGGCAGGTGGTTGGCACCGGTGTAGAAGGAATAGCTCTTGGCAAAGCAGTAGAAGGTCAGCGCCGCCACAGAAAACAGCCTTGCTACCTTTTCCGTCATGAACCGCTCTGTATTGGCAAAACCGAAGGCCGTCAGATACAGAATCAGGCCTGTTCCGATAATGGCACCGCCGGAGAATCCCCCGCCCGGGGAAAGATGCCCGTTCAGCACCACATAGATGCCGAAGATTACGATGGCCGGCACCAGGACACGGCACATACGCTGAAGAATGATATCGTTTTTCGGTTCAAAATGGCGGTCAAACATCGCCTCCCTGGCATGGGAGCCGGCCTCCTCGTCCGCATCCACCCGCAGCAGGATAAGCACACAGCAAAGCGCCACGAACAGCACACAGGATTCGCCAAAGGTATCAAAGGCACGGTAATCCAGGATCATGCCCGCCACAATATTGATCGCACCGGTCTCCGCCAGGCCATGCTCTATATAGCGGGTGGCCACTTCATTGTTCTCCGGGGCATTCGGATCCCCGTAGGAGGGCTCGTAGCTGACCGCCCACAGCAGCAGCACGGTCATAAATATGGCGGTGATGACTGCCATCAGACGGTAGAGCTTCTGGATGCGCGTCAGATGCTTGCGGACGCCCCGCCTGAAATGTTCTTCGTTATCCGCATATTCATTACGCAGATAGAGATGGATCTCGTGATATTCACTGTCCGTAAAAAGGGACGTATCGGGCTCCGTGGTCTCAAGCTTTCCCTCCGAGGGATCATATTCCCCCTTCAGCCATTGCATGAACTTCTGCCGGCGGCTGCCCTCATAAGAAGGATTCGGTCTGCTCATGACTCATCCTCCTGATCCGGATCCATCTGAATGGACTGTATTTTCTTCAGCATAACAAAAAACAGGATACTGGTCACGCCCGCGCCGACCGCCGCTTCCGTAATGGCAAGATCCGGCGATTCCAGGATCATCCACAGAATGGACATGATCAGGCTGAAAGCCATATAGATAATAATGGAGACCAGCAGCCGCTTCGAAAAGCTGACGGCCACGGCACAGATGATCAGGAAGATCAGCAGCAAAATGCGAAGTGCGGTCATATCTCCATCCCTCCTTCCGCTTCTTCCGAAGCCTCCCGCTCCGAGAGTTCCTCCTCCACCGCCGAAAGAGGCAGGATCTCGCAGTGAGAAGAAAGTGCCTCATTGGTATCTGTTTCCAGATCGATCAGGATATGGGCGCATACCGGGGAAGCGCACCAGAACAGCGCGACGATCACCAGCAGCTTCAGCGTGGGCATGGAGAATCCGTATAAAATCCCCAGCCCCGCGGCAATAAACAGCGTACCTAAGGAATCGATCATCGCGGATGCATGCATGCGGTTTAACACATAATGAATACGAAACACACCAAAGGTAGCTATCGCCATCACCAGGACGCCCAGCGCGATCAGCACCGCGGCCGGGATGACCTGAAAGAGTGAAATATTCATGCGCCCTCCCTCTGCTTCTTTTCGCGGTAGATGCCGATGTAGATCTTGGATATCACAATGACGGCGACAAAGCTGATGGCTGCGTAAATCAGACAGATATCCAGCAGAGAGCTCTCTCCCAGATAAAAAGAAAGAATGGCAATCACGGCGATGGTCATGCTGCCGATCATATTGATAGCCATGATGCGGTCTGCGATGCGGGGCCCCAAGATGGCACGGATCATCGCAGCCAGGATCAGTATCATCAGAATAATCATGGAAACAATCAGAAATGTCTTCATCCTCTGTCCTCCTTATCCTGCCTGCAGGCCCTTTTCCAGCTTCATCAGTTCAGTCACAAACACAGAGGAATCCAATCCCACCGCCATGCTCTTGTCGTAGCAGTGCACCTGGAACTCTCCCTCCCGCATGGAGACCGTGATCGTACCCGGCGTCAGGGTAATGGAATTGGCCAGCAGCACCCGTCCCAGGCTGGTGGTCAGAGGTGTTGTGAATGTCACCAGCACCGGTTCCGGCGTCCGGGCAGCGCCAAAAATAAAGCCCGCCATCGCCAGATTTGCTTTTGCGATCTCTACGATTAGCACCAGCACATAACGGAACAGCTGCGGCAGATTTCTGGCCACCATCAGATCATACCGCCATTGATATCCCATGAAAAAGATCATAAACGCATAACCGACGACGGAAAAGGCAATCCCAAAGAGCGCGATTTCCAACGTCAGCCGTCCGTTGCATATGACCCAGAACACAAAAAAAAGAAGTGCCATGAATTTCCTCCCGGAAGAATGGCCATCTGCCTTCATTCCCATAAAAAAGGTGGATTTTCCGCAGAATTGTGTAACTTTTACTAGTATAAAATGAATAGGGTGAAAAGGCAAGAAAAAAAGCCGCAGAGAAGACCCTCTGCGGCTTTTCGGAAATATTGTTAATATCGGCCGGATCAGGACCGGCTCTCAAGTGACTTTTCCAGCTGGCGTTCGCGGGTGCGGTTCCAGGAACGCAGGTACGCAAGCTCATCGGCCCCTTCCGGGAGTCCGCGGAAGCTGATGCCTTCGCTGGACGGAACATCGCTGTCACAATAGTCAAGGCTCTCCCGGTCATAGTGGCTGTCCCTGTCTGCCTCATAAATGGATTTTTTCCACTCGCCAGCGGCGTTACGGGCCTTTTTTCCCAGGTTGCCGGCGGCCTGCATGGCTTTCTGACGGCTCGCACGGGCACTGTTCTTTCCCACAGCCGTGGGCGTCACCCGGCCGGAATCAATCTTGTGGGTGGATGCGCCGTACCCGCCGGCCTCACGTTTCTTCGCGTCTTTCTTCGCTTTTTTGGTCGCATTCATAGCGACTATAACGATGATCAGAAGGACATATATGAAAACTTCCATGCTCTTTCTCCTTCCCACAGACCAGATGATAGAATCATCAAAGATATTGCATGCTTTCTCTAACACAAGAGCGCCTTTACTTTTCTATATTACCATGAAATACTGCAGGAATCAATTCCAGAAGCAAAGAAAAACCCCTCACATGCGGTTAACGCATGCGGGGAGCCTTCAAGTGCGCCCTCAGGGGCTCGAACCCTGGACACCCTGATTAAGAGTCAGGTGCTCTACCAACTGAGCTAAGGGCGCTTGTTTTTCAACGCTCCGTAATATTAACACCGATTCAATCTAATGTCAACCGTTATTTTTTGCGACTTTTATCATCGTTTTGCGATAAAAATGTCTCCCGGCAGCAAAAAGATCCGCCGGGAGACACTTTTTGACGTTTGCGTCACGATTTTATTCAGCTACGGCTGCCAGCATCTCGTCCAGTGCATCGGGATTGCCTGCGCCAAGAACGGTCTTAAAAACCTCTCCGTCCTTGAACAGTGCCATGTAAGGGATGGAACGAACCTTATACTTCCGGGCCGTCGCCATGTTGCCGTCTACGTTCAGCTTGCCGACCTTTACCTTGCCCGCATATTTTTCAGACATCTCCTCCACGATGGGAGCCATCATTTTGCAGGGGCCGCACCAGTCCGCATAAAAATCAACCAGGACCGGGATCTCGGATTTCAGCACTACTTCTTCAAAATTCGCATCGGTAATGATCTCTACCATAACAACCTCCATAAAATGTATTCAAATTCAATCACCGGCGCCGCTCATCACCGGCTGTGCCTATTATACCGCAGTTTGGCAGATTCTGCAAGTCATTTTTATTGTGTGCAATTTAATTTTTTGTACTTCCAATCTCCCTTTGACAATTTCTCTAAAATCCTGTACCATAGTAAAGATTCCGGCGGCGCGCCCTACACGCTGCTGTATCCATTTTTTTTAATCCGTGTAACTCTATTCAGAACGTTTCGGAGGTCTTCCATGAAAAAGATTTCATCTGTATCTATCATTGGCATGGGCGCCCTGGGCCTGCTGTACGGCGATCACATTGCCCGCGCGCTGGGGCAGGAAGCCGTCACCTATTGCATGGACCCGGCCAGAGCAGAAAAATATAAGGACACGGTGTATACCGTCAATGAGCGGGAGGTCCTGCTGCGCCGGATTTCCTGCACGGAGGCAGCGCCGGCAGACCTGGTGATCGTGGCCGTCAAATATACCGGCCTGAAGGAAGCCTTTTCTGTGATGGCGCCCTGCATCGGTCCGGATACCATTATCCTTTCCGTGCTGAACGGCATTTCCAGCGAGGATATGATCGCGGAACACTTCGGCCGGAAGCATATGATCTACACCGTTCCCCAGGGGATGGACGCCATGAAATTTGGCCCGGCCCTCCGCTTTACGCAGATGGGGAACCTGCACATGGGCATTACTGATCCCGCAGCAAAAGAGGATCTGGACTCGGTGTGCGCCTTCTTTGATGAGATCCGCATGCCTTATATTCTGGAGGAGGACATCCTCTGGCGCATGTGGTTCAAATATATGCTGAATGTGGGCGTCAACCAGGTATGCATGGTCTATAGCACCTCGTACGCGGGCGTCATCCACCCCGGCGAGCCCCACGACACACTGATGGGCGCCATGCGGGAGGTCATGTACATCGCCCAGGCCAAAGGAATCGGCCTGGACGAAGGGGATATGCAGACCTGCCTGGACATCGAAGCCACCCTGGACCCGGAGGGCATCCCCTCCATGGCGCAGGACCGCGTAAACAAAAAAGCCTCCGAGGTGGAAATGTTTGCCGGCGCGGTCATAAAAATGGGGCAGGAACTTGGCATTCCTACCCCTGTCAACGAATGGATCTATCAGAGAGTCCACGAAATCGAAGCTGACTACATCTGATCTGCATCACAATTCTTCCGCAAGCAATGTACGGATGCCCTCTATCAGACGCTCCAGATTTTCCAGCGTCCGGGGGGCATCTGTATTTTCTTTGCGGTAATCATTGTACTCAAAGCCCGGCACCGTCCCCGGGAGCAGCTTGATGCTGCCGCGCCACGCCCGGATAAGCTCCGGGATCCTGACCGGCTCCACCGGCGCCCGCTCATACAGTGAGAAGCGCATCTGTTCCTTATTGCCGGTCACCTCTGTAATAAACGCTTCGTGTGCCTTTTCCTTCAGACGCGCGATGCGCAGCAGGTTGATCACCGGACGGGGCAGTTCCCCGAAACGGTCCAGCAGCTCATCCTGCATCTCGTCGTAATCCTCGTCCGTGCGGATCAGCGCGATGCGCTTATAGACATCCAGCTTCTGCACTTCGTTTACGATATAGCGATCCGGAATATACGCATCCAGCTCCAGATCGATGGTCGTCTCGAAGGATTCTTCCTCCTTCTTCTCTCCCTTCGCCTCCTGCACCGCCTCTCCCAGCATCTTGCAGTACAGCTCATAGCCCACGGCCTCCATGTGACCGGACTGCTCCGCCCCCAGGATATTGCCGGCGCCGCGCAGCTCCAGGTCCCGCATGGCGATCTTTATGCCGCTGCCCAGCTCCGTATATTCCCGGATGGCCTGCAGCCGCTTTTCCGCCACCTCCGCCAGCATACGGTCCCGGCGGTACATCAGGAATGCGGAGGCCGCCCGGGTAGATCGTCCCACACGCCCGCGCAGCTGATACAGCTGGCTCAGGCCAAAGCGGTCCGCGTCGTGGATGATGATGGTATTCACGTTGGAGATATCCAAGCCGGTCTCTATGATAGTCGTAGACACCAGCACGTCCGCCTCGCCGCGCATGAATTCCAGCATGATCTGCTCCAGTTCCCGCTCCTTCATCTTCCCGTGGGCAAAGACCACGTTCGCGTCCGGCACCAGCGACTGAATGTGCCCCGCGATCTCACGGATGGTCTTAACCTTATTGTAGACGTAATATACCTGCCCGCCCCGGGCCAGTTCGCGGGAGATTGCCTCCCGCACCAGCTCATCGTTATATTCCATGACATAGGTCTGGATGGGCTGCCTGTCCAGCGGCGGCTCCGTCAGAATGCTCATATCCCGGATGCCGATCATGCTCATGTGAAGCGTACGGGGGATGGGCGTAGCCGTAAGGCTCATCACATCCACCGTCTCCTTCATCTGCTTGATCTTTTCCTTGTCGGCCACACCGAAACGCTGTTCCTCATCGATGATCAGCAGCCCCAGATCCTTAAACTTCACATCTTTCGAAAGAAGCCGGTGCGTTCCGATGGCGATGTCCGACGTGCCCCGGGCCAGCTTTGCCAGGGACTCCCGCTGTTCCTTGGCCGTACGAAAGCGGCAGAGAAGTTCCACCCCCACAGGGTAGTCCTTCATCCGCTGCAGGAAGGTATTGTAGTGCTGCTGCGCCAGGATGGTCGTAGGTACCAGATACGCCACCTGCTTGCCGTCCTGCACCGCCTTAAAGGCAGCCCGCAGCGCAATCTCCGTCTTCCCGTAGCCCACGTCCCCGCAGATCAGGCGGTCCATGATCTTTGTGCTCTGCATGTCTTCCTTGCAGGCTTCTATGGCCTTCAGCTGATCCTCCGTCTCCTCAAAGGGGAACTGCTCCTCAAATTCGCGCTGCCAGACCGTATCCGGGGAGTACACATAGCCCCCGGCGTCTCTTCTGGCGGCGTACAGGCGCACCAGATCCGCCGCGATATCCTTGACCGCGCGACGCACCCTTGTCTTTGTCTTCTTCCAGTCCTGCCCGCCCAGACGGTTCAGCTTGGGCACCTTCTCGGCCCCGGCCTGTGCATATTTCTGCACCAGGTCCATCTGTGTCACCGGCACGTACAGATTCCCGCCGTCCCCGTAGGTGATCATTAAGTAGTCCCTGGTGATGCCGTTCACATCGATCTTTTTAGTGCCCCGGTACACGCCCAGGCCATGATTTTCGTGAATGACATAATCTCCGATGGAAAGCTCTGTATAATCGGAGATCTTCTTCCCGGAAAAAGGCGCTTTCCGGCGCTTTTTCTTCTTCTCCCGACCGAACAGATCGCTCTCGGAGATCACGCAGAACTTGATCTGCGGATACTCAAAGCTCTTATGAATGCTGCCGGGGATCACCAAAATCTGCCCCGGAAGGACTTCCTTCGCCTCCCCAGCGGCGTCTCCCGCCGTTTCCTCGGATGCCCTCCCCGGCGCAATGGCCGCCAGATCATAGTCCCGCAGATTCTCCGCCAAACGCTCCGCCCTGGTGCGGGAGCCCGTCAGCAGCACCACGCGGTATTTGTCCCGCTTCCAGCTCTTCAGATCCTTCAGCAGACCGTCAAAATTGCCGGCGTAGCTGACCATGGTCTTGCCCACCATCTGAAAACTCTTTTTGGCGCGGACCATCTGCTGCCGCCCGCCAAGTCCCGTTAAGATCAGCGTGCGGCTGCGGGCCACTGCTGTAAAAACATCCTCCGGGGAAAGCAGTTCCGGTACCGGCTCATCGCTCTGATACCCGTGCGCCAGGCGATGCTCCATGCTGTCGGCAAATTCCTTCGCCACGCCGCGGGCCTTTTCTTCCAGCCGGACCGGTTCATCCAGGATGACCGCCGCATTTTCATGAAAATAGGTAAGAAGCGAGACCGCCGCCACATATTTGCCGCCCACCACGGCGGGCATCTCATCTGCCGCGTAGATATGCACGGCCTCCAGGTTTTCAATGGACCGCTGGCTTTCTACATCAAAGCTGCGGATGGAGTCGATCTCGTCGTCCCACAGCTCCACGCGGACAGGGTTCTCCTCCGTCAGCGGGAAAATATCCAGAATACCGCCGCGGACCGAGAACTGTCCGGCCGCCTCTACCTGGGGCACGCGTTCATATCCCAGTCCGGCCAGACGATTCCGAATCTCTGTCAGATCCAGCGTATCGCCCGTCATCAGCGTGATCAGACGGCGGTAGACTTCCCCCGGCGAAGCAATGCGGTCCATCAGGGCGTCGATGGTGGTCACGATCAGTCCCCGGCCCTCCTCCAGGATCTGCTTGATAATGGCCATCCTCTCTTTGGAGAGCAGGTTTCCCTGAACGTCCGCCTGGTAAAAGAGCACATCCTTGGCCGGGTACAGAAAGACCTCCGGGCAGAAGCAGGACGCGTCCTCATAGATCTCCCGGGCGCGCACATCATTATAGGTCACGAACAGCCGCAGCGGGATATCCGCCGTCAGTTCGCAGCCCAGATGCACCTTCTGCGTATCCACACAGCCATCCGCCTGCAGCGGGCCGCCGCCCGCCATCAGTTCCTTCTTCAGTTCTGCAAACTGGATCATCTCCGATAACGGACTGCGAAATCCCATGCCTGTCACTCCTTACTCTTCGGGCTCTTTTTTCACATGATCTTTGGGCCCTGACTGTTTGATATTATACTTGTTCATGGCGATATCCACGCCATCCGCCAGGATAGCCTCCACGGCGTCCGCCGCCGACTCCAGGCTGTCCCGCACGGTCTTCAGCTCGTCCGCCGGGAAGTGCCCCAACACATAATCCGCCAGGTCCATCTGCGGCGGCTTTGCACCAACGCCCACCCGCACGCGGGGAAAGTCCTGGCTGCCCAGATGAGCGATCAGGCTCTTCATGCCATTGTGCCCGCCGGCGCTGCCGGCCTTGCGCAGCCGCAGCTGCCCCACGGGAAGAGCGATATCATCATAAATCACCAAAATATCCTCCGGCGCCAGCTTGTAATAATCCGCCGCCGGCCGCACACACTCACCGCTGTTATTCATATAGGTAAGCGGTTTTACCAGCAGCACCTTCTGCCCGCCTATGACGCCGCTTCCCATCAGTCCCCGCTGTTTGCCGGTGTTCACGCGGATGCCGTGCCGCTCCGCCAGAATATCAATCACCCGGAAGCCCATATTGTGCCGGCTTCCGGCATATTTATCCCCGGGATTCCCCAGGCCTACGATCATTTTCATTGGTCTTTCTTCCTCTTATTTGTTTTACGGCAAAAGCCCCGCTGCCGCCGGCACCGGGGGGTCTGTATTCTTTTAATACTCGAAATTATCCTCTCTTTGCGCCCATCTGCATGAGTTCCTGCAGCAGCTCCAGATCGGATTCCTGCACCTTCAGATTGGTCACAATGGGCTCGCCCTCCGGCGGGGTAACAGATATTTCGATCACCGAACCGGGGCACACAGCCTTCTCATAGGCCGCGTGCAGAAACGGGCCGAACTTGGGATGATTCGCCTTAAACTTTCTTCTGGCCTCCGCCAGCTTAAACAGATCTGCAGGATTGATTGCCATACTTCCTATTCCTCTTCTCTATCATAATCATCGGTAAACCGATGTACCACGCCATCTTTTTTGTAGGCGATGACCGTGGCCAGGTTCACGTTCTCCACACTGCGGAAGATGTTCGATTCCACAAAGGGATTGCTCTTCCTCAGCTCCCGGATCAGGCGCTTCACTTCCCGCCGTTTGGACAGCTCCTCGTGTTCCTCCGTCTGCTCCGTGAACCGGCAGGCACAGCGGAGAAACTGCAGCCCGTTGTAATCCCGCCAGTGGATGATATCCTCCTCACGGATCAGATACATGGGACGGATCAGCTCCATGCCGGGGAAATTCGTGCTGTGCAGCTTCGGCATCATGGTCTGCACCTGTCCGCCGTAAAGCATGCCCATCAGAATGGTCTCGATCACATCGTCATAGTGATGGCCCAGGGCGATCTTATTGCAGCCCA
>CAMNFR010000028.1 GCA_946537305.1 uncultured Lachnospiraceae bacterium | reverse complement strand
TTTCTTAGTCAAGGCTGTTTCCCTTCACTGTTTATAGTATACAGGAAGCTCATTAATCTTCAAAACAACGAGTGCCATAATACGCAGAAATCTATCGTAGTCTTCTTCTTGAATCCGAGGATCCCGGGAATAAGAACTATGTAAGTATTTGTTTCTCAAATCAGGTCCATTACTGAACTCGGCATGGTTTAACTGATAGTTCATGTATGCTTGTTCCGGCTCAGAAAACAACGTACTGCCATATCGAAGGTCATTGTTTTGAATCAGGTCATCTATGACACTTTTTTGGCGTTGAAAGTAAGTAGGACAGATAACTTCGTGTTCATACAAGTCTTTTAGCACAAACACTCGTTCCTCATTTACCCGCAGAGAGTTTTCGCTTTCCAGAATGCTTCCACGATCAATGAGAAATTTGATGGGTTGGACTTGGGAAAAAGCAAAATCATCAAGGGTCATTTCTTCTACACGAAGGAGTTCTGAAATAGTCTTGTATTTTGATTTTGTCCTTTTTGTATAGTGAAGCAAAGACTGATCGGAAAACAGCAAGATCATCTCTTTTTGGATTTCATCACTATTTGCATACGCGTACTTATTCGGCAAAAAACTTGGCAATTCAGAAAACATAATATGTTCGGAGGTCATTTCAAACAGTTCCCTATCAATGTGGCCGTCCTGTAAATAAGTTCTATATTGCTTTAGCACTCCATCCATTTCAGAAGCGAGGTTTTTGCATTTTTCTAAAAAACTTGTTCCTTCGGAACTGATTTGGAAGGAGAACCCCTTTGCTTGAAATTCGTCTTTTAGATATTCCTCGAAAAACCAGCGGAATACATCTTCCAGATTGATTCCGTTTTCTCTCAGTACAACGCGATATTCATGAACTTCTCCCAGGGTCATCATATCATGTATACGGTAAGCCATACCAATCTGGTATTCCTTTTTCCCCTTGATACCGAGAGATCTTTCGAATACTCCAAGTTGCGATCTTAAAGAGACGAGGTTGCTTCTCCAGCAACCATCGACCAGCTCGAAAAGATATCGGAAATTATTGAGGAGTGTAGGGTAGTCAAGATTCTCTTTGATCCAGCGGGTACTAAAGATTATTTTCGGAGTTAGTTTATTATTAGAGTCGATTTTTACAGGGGATTCAATATCATCAAAACCGACTGTAATCCCATATTGGAAACCTGTTTGCTCATTAAAACTATTTTGAATTTCTTTCTCATATCTATGCTTTGCCTTTTGTCTCAACTTTGGGCTAATCGGACATTCTCCCGAACTTTGAGAGTTTGCAAGCAACCTAAGATAATTGGGATTCGGATGATCTGATTCAGTATACGCTTCAAAAATGAGTTCATATTCTGTAGGTTGAAGTGCTTTAGGAAAATGATATTTCCTTTCATGGGACGAAAGGAACAAATTCATCAGCAATTCAGCACTCTGATCCGATACCCTCATAAATGACGCCAAATCAGAATCGTAGTAATCTACGATGGCTTTTTGTTCAAGAATCGGCCATAGAACAGCAATGCCTTGCGCTAAAAGTGAAATAAAAGTAGTGCCTTCTACTCTGGAATAAACCTTGTAGTGAGAAAACAAAAACCAATAGTCTTTAATATATAGGCTATTTAGAGACTTGAACACTTCGATAAAATTTTCGTTGTTGATACTCGCAAAAAAACGACCGATTTTCTCATTGAACAGCTTACAGTTATCCTTTAGCCTCTCTGCTGTTTTTGAATCCCATTTTGTCAGAAGCACGCCAGAATCCATTAACCGCTGTATATTGAATAATTCAATGACCTCGTTTATGTCTGCATATTCTTTGGTTGGGTCAAATGCGTTTATAACAGGCTCCGCCTGTTCTAGACTATATCCAATACTCATATCATTATTGCCATAGTATTTAATGGCGTTATAGTTCTCGACCATAACTATCTACCCTCACCGTGATCGCTTCTTACGTGAATGAATTGATTGTTTTTAGATTTCTGATAGATTTTGATGAATGCAGTGTATTTTATTGGCCGGAGTTCCCAAAGAGAGAGGATAATGGATGTCTGGAACTAATTGTAAAATTGTTTTCTTTTAGAGCCCCAGCTATTGGGATATAGTTGAGAAATATAATGACTGTCGCAGCTTGTGGCCGCCATCGTCCTATTTTTTTTATCGCTGTACTTTGGGAACACTTATAGTTACTTCATAAGTAGTACATAGTTAATGATAAGACTATGGCTCAGCTGTACTAGTCGAACTACAGATTTCTTGAGAATCCATAAAAAGGATGTTTTCGGAATAGTTGTAGGAGATGGGTTCACCTTGAGGGTTCATCTTAGTCATATTCAGATAAGCACCGAAGAAAAGTTTGTCCAAAATTAGTCAATTCGTAGTCTTTTATCGTTGAATCAGGGATAACAATAGTCCCAACAGTATTTGCTGCCTTCGCACCTTTATTATGAGAGACAACCAAGCCTAGGGAAATCAAACGTAATAATGCATCTGAGACAGCAGAATCTTCAAGATCAAACCAATGGCATTTTTCAAGTTCTTGAAAATCTCCGGGCAGCAGTCTGTCAAGCACATCAGACGCTTTAGAAAAAGTGTTCCAATCAATATTCTCATCGAGATATGCAAGATACAATTTGGCCAACATCTTCGCCTTGTCGGAATTAATATAGCGGTCAACTAGAATCAGTATATATTTCAGTTCTTGGTCTCTTTGCTTTGGGGCGTCCTTTATTGCAGCCTTATAATGCTTCCGTTTTTCCTCGTCTATGATACCGTTATTTAATGCCATGACAAAAGAAGCTAGTTTTTCTATTTGATGTTGCTCTTTAAAACTGTTTCCAGCTTTATACATACTAACTGCAGTTGAAAGGATAGGTATCTCTTTTAAAATGCCATCAGCCATTACGCTATCCAAACCACTTTCTACTATTGCCGTCACTATCGTCTCGACCTCATTAGTTAATGAATTGCTTAATGCAGTTGAAAGATTATTTTCCATTGATTTCATACATTCCTCCGTGTTTAAGCTGGTTCATTGTAAAAAACGATTTCCTGCCTTAGCTTATTCGATTAGAATTTCGATTGCATCGGAGATGCCGTTTTGATAATCTCTATGAGCAATCATTTTCATTGCGATTAGATAGACTCCAGAAACGGTCTGGATTCCAGAGCCTGGTTGTTAGCTAACAATAATGAAGGGACATTTCCGTCAGCACATTGGAGTAGGAGGCTGTCTTTACAAAGTCAGTATTCATCCAGTCTCTGGGAAGGATATTTTTATCCGCAAATCGTGGAATCATGTCTCTAATACTGGAAGCAACACGAAGAATAGCATCGAAATCTTAGCTATCGTGAAATATGAACAGGTTCCGATATCAACGTGTCCTTTTATGATGGGATAGAGTGTTGCATAAGGAATATCGCTTTGGATTAAGCAGGCTCGGATATTTATGTGTTTTTAGTTCTTTCTCGAAATTCAATGTTATGGCACTTTCTTCCCTGTTACATAGTTTGATTTTATTAGTTGGCCGATATAATGTCAAGAAGGGGCAGATAAGGATCCTGACAACAAAATATGAAGAAATCGCAGGGGTTGTTACTTAACGGATGATGATTGACAAGAGACTTATTTTTATATAGAATTTAATTGAAAATCGGCAATTGTCGGGGGCGCCGACATTCGAATGATAGAGATTATGCGAAGATAGATTAGACAGTTATTCTGGAAAACGATAGCATGGACACTTACTTGAAAGTTTACTAATTAGAAAAAGGGACGGTGAAGATGGCGGATAAAGTGGTACTTCCCGGAGATCGGAAGATCTTTTCTATGCTAGATCTTAAGAGCAAGGGATTCTCGCAGTATAAGGTCAGTAAATTGGTCAGTGAGGGAAAACTAATAAAACTGAATAAAAGCTTTTACGAGAATACAGAATATCGAGGGGAGGAATCTGATTTTTATTATGTGGAGGCTTATGCACCGAAGGGTGTAATTTGTCTGCTCAGTGCAGCGAATTATTATCACTTGACGACATTTGTTCCTGATGCAGTCGATCTGGCCATTCCCAGGAAGGCGAGGGTATCTACGATACCAGATTGGCCTCATATGAATGTACATTACTATACAGATGATAGGCATGAATTGGGAGTCATAACGGTCAGAGAGGGGAAGAACGAATTCCGGATCTATGATGTGGAGAAGACGGTCGTAGATATCGTGTTTTACAGAGAGAAGGTTGGAATTGAAGAGACAAAGGAAGTACTTGTGACATATCTGAAACGTAAGGACCGGAATCTGAATCAACTGATGAAATATGCTGAACTGATGAAGTGTGAGAAGGTGATGAGGAATTATCTGGAGGTGTTGGTATGAGATGGAGCGTAAACCGAGATATAGAGGCAACTAGGTGCGAGTATAAGCTTTCGTTGGAATCGGAAAAACCCAAAAGTTGGTTGAAATCTGTCTCGGCATTCGCAAATGGGAAAGGCGGTCATATCTTATTTGGTTATACAGATGACACCCATAAGCCAAAGGGACTTCTTGACGCCCAGACCACTGCAAGCAAAATTGCAGAACTCATAGGAGGAAGGATATCCCCTGCGCCAAGATATGAGTTAGAAGCGATAAAGGATGGCATGGATTCTGTATGTATCGATTTGGATATAAAAAGCGGACCAGCTTATCCTTACTACTATGTTCATGAAGGGACAAAAGAAGCTTTTGTTCGACACGGAGATCAATCTGTAAAGGCCACGGACATAGAATTGAACAATTTAATATTAAAGGGACAAAATCGCACATTTGATTCATTGCCAACATCAAAAAAAATATCGGATGTCAGTTTTACATTTTTATGCGCAACATTTAAAAATGTAACGGGTGATGACTTGATCTTGCCTAGAGATTTGATATCAATGGGGCTTTTAAACGAAGAGGGACAGGTGACTAACGCTGGGCTTCTGTTGTCAGATCAAGGTGCGCTGAAACAATCGAAAATTGTTTGCACTCGATGGAAAGGGAGAACAAAGGGAGCAGTCGATGGTGATGCATTAGATGATCAAGAATACTCTGATAGTTGTCTAATCACGCTATTAAATAATGCTGAATCATTTGTTCGCAATAATTCTCGCAAGCCTTGGACAATTCGGGGGATGCATCGAGAAGAGAATAGTGATTATCCATTTAGAGCAGTTAGGGAAGTCTTGGTTAATGCATTGATTCATCGAGATTATCAAATTGTAGGAACTGAAGTACATGTAGATATCTTTGATGATCGATTAGAGATAGTATCGCCCGGTGGGATGATGAATGGCAGCAGAATCCAAGATCTGGATCTACGGCATGTTCCATCAATTCGACGGAATGAAGTCGTATCCGATGTTTTCTCGCGGCTACATTTCATGGAACGAAGAGGTAGTGGCATCGGAAGAATCCTCAATTCCTATTCGGGCTTCTGTGAGCAACCAGTATTTGAGTCAAATGAGTTTTTCTTCACTGTGTCTCTGCCTAATAGGGGTGTTGCAACTCCTGCGCAAATGGAATTGCCGCTTGATAAAAACACAACTTTTGAAGAGAAGGCTCAACTTTCTCCCGAGAAGACACAACTTTCTCCCGAGAAGACACAACTTTTGGATGCAGAGAGACAATTTTCGTCAGTAACAGAAGATTGGGAATTAAAATATTTTCATGATGTTATTGTAAAGAAATTGGAAGAGATTTTCCGAGGAAGAACGCTTGTTAAAATAGAGGAGTTGTTCGCGCGATATAGATATACATATTCTTTTAATAGGAGTAATGTGGCAGAATTATTTGGTGTAACAGAAAATAGAGCGTCTGGAATACTAAAAACCTGCGTTGACAAAGGAATTATAATCAAGCACAAGAATGGGGTATATTATTTCGTAAAACAGTAATAACCACAAAGAGCAAATGATTAGCATCAATCAGATGGTGGAGGAAGAGTCATGACTTATGAGGAGGCCGTCGCAACGATAGCACCTGGTCTGTACCGGCATTTCAAAGGCAATTACTATCGCGTACTTTCGATTGCGCGGCATAGTGAAACGACAGAGCCCATGGTGGTTTACCAGGCCTTGTATGGAGATAATGGAATATGGGTCCGTCCCGCGGATATGTGGAATGAGACCGTGGAGCGTGACGGGAAAGTCTTCCAGCGTTTTCACCCCTTAAATAGGGTAGAACGTGTCGCCTTTTATGAGCAGCTGTTTGATGAAGTGCGTAGCACGCCTCGCGAAGCAGCAGTATCTGATAAAGGAATACAGAGGAAAGTCCGGCTCCTGGATGAATATTATACCTCCGGTAAGTGGCAGGAGGATTATGAGGCGGACGAAGAGGGATTGCTCCCCGCGGATTTGAAGCGCGGCGTCTTGTCTCAGGATGGCCTTTATGATTTCCTGATGGATTGGCAGGACGAGGACGAAGATTCCCCGGAACCCATCTCGGAGGTGACTACCGTTGAGTGAAGCATTTGTAAAAATTGACCTGCATGGACTGCGGCAGGAGGAAGCGATGAAGGTCATCGATAAGGCCATTGCCTCCGCAGGGCCGATGACCTATCAGCTGCAGTTGATCCATGGTTATAACAGAGGAACCAGTTTGCGGTCTATGATCTACGACTGGTACAGGTATGAGCCGAAGGTGAAGCGGATCATCCCCGGCGATAATCCCGGAATTACGGTACTGGTGCTAAAAGAACTGTTTTAGGAAGGACATGTAATGAGTTATCCAAAATTTTTATCAGTGAAGAGCTTGGAAAAACGGTATCGTGATGCTGGGATCTCAGAAAACAAAATCCAGTTTCTGAAGGATCTGTGTCTGTCATGTATGAACCTCTACGGAGCAATTCATGCAGAACAGCTCTGGGCTGTCTATAAAGAACTTTCAGAAAAGGCTGCCGTGCCAAAGATTCAAAGGAAAGAACTATATACCGCACTGGGGATTTTCCGACGGGAGGATCTTCCGTATTATGTATTTGAGCCAGATGAGGTCTATTCTGAGGAGCCTCGTACAGAGAGATACAGGCTTTTGGTATCAAAACGACTGATCTACAACGGATATGGTAAATTTACCAGGGTATACCAACTAATCGAAGCTTCATGGGGGAAACCTCATTTTGTACCGGAGAATCTGCTGGTGTATAAAGATCCCATCCGGGATGAACGTGAGCAAAAGCTGATAGCCTGGCTTTCGGAACTTTCCTGCACGCAGACAGAGTTTGAGACACGTTATGGGAAGAAATTCCCGTGTGCCTATACAGGGAAGAAACTCGGAGAGTTTTCATTTATCAGTCGCAACGATGAATTTGAACTTCGATATCAGCGGGGAGAGATTGCAGGCCGTAAAGGGAATGCAAAATATGCAGTTGAGTTAGAGGCAGAGCTGAACAGCATGACTGCGGCAGAAAGACTGGTCTGTGACTATACATGGAGAAGTCATCTTGGCGTCACGAAACCGACAGAATCTCTGACATATTTCATGGATGATCTGGGGGAAATGGGCGTGCGGCTGACAAAAGAACAGGTCGAGTTCCTGATAACGAGCCTGATAGATTATCACAACCATCTTCATCTCTGGTGCAACTGCGGATGGGCACCGGCAGAAATGGGTCACTAGCGACATTTAACGGTGACCCACTGCAGTGGTAAAGGAACGGGAATGAGAAGGTGATGGAGATGGAGAAGATTTACCAATTCTTCGAGCAGACGGATGAGAACGGAGTCAGCAACAGCGAGAAGATTGCCTCCAGGCAGCAGGTGATCCGCCGTGTTGCGACAACGGATAAAAGCAAAAGCTATGAGGCGTCCGCCGCGAAGAGCAATGGTGTTGTGCTGGAGGACGGCCGGCTGATCGGCTTTGGAATCCACATTTATAACGAGGATATCTATCCTCTGCAGAGCTTCGAGATCTATCTTAGAGGCTGCGATCTGACGGGAGATCTGGATCTGTCCGGGCAGAAAGATCTGCTGTTTGTGGATGTATATCGCAACCGGATTTCGGGGATATCCGTAAAAGGAGATTCGGCTCTGCGGATCCTTGGGATACAGGATAATCAGATCGCGCAGTTGGATGTGAAAGATCTGGCCGCCTGCCAGGGGATCGATGCCGGCAAGAATCGCCTGTCGGAACTGGATGTATCCGGCAATTCGGAGCTGGTGGAGCTCTACGTGAATGATAATCAGCTGGAGGAGATCGATCTGTCCCATTGCCCCAAGCTGAAGTATTTTTACTGCCACAACAACCGGATGCGGGAAGTGGATACGCGGAAGAATCCTTTGCTGCGTCATTTGAATGTTTCCGGGAATCCGATGAAGAGGATCCTTTCGCTGGCTCCTGGGAGAGAGGAAGTGCTGCCGCTGGAACTGACCGCGGAAGAAGGCGGCTGCGTAGGGCTGCAGTTCAACCCAGTATACAATGCCCAGTGGAAGGAAACGGGCGAATGGCAGCAGAAATATTACGCCTATCCGGAGGAAGGATACTCCTTCGCAGGCTGGTATGATCCGGAAGGAAATCTGCTGTCCAAGGAAGAAACGTGGACGGACGAATACGGCAGCAGCCGAATACTGCGTGCAAAATGGGTCAAAAGGTAATGGACCGGGGGACGGAAAGGAAACAGTCATGGGCGAAAATCTTACGAAGAAAATCCTTGCAGCACATCTGGCAAAACCATCGGACATGGTTCCGGGGGAAGAGATCTACATCAAGGTTGATCAGACCCTGACGCATGACATCAATGCGGTCATGACCTACCTTGCCTTTGAAGCAGTAGGTCTTCAGAGAACCCAGGTAGAAACCAGTGTAAGCTATCTGGATCACAACCTTCTTTATGTAAACAGTATGACGCCTGACGATCATATATACCTGCAGTCAGCAGCCAAAAAATTTGGCGTGTACGTATCCCGTCCCGGCAACGGCATCTGCCACACAGTACATGTGGCGTGCTTCGGCGTCCCGGGAAAAATCAGCATGGGCGGCGACAGCCATACCCCCCACGGCGGGGCCATCGGCATGCTCTGCATCGGCGTCGGCGGAATGGATGTAGCTACGGCTATGACGGGCGTTCCCATGCGAATTAAAATGCCGAAAATTGTGAAGGTGTTCCTGACCGGCCGTCTCCGCCCCGGCGTAAACGCAAAAGAAGTAATTCTGGAGATGCTGCGGCGGGAGTCTGTAAAAGGCGGACTGGGGAAGGTTTACGAATACGTCGGCCCGGGGGCAGCCACACTGGAGGTTCCCCAGAGAGCGACCATCACCAACATGGGAGCGGAAATGGGCGCCACCACGTCGATCTTTCCGGCGGATGAACAGGTGAAAAAATTCCTGACTGCCCAGGGACGCGCAGAGGCTTACCGGGAACTGCTTCCCGATGAAGACGCGGAATATGATGAGGAAATCCGGATGGATCTTGGCGAACTGGAGCCGCTGATGGCCTGTCCGCATCTTCCGGATAACGTGAAACCTCTTCGCGAGGTGCCGAAAAAGAAGGTCCGGCAGGTATTTATCGGCAGCTGCACCAATACCAGCTACGCAGATGTTGCGAAGGCTGCCCTGGTTTTTAAAGGCAGACATGTACACGAGGATGTACAGTGCACCTGCGGCATTGCCTCCAGACAAACGTATAAAGAACTGATGCGGGACGGCTATATCGATATGCTGGTGGATGCCGGCGTGAGAATGCTGGAAATATCCTGCGGACCATGCTGCGCAATCGGACAGACCCCTCCCACCAATGGGGTGGCAGTGCGCACCTCCAACCGGAATTTCAAAGGCCGGGCCGGAAACCCTACCGCCGAGATCTATCTGGTAAGTCCCGAAAGTGCCGCAGCAACTGCTGTCATGGGGACCTTTGCCACAGCAGAGGATCTGATGGGAGAAGAGATAAGCTCTCTCGAGAAAATCACCGAACCGGAAGCTTATATCGTGGATGACTCCATGATCATTCCTCCTCTTTCTGAAGAGGAAGCCGCGAAGGTGGAGATCACCCGCGGTCCGAATATCAAGTTTCTTCCGGTGCCGGAGGTTCCGGAGGAGAACCTGCAGGCTGCGGTCAGCCTGAAGGCTCTGGACAATGTCTCAACAGATGACATTACACCAGCCAGCGCCGAGTTTTCCTCCATGCGTTCTAATATACCGATGATGAGCCAGTACTGCTATCACCGGTATGATCCCTCTTTTGCCGCCAGGGCGAAAGAAATGGGAAAAAGCATCATCGTGGGAGGTGAGAATTACGGCCAGGGATCTTCCCGCGAGCATGCGGCCATCAATCCCATGTATCTGGGCGTAAAGTGCGTCATTGCCAAGAGCATCGCCAGAATTCATAAGGGAAATCTGGTCAACCATGGCATCATCCCGCTGCTGTTTGCGGATGGAACCGATTATGACAGGATTGAAGCAGGGGATATCCTGGAAATCAATGGTCTTCCGGAACAGATCCGGCATAGAAAGGTTATGGTTCACGATGCCACAAAGAACTTTGATTTTGAAGTAACGCCGGATCTGACCGATGATGAAACAGAGGTCGCCCTGGCAGGGGGACAGCTTCGGTACCTTAAGAATATGCTGGAGGGCAAATAACTATGGCGTCAAATTTATATGAAGAAGCACAAAAGTAGTGAATCGGGATACGGGCGACTGTGACAATCTGCGACAATCTGTGAGTCGATCTGTGACAGGGGGGATAAGTAATGAGTCTGTATAATAATTCGATTCTTGCCGGGGAGCGGGACGGCGAAGTTTCCTGCGATGTCTCCGGGAATGTCTCCCGTGATGTTTCCGGTGATACTTCCGGCTGCATATACGTTCCGGCGCTCCGGATTTACAGAGATGGTACGGAGCCTGTGCGCGAGGAGATCTGTCTGCTGCGGGAGCAAAGTCTTCAGGTGTTTGTGAACGGACAGCCGGTCATGAAGATGGTCTGCACGCCGTCGGATGTAGAGGAGCTGGTGATGGGTCGGCTGTTTTCAGAGGGGCTGCTCCCGGAGGTTATGAATTCGGCAGTTTGGGATACGGTAGATCTGAAGATTCAGCAGCAGGATGAGCCGGGAGAGCATGATAAGCCGGAAGCGCAGGAGATGCAGGATGAAGAACTGCCCGCGGTCCCGTCCCTGCAGTGGAATCCTGAGTGGATGTGGAAGCTGGCGGACCGGGCCTGCGAAGAATCGGCGCTTCGCAGGAGTACCCATGCCATCCATTGCGCCTTGCTGATGAGAGCCGGGGCAATTATTTATGAGGCGGAGGATATCAGCCGTCACAATACGATAGATAAAACCATTGGGTATGCGCTGAAAAATCGCATTCCGCTGGGAGAATGTATTCTTTATACCACCGGCCGCATGCCGCTGGATATGGTAAAAAAGGCCATCCGGGCAGGCATTCCGATCATGGCCGGCCGGAAAATGCCTACCGGGGAAAGCCTTGCGCTGGCGGAAAAGAAGAATCTGACCCTGATCGGCAGGCTGCGGCCCGACGGTATGGTGATCTGCTCTTCCGCAATTCCTTACTTTTTGGATTCTGATTCGTAATATTCCATCATAAATGAGGCACCGTACAGGAACATGGCATCAGCCATTATGGTGCTGCTATATATATGGGCTTCGTCGTAGGCCATCAGCTTCTTCTGCCAGGAAACGCCCAGCTCTGCCAGGACTTCGGTGGCCAGTTCCTGCCCTTTTGCCTCCAGGTCCTCCTCTGCTGCATTATATCTGGCCTGATAACTGGGAGGCATGTGCTCAATGGCTTCCATATAAATATCCGGGTGTTCTTCCAAAAATTTCTTAACATATTCCTGGGCGGTCATGTAATTTACCCTCCATGGTAGTATTTCGTGTGACTACGATGTAAAGAGTATACGACGAATTTTCATCAAATGGAAGACCATTCTTGAAACACAATGTCCGATTCTCTATGCGATGAGCCTGATCGGGCAGAAATGGAAGCTTCCGATTCTGTGGTACATAGCTGATGCTGAAAATCAGACGCTCCGCTACCGCGAGCTGGAGAGGAAGGTGGTGGGCATCACCGCGACCATGCTGACGAAGTGCCTGAGAGAACTGGAGCAGGATAAGTTCATCACCCGGAAGCAGTACAATACAATACCGCCGACGGTAGAGTATTCCCTGGCGGAGAGAGGGAAAACACTGATTCCTGCGCTGGAATCGGTCTACCAGTGGGCGGACGAGCAGATGAAAGAAGAAAGATAGGGGGAAATGACAATGTCTGATATGGTACGCCGCGCGGAGGAGCGCGATATTCAGGCCATTATGGAACTGCTGAAACAGGTGAACCGGGTGCATTATGAAGGACGCCCGGATCTCTTCAAACTGGCTACAAAGTATACGGAGGATGAACTTCGCGGTATCCTGAGCTGCGATGACACACCGGTCTTTGTCTGCGTCGATGAGGAAGGGCAGGTACTGGGACATGGTTTTTGCGTTATGCAGCGGCCGGAAAACACCCGGCTTCTGACAGATATCCTGACACTCTATATTGATGACATCTGCGTGGATGAAGCCGCCCGGGGCCGTCAGGTAGGCAGGAGGATCTACGAGCATATTCTTGCGTATGCGCGGGAGCGCGGATGCTATAATGTAACCTTGAACGTATGGAATTGCAATCCCGGAGCTATGCGGTTCTATGAAAAACTGGGGCTGGTGCCTTACAAGGTCGGGATGGAAAAGATACTGTAAGGGTGTGAAAGACCGTCCTTGTACTGCTGCGTGACATTCTTATAAGGAATAACATGAAATAGCTTATATCCATTTGCGCATCTCGCCGCCGAGGGGTATGATAATACTGCCGGGGAATAATTCTGCCGGGAACAGTATGTAATAACAGCAGAATTCAGAAAGGAACCTGCAGATATGAGTGGAAAGGAACGACTGATACAGGGACTTTCCGATGCGGGCTGCAGCACCGAGGCGGCGAAGAGAATCGGCACTCTCTATGAGGCGGGCAGCTACGAAGAGGTGCTGCATCAGATGAAGGTGCAGCGCTGCGTGTTGATGGAAGAGATGCACGAAAGCCAGCGCAGGGTAGACCGTATGGATTTCCTGATCCGCGATCAGGAAAAGCAAATGAGGTAAAGAAAGGAAAGGGAAACGTATGATTTACAGAGATTTTCAGGACATGAAGCTTTCGGCGCTTGGTTTTGGGGCCATGCGTCTTCCGGTGATCGACGGTGATGACAGCAGGATCGATCAGGAAGCGTCGTTTCGCATGGTGGATACCGCGATGGCAGCAGGTATCAATTATTATGATACGGCCTGGGGGTATCACGGTGAAAATTCCGAACGGGTTTTGGGAGATGCACTGAAAAAGTATCCGCGGGACAGCTATTATGTGGCGACCAAATTCCCGGGCTATGATCCTTCAAACTGGGGACATGTGGAAGAAATCTTCGAAAAGCAGTTGGAAAAGCTGCAGGTGGAATACTTTGACTTTTATCTCTTCCATAACGTCTGCGAGATGAACATCGATGCGTATCTGGATGAAGAAAAATATGGCATTTTCCGCTATCTGATGGAGCAGAAGAAGAATGGGCGGATCAAACATCTGGGATTTTCCTGCCACGGAAACATGGATGTACTGAAACGGTTCCTGGATGCTTACGGCAAGGATATGGAATTCTGCCAGCTGCAGCTCAATTATCTGGACTGGACCTTCCAGGGCGGGCAGGAAAAGGTCGCGCTGCTTGACGAGTGGAAGATTCCGGTGTGGGTCATGGAGCCCCTGCGCGGTGGAAAGCTGGCAAGCCTGAAGCCGGAGTATGAAGCAGAGCTGAAGGCGCTTCGCCCGGACGAGGAGATCCCGGCATGGGCATTCCGTTTCCTTCAGAGCATTCCTTCTGTTACCATGATTCTTTCCGGCATGTCCAACGAGGAGCAGCTGGAGAAGAACCTGAAGACGTTTGCAACGGATAAGAAACTGAGCGATGCGGAGATGAAAACGCTTATGAGCATTGCGGACAGGATGCTTTCTGTGGGGACGGTCCCCTGCACGGCCTGCCACTACTGCGTAAGCCACTGCCCGCAGGGACTGGATATTCCGCAGCTTATCTCCCTGTATAACGAACATGTTTACACCGGCGGCGGGTTTATTGCGCCGATGGCGCTGGCGGCCCTGCCGGAGGACAAAAAGCCGCAGGCATGTCTTGGGTGCCGCAGCTGCGAGCAGGTATGTCCTCAGCAGATCAAGATATCAGAAGTGTTAGCGGACTTTGCGAAAACGGCGCTGATCAGTCCGTGAACCACGCCGGATCTTCCATGATGTGAAGGCGTTCTGTGGTGACGGGCTTGCGGCCGCGCTCGAAAATGATGACCGTTCCGATGGGCATGTACATGACCTCTCCGAGCGGTCTTCCGGCGCGCTCCGCAATGTTGCGGCAGGTCATCAGATCCATGCCGCCCATGTAGACATAGTGGTCGCAGTTGTTGATGATGGTGGTGGCGTCATCCTCCCCGTACATGGACTTCAGCTGCGATTCGGACTGCAGCAGAATAGATACAGAGATGTGCTTTTCCCTGAAAATGGAAATGTACTGGGCAAAGTTCGGGATCTGTGCGCCGACCGCAAAGTCATCGCACAGCAGGTGGACGGGCAGCGGAAGAACGCCGTCTTCCAGCGATTCCGCGTATTCAAACAGCTCCTTGACGGCGTGGGAATAGAACAGGCCGGCAAACACGTTCAGCGACGGGTTGACGGCGGAGGTGGTCACGAACAGCGCCGTCTTTTCATTGGCAATGTCCGTGAAATTCAGCCGGGCCGCGCCGCGCATGGCCGTGCGGAACTCCGGGGAAAAAACCGTATCCATGGTCACGCTCAGGGCGGAGTAGATGCAGCCGGCGGTCCGCATCGGCGAATAACGGAAGGTTTTCCAGCACTGGAAGGCAAAGCTGTTCGGATCTTCCCGGGAAAGACGATCAAAGATATCATCCAGATTTGTCTCGATGGAATCGCCGTGATCGGTGATGCGCAGCTTGGCAAACAGCTCCAGAACATCCGTAAACGTAGGTCTTGATTTAATGTGCAGAATATAGGCGGTCAGCGCGGAAAGAAGAGACTGGGCAGCATCATCCCAGAACGGATCTGATTCCTGCGCGGTCGCCTTTTTTGGATTCGCCATAACGATCGACTGAGCCAGATACGTAATGTCGGCGTTGCTGCGGACATAGCAAAGCGGATCGTAGAAAGTCTCCGCCCCGGAGGGATCCGTCAGGTTCAGATCGATCACCCGATAACCCTTCTCCTGAAAATAAGACAGATACTTCTTGACCAGCCTGCGCTTGGAAAGCGTGACGATCAGGCTGCTCTCCGTGGTGTGAAGCAGCCGCATCTCCGCATAGCTCATCGTCTTGCCGGCGCCGCTGGACCCGACCACGATGATATTATTATTCAGCTGCGTCTGCTCACTGTCGGTCGTAACGCTGTAATTTTCCCCAAGAAACATCACTTCATTCATCATGTCCGTCTCCGTATTCTGCAATGTTAGATTCCGGTAATAATTCCATTTTAAAATTCCTGCGTCCTTCTGTCAAGGTGGGTCAAAAGGGACGTTTAGCTGTGACCCGCTAATGCGTTAACGCGTTAGCGGGTCACAGCTAAACGTCCCTTTTGACCCACCTGTTTTTTGTGTAGACAAATAAGTACCTTTTGGTTTATAATAATTCTATCACTTTTGTACCGAAAAACATCACAAGGGGGGATGAAGTATGGTAAGAAAACGCATGGCCATGTTGATTGCTGCGCTGGCGGCCGCCATTATTCTGGCGGTGGGCGGCGGAGAGGTCATGGCGGCCGGAAACACGGCGATGCTCGCCAAGGTGAAGGCCGGTCAGAGCAGCGCGAAGCTGTCCTGGAAGAAGGTCTCCGGCGCGAACCGTTATGTGGTGTACTTCCACAGTTGTGACGGGAAGACGCTGAAGAACAAGGTTAAGACCCTGAAGGCAGGGAAGACTTCTTATACAAAAAAGGGTCTGAGTTCTTCTAAGGATTATAAGTTTATGGTGGTGGCGCAGAAGAAGAATGGTTCTAAGTATGAGGTGCTCGCGAAGAGCCGGACCATTCATGTTGTCACGACAAAAAATGAAAAGAAGACGAATGTAAAGAGCGTTGTCATCACGCCGGCGTCCCTGCAGCTGTTTGTGGGGGATACCGTGACTTTGAAGGCCAAGACAAAGAAGGCGGCATCCGGGAAGAAACTGCTCGGCAAGTCGCACGGCGCCGCACTTGTTTGGTCTTCCGGTGATCCTGCCGTCGCAACGGTGGATCAGAGCGGAAAGCTTACGGCGGTCGCGGAGGGTAGCTGCATGATTTATGCCTCCAGTATCAGCGGCGTCTGGGGTACGGCTTCCGTTACGGTGCGTAAGTCGAAGGGCGCTGCCGCCCCGGAAAAGGAAGACGGCGCAGTAGAAAAATATACGGTCACCTATGAGTACACCGGCGATGTGCCGAAGGGCGCGCCGGCGGTTCCCGCGGAGAAGACGTATGAAGCCGGTGCAGCGGTAGAGAAGCAGACCGCGCCTACGCTTGCGGGCTATACCTTCAGCGGCTGGGATGGCGAAGTGACCAAAATGCCGAAGAAGGATGTGACCGTAAGCGGTTACTGGAAGGCCAATAAGCATAAGGTGAATTTTAAATATGCTGATCCGACAAATGCTGGGAAAGAAGTGGTGACATCCGTTAGCTACGCGTACGGCGAAAAGGTCTCCGCAATTGCGGATCCGGATGTCAAAGGCTATGAGTTTGACGGATGGAAAAATCTTCCCGCCACGATGCCGGATAAGGATGTGGATGTGGAAGGGACCTTCACAAAGATTTGTAAGGTGAATGTAATCCTGCTTGCCCGGACATGGGATGCCAATAGGGCATTGTCCCCGTTCGATCCGTGGGCGGAAGCCGGGAATGAGGAGCACGTCTGGAATTATCATTTTGTGCTGGCCAGCAAGGAATTTGAAGTAAAAGCCGGAGAAAAGTTCGTGCGGGATTTTACCGGAGATAAGATATTTACCGATGCGTTAAAGAAACTGGACGCTGGAACCAATCGGAAGGCATTCATTGCTTGTTGGGGTACCGATAAGAATGAATTCTTCCAAGGTGATGGGGATTCGGAAACCGATGCGGCGCAAATGGTGGATATGCTTCTGAATGATATTGGATCTGCCTGGATGACTGGCGATCTGGACCAGTATAAGGAAGCCTACGGTATTCCGGATCCGCCTTATGCGTCTCCGCAGGCTTTGAACCAGGCGGTCACTGAAGCTGGCGGCAGTGAATCGGATGGCGCCAACGCAATCTATGATCAGATGGATAACTGGCTGGAAATGGACGTATATAACGCGCTCATGAAAGCGCTTACAGATCCGGCCTCGCCGATCGGAAAGATCAACGACGATATGATCATTTTGGGCTGGGCGCTGGTTCCGGAACCCACAGAGTCTTAATTGCTGCGGCATTCCGACATAAACAGTGTTTGTTCTGTATAACGGGAAGGAGAGAATTATGACAGTAAAAAATCGCGTGATGCGATATTTTGCGATTCCGCTGCTGCTGGCCCTGCTGGTGCTGGGCAGTGTGCGTGCCTACGCCGCTGATCAGAAACCGGTCCTGGTGAAGGCGGCAGCCGGAAGGAATAAGGTAAAATTGACTTGGGAGAAGGTATCCGGCGCAGACCGCTATGTTGTGTATTTCCATAACTGCGACGGGAAAGCACTAAAAAATAAGGTGAAAACACTCAGTGCGAAGAAAAAGTCTTATACCCAAAAGGGACTGAAAGCGTCTGAGTGCTATAAGTTCATGATCGTCGCGCAGAAGAAATCCGGAAAGAAATACAGCACCATCGCAAAGAGCCGGGTTATCCATGCGGCGCTGACAGGCAGCAAGAACACAAATCCGAAGAGCGTGACCGCAAGTCCCGCTTCCGTTCTTGCCCATGTGGGAGATACGGTCACCGTGAAGGCAAAGGTCAAGAAGGCCGATGCAAAGAAGAAGCTTCTCGGGAAGAATCACGGCAAAAAGGTAGAGTGGTTCTCCGGCGACAGCACTGTGGCGACCGTGGACAGCAATGGTAAGATCACCGCCGTCAAGGCCGGGACCTGTGAGGTCTATGCGGTCGCGATCAATGGCGTGACAGCGAAAATTCCTGTGACGGTCCTGGCTGCAACGGCAGGCGGAACAACAGAGAAAGAAAGCAAAGATTCTTATACGGTTGCCTACAAGTACCTTGGAACGGTACCCTCCGGAGCGCCTGCCGCGCCGGCGGAGAAATCTTACGCGCCCGGTGCCGCGGTCGCAAAGCAGGCGGTGCCGAAGCTGAAAGGGTATACCTTTACCGGCTGGAAGGGCGAAGTGGCGTCCATGCCGGAAAAGGACATCACCGTGACCGGCTTCTGGACCAAGAACGAGCACAAGCTGACCTTTACCTACACCAATCCTTTGACCAAAAAGGAAAAGAAGACCACGGTAAAATACGGTTACGGGGATAAGGTCTCGGCCATCGCCGATCCGGCAGTCAAGGGATACAAATTTGACGGTTGGAAGGGACTGCCCCAGACCATGCCCGACAAGGATGTTACCGTGACCGGAAGCTTTACCAAAATGTGCACTGTGACCGCTGTATTCCTGACAGATATGTACACCGCACAACTCATGAAGTATGACTTTGAGATTGACATCGACCACCTTCCGGAAGAAGGAGTGCTCCCTGGAGTGGCTGCGGTGGTCATTGAAAAGCAGGAATTCGAAGTGGAATCGGGTACCTGCGGACCGGAAGACGTGCTGAAGAAGTTCCAGAAGGTCGATCCATCCCTGTGGTCCGGCGAGAGTGAAGAGTATCCTCCGTTTATGTTGGATTACTGGTACAAGGTGGATAATACACGCTGGCCGTCCATGCCGAATTGGACGATCGATCAATATGTGAACGATTACCAGAACCGGGCGTGGGATATATTAAATAAGCATGACCAGTATTATGAGGAAGCCAATTGGTGGTATTATGATTATGCGTCGGCTGCCGCAGAACTTGCAAAGCAGGGCTTCCCTGCATTCCCCGAGCCGAAGACGATAGAAGAAGAGCAGGCGATGACAGGCGCAGAGTATGATGACTACTGGGACGCCTGGTGCGCAGAGTGGAATGAGGCGCTTCGAAAAGCAGCCATCGCCAACATCACCAGCAGTGATTCCGGCAACGGCCCGATCACCAGTGACGTAACGCTCATCGGCTGGGTGGAACGGACAGAACGACCCGAATAATACGTAAGGTTAAGGTGGCCTTTGCGCTGGGCTTTGTGCTGATGATGATACTGGACGTAGCGCTGGGATAACAAATCTTCAGTCTTCGGCGAGTTCCGGGAAGAGGTCTAGCATCTGGTAGGACCGCAGCAGGCGGAAGTTTTCGATGGGATCGTTGATGCTTCCGGTCAGGCCGGAGATTTCCTGGAAACGGTGCAGGCGGTACTGCAGGGTGTTCGGGTGGATGTTCAGCAGCTTTACGGCTTTGTTTGCTGAGCCGGCGAGGGTGAATACGCGCTTGGTGCGGGCGAGTTCGGTGCCGAACTGGCGGTCGTAGCGGACCACCGCGAGCAGCTCCGGCTGACAGAGAAGCCGTTTATCATAGACTTCCGAAAGCTTCAGAAGGGCGTGGTACTCCACAAAATCGGAGAAGTAGTGCCGCGCACCTTCTTTTTTCAGCCGCGCCGAGAGCATCAGTGTGGCGTTGACGTATTCGAATTCCGCCGGCAGCTGCATGATATCTGTAAAGATGTTTCCCACCGCCATGCGCAGGTGGAATTTTTCCAGGAAGCTTTGCGGCACCGCTTCGGCGGCGGAGGGCTTTGCGGCTTTCATCAGCAGATAGATCGCATCTCCCTTAAAGAAGATCTTGGCGTCCGGAAGCATCAATGACAGGTGATTCTTGTAGGCCATTAATGTCCGGGGCCCTTCTTCCTCTTCTTTTTGGAACGAAATCCCCATCAGCAGCAGCGGCCCGCGGATGGTCCAGCCGAATCCCTGCGCCCGCTGCGTAAAGCTTTCCGTGGTGTACTCGCCCGGGTTCGCCAGCAGCTCCCGCAGCAGATTTTCGGCCAGACTGGTGTTCGGCAGCATGTTCCGGCGCTCCAGAATGAGCGTCAGCGCACCGGACAGATAGTTCATGATCTCTATGTCGCCGTCCCGGAAGGCATGCCGGGTCGCCACGGTCAGCACCCATCCGAAATATTGACGATTTACCCGCAGCCGGCAGATCAGCCGGCTTGTTTTTTTGGTGGATTCCACCAGGATGGTCTCCGGCGTGTGCTCGATCTCAGAAAGGACCTTTTCGTAATCGTACTTGGAAAACAGATCCGCCGTCACATATCCCTTGGTAAATACACTGTTGAGGATCTCATCATCGTCGGCTCCCTTCGGGATGGCGGAGTGAGCCAGCAGTCTTGTGGTATAATCCTGCAGCAGCACCGGGTTGTCAAAGAGTTCGGATGCGATCTCCAGCATATCGCTGACGGAGGTGCCGTCCAGCAGCGCCTGGCTGATGATCAGCTTGGCCGATGTCACACGATCCGATTCTTCCAGCAGGGACATCATGCGGACATACAGCGCATTCACAGAGGTGTCGCGGGAGAAGAGCACATAATTCATCGGGAGCCGGTCTCTGTTCACGAGGGCATCTTCGTCCATGATCAGGAAGAAGATAGACGGCGCAGAGGAAGCACGCAGGCTCAGGAAGTTGCTGAGGGTGGATACATAAAGGGTATCCGCCGAAAACGCGCTGGACACCATCGAGAGATTGCACACCTGTCGTATGTTCCGGTCCCCTTCCGGCAGCTGCCGGCGGAGGATCTGCGCGGCCGAGGGACGTCGCATCATCTCCGATAACTTCATAGATTTCTCCTTTCCCGGTAAAATGCATGGGGATTTCCATGTATTCTTTCACCATCACAAGCAGGGCGCTGCTAACCTACATAATATATATCATATTTTCATTTGTCAATTTCATGTGAAATATAACAAAAAATTACGTTTCGGTTTGTGGACTTTACACAAGGACAAACGGACGTAAAATTATTATAATGCACATAAATACAAGCAACATGTTGGCTGTGTCAACAAGAGAGGAGGAATTGTTATGGGAAATTACACCAGTATGGTCAATGACCCGAGTCTCACCTTTTTCGTCGCGGTTATTCTGATCCTGGTCACGGCCGTCTGCGTCCTTTTCATGAAAAAGGGCTGGACGGAAGCAAAACGGCTGGGCGTTACCGACAGCGAACTGAAGAAGATTGTTGCCAACTGTATCGGCATCAGTCTGGTGCCGTCCATCCCCATTGTGCTGAGCGTTATCGTGATGGTGCCGGTCCTGGGCGTGGGCCTGCCCTGGCTGCGGACCTCCGTCATCGGTTCCGCCAACAACGAGCTGATCGCCGCCACCATGGCCGCGGAAGCGACGGGCGTGGAATTCACCACGACCAGCATGACCGCGGAAGCCTGGATCAATGCGGCGTGGGCCATGACGCTGGGATGTTCCATCGCGCTGCCCATCGTTCTGGTGGTGCTGAAGCCGGTCTGCCAGACCTATGATGTCTTCCGGAAGAAAGACAGCCGCTGGATCAGCATTTTCTCCCTGTGCGCGCTGGTCACGGTCATCGCGGCCTTCGCTGTTAACAGCGGCAAGAAGGGCGGCGTGCCGGCCATCGTAATCATCGCCTGCTTTATTTTCTCCTATCTGTGCAATATCATTGCGAAGAATGAGAAGCTGAAGTGGTTCAAGGATTACGCCTTCCCGCTGACCATTCTGTTTGGACTGATTCTTTCCATGATCATCACGCCTGTTCTGAGCTGATCGTTTTGAGCTGATCGTTTTGAACTGAAAGGAGAATTTATCATGACAGATTTTGAAAAGAAAATGCATCATGACGGCAGGCTGTACGGAACGGCCATGCTTCTTGCCATCTGCGCGTTCCCGCTGTTTGCTTCTATTAAATACGGGATCTGGCCGAACTTCGGCGTCATCTGGCCCGGCGTCCTGACCATGTGGATCCTGATGGCCTCTTACGTACTTAGTGAAATGATCGCCTTCCCGCCGGTCCTCGGCCCAGGAAGCCTGTACCTTACCTATATCACCGGCAACCTGCAGAACCAGAAGATTCCCTGCGCGCTGTCTGCCATGAGCATTGCGGGCATCGAATCCGGCACCGAAAAGGCCAATGCGGTCTCCGTGGTCGCGGTCGCTGTTTCCAGTATCACCACCACCGTGATCATTGCCCTGGGCATCCTGCTGATGGCGCCGCTGACGCCGGTCCTGAATTCTCCGGTGCTGGCACCCGCCTTTGCGAACGTGGTCCCCGCCATCTTTGGTGCGCTGGCCGGACTGTGGCTGCTGAAAGAGCCGAAGGTTTCCCTGGTCTCCGTTATCCTCTGCGTGCTGGGCGTGATGGTCTTCAAGATCGACCTGCAGTGGGTGCTGCTGGGCGGAATCCTGCTCACCGTTGTTATCGCACGCGTTATGTACCAGTCGGGCATCATCAAAAAGTAAAAAAGGGAGGCTGCTATGAGTTCTGTATTATTCCGTCAGGCGAATGTCCTGGATGTGAAGAACCGTGACATCAAGAAGAATACGGACGTTCTGGTAAAAGACGGCGTGATTACCGCCATCGCCGGCCATATCGCGGAAGCGGCGGATCAGGTCGTGGATGCGGCCGGGCTGTATCTGGCCCCCGGCGCGATTGATATGCATGTTCATACCTCGTGGGACGGCACCGCCATCTCCGAGGATATGGATGAAATGTACGGCCCGTTCCAGGCGTTTCTGCGGAGTGTTCAGACGGTGGAGAGCACGCTGAAGGGCGGTGTGACCACCATCCGCGATGTGGGCGCGCCGGTAGACCTGGCCTATGAGACCGCGCTGGCTGTGCAGAAAGGCTGGATCAAGGGCTCCCGCGTGATCCCCTGCGGCTCCGCCATCCAAAGCATCTACGGACATGTGCCTTCCATCGGCACCATCGCCAATACAAAGGACGAGCTGCTGGTCGCGATCCGCCAGAAAAAGAAGCTCTGCGTAAAAAATGCCATTAAATGCCAGTGGATCAAGATCATGGATACCGGCGGCGCCGCGGGCCTGGAAGATATCGGCCCCAGCATGTACGATCAGGAGCAGCTGCAGTTTATCGTGCACGAGGCGCACCGCCTGCACATGAAGGTCGCCGTGCATGCTGTCTCCATTGAGGGTATTATCGAGTGCATCAAGGCCGGCATCGACACCATCGAGCACGGCCCGGATATCCCGGATGAATATCTGGATATGATGAAGGAAAAGAACCTGACGCTGGTTCCCACGCTCGGGATCTACAAGATCCTCTCGGAGAGCGCCGATTCCCTGCCCGCCTTCATTGTAGAGCGCTCCGCCATGGTCACCCGCCAGCAGCGCGACACCTTCGCCCGCGCCATGAAACGCGGCGTGCGTATCGCCCTCGGCACCGACGCCGGCTCCCCCAACTGGGGCCCGCACCCGGTCGCCTTTAAAGAAATGCTGGTCATGGAAGACTACGGCATGAGCCGCGAAGACGTTATCGCCAGCGGCACCATCACCGCCGCCGAAGTCCTCGGCATGGCCGACGAAATCGGCTCCATCGACATCGGCAAACGCGCCGACCTGCTGCTGCTCTCCGGCAACCCCTACGAAGACCTCCACGTCTTCACCGACGGACTCATCCGCGTATACAAAGACGGCGACCCCTTTTGACCCACTTGCTTACTGCAGCATCCGTTCTGCTTTTTCCGCAACTATTTTATTGCATTTCACGTGCATGGCAACGCCTGTGTCGAGATATTCCAGGTTCTCGACGCGGGTGTTCTGCATTAAATAGGATTGTACGGCTCCCTTGGTGTAGGGAATCAGGAAATCTTTCTCTATATCGCCCTGTTCCAGCTTTTCCAGGATGGCAGTGGTCAGCAGGCGGATGGATTCTTTGTCCTTGGCGGAGATGTAGATGTTTTCGTTCCGCTCGCCGTCCACGGAGACCTCCCGCAGGCCGCGCTTCGGGTACTCCCGGGGCGGATCGCACAGATCAGCCTTATTGAAGACGGTGATCATGGGGATGTGCCCCGCGCCCAGTTCCCGCAGGGTCTCTTTGGTAACCTCTATGTGCTCGTCGGCATGGGTGTCGGAGGCATCTACGACCTGCAGCAGCAGATCCGCCTGGGTCACCTCCTCCAGGGTGGATTTGAACGCTTCCACCAGCGTTGTGGGCAGACGATGAATAAATCCTACGGTGTCGGAGAGGAGAAATTCCCGGCCGCGCTCCATTTCGATCCGGCGGACCGTGGTATCCAGCGTGGCGAACAGCATGTCTGCTTCAAAGACTTTTCGCTCTTCATTTCCGGGCTCCGCGCCCCATGCTTCCAGCATCTTATTCATGATGGTGGATTTGCCGGCGTTGGTGTAGCCCACCAGGGCCACCAGGGGCAGGCGGGAGCTCTTGCGTTTCTTCCGCTGGGTCGCCCGCTCTCTGCTGACCTCTGTCAGCTCCCGGCGCAGTTCGGCAAGGCGATGGTCGATGGTCCGGCGGTCGATTTCCAGCTGCTTTTCGCCTTCACCTTTGGAGGACTGGGAGCCGGACGCGCCGCCCTGCCGGTTCTGGGTCTCCCACATGCCGATCAGACGAGGCTTCAGATACTGCAGCTTGGCCAGTTCCACCTGAAGACGGGACTCGCGGGTCCTGGCCCGCCGTTCAAAAATGTCCAGGATCAGGCGGGTTCGGTCGGTCACCGGCACCTTCAGGACCTTCTGAAGATTTCGGATCTGAGACGGAGAGAGGGTATCGTTGAAGATGACCTGGCTGGCAGAGTATCCCTCCACCAGGTCGGCGATTTCCGCCGCCTTGCCCGAGCGGACATAGAGCGCCTTATCCACGGAGGGCAGCTGCTGGGTCATCCGAAAGATCGGATCCATGCCGCAGGCCTTCGACAGATCCTCCAGCTCATCCAGAGAATGCAGAAAATCCTCCTCTGAAAGATACTCCCGCTCCGAAAGAGCCCACACGCCGACAAGGATGACCTTTTCAGCTTCATCCGACGCATTGCGGCCGCCCCATATTTCGTCTGCTCCAAAAAATGCCGGCATGATCTATAACCCCTTTCAACCGTTGATGTTGTGTCAACGCATGCACTATAGCCATATCAACGCATACATTGCTGTCACGTCAACTGAAACCATATTGTAACGCTTGCGGAGAAATAACGCAAGGGAAATAAAAACAGGGGCCCGTCGAATTCTTAATGCGACGAGCCCCGTTCTTTTTCGTTTGTCTCAACAATTTTACAGCAGCGCGATTACAGCAGCGCAATGGAGAACCACTGAATGTACGTGATCAGCGCCAGGGCAATCAGGAAGGCGACGATGAAAGGAATGGCCCTCTTGGCGACGCCCATGGGCGGCTCTTCCGAAAGGTTTCCGGCCACGAACAGGTCAAGACCGAAGGGCGGTGTTGCCAGACCGATGGACAGGCAGCAGACCAGGATAACACCGAAGTGTACATCGTGTACGCCCAGTTCCTGTACGGCGGGAAGCAGCACGGGGGCCAGGATGATGATGGCGGGGCCGGTATCCATGACCATTCCGAGCAGCAGGAAGATGATGACCAGCACGGTCAGTACGGACCAGCTGCTGTGGAAGTTGGTGGTCAGGAAATCGGTGACGGCCGAGGTGGCCTTGGTCAGGGAAAGCACGCGGCCGAAAGCAGTCGCGAATGCCAGAACGAAGGCCAGACCCGCGTAGGTCTTCACGGATGCGCAGAGCATCGGGATCAGATCCTTAATATGCACGGAACGGTAAATGAACAGGGACACGATCAGTGCATAGAACACGGAGATAACAGCGGCCTCGGTAGGGGTAACGAAACCGGCGTAGATGCCGCCCAGAACGATGATGGGGCAGAGCAGCGCCCAGAAGCTCTCCTTGAAGAGGGCCAGGAAGCCGTTCGCCTTCAGTTCTGCCATCTTGGCGTCGATCAGCTGACGGTTTTCACCCTTGGTCTTGCAGTAGAACACTGCGTAGATCATCATGAAGACACCAATCAGGATGCCGGGGAAGATACCGCCGAGGAACAGCGCGCCGGTGGAAACACCCGTTGCCAGGGAATACAGCACGAACGGGATGGACGGCGGAATAATAACGCCCAGGCCGCCGGCGACAGCAATCAGTCCGGCGCTCCACCTCTTTTCATAGCCGAGGGATACCATGAACGGAATACACATGGAACCGACAGCGGCGGTGGTAGCGGGACCGGAACCGGAGATGGCGCCGTAGAAAAGGCAGGTCAGGATGACCGCGCAGGGAACGCCGCCGGGAATCTTTCCTACAAAATAGGCAAAGAAGTTAAAGAGCTTCTTGGAGATTCCACCCTCCGCCATGATAACGCCGCCCAGAATGAACAGCGGCACGGCCAGGATGGGGGTGGAGTTCGCGCCGGAAAACGTGTTGTTCAGTACCTGCGCAATGGATCCGCCTTTTCCCATAAGAAGAATGGGGGCCAGGGAACCCAGAACCATGGAGGTACCGATCGGGATGGATACCGCAATTCCAACAAGAAAAACAACGAAAACAAGTAATGCAGCTGATGCCATTATGCTTTCCCTCCTTCCGCTCTTTTTCCTGCTTCGGCTTCCTCGGCAGCGTCTGCCATTGTCTGCTCAAGCGTTGTGAGCTCTTTTACCCCAAAGTTCTTTACATGGATCACGGCCATCTGGATGGCACGCAGCGCACCTAGGCAGAAACCGATCAGCATAATGCTGTAGATGATCCACATGGGCCATTTCATGGCGGGGGAAGACTCGGCACTGGTCTTAATGCCGGTCACAACACCCCAGGAATAGTAGAGCATCACCGCCATAACGGCGCAGTTGATCAGGTCAACAGCAATGTTGATGATCTTCCTGAGTGCTCCGGGCAGCATGTCCGCGATTACATTCACCCTCAGCATACTGCTTTTGCGGATCGTATAGGGGAGCGAGATAAATACACTCCAGATCCAGCAGAAGCGACAGAATTCTTCGGGCCATGTAAGAGATTCCACAGCACTGATGTTGCGGAATATGACCTGTATCAGTTCGATACAGGAGATGAGTATCAGAAGAACGACCAGGATCACTTCTTCAAAATGCTCATCCAGCCACTTTACGGTTTTCATTTCTCATCCTCCTTTTCGGCGTTTACCGTGGTTTGGTGTATAGTTCCATTTTGGCTGTATTCAATTTCATACCATGCGTCACCGTCCCGGTGCGCAAGCTTTACCTTGATGTCGGAGACATCTTCCTGGGAAAGGTTTTCCTCGGCGAGAAAACGTGAGATGGCCTCATCGCGGCCGATGTAGTTTGCGTGGAACTGTGTGATCAGATAATAGGAAACGGCCAGTTCCATCAGGATCAATATAATAAGAACACCAATAATGTGTTTATAATTTTTCTTCAGAAATTCCATGCTGCGGTTATGTCTGTCCGGCGAACATATGCCGGATCTGCGACCATAAAAATGTTATGAATATAGGAAGCAATTGAAACTGATTTGATTAAATCACATCTAACTCTGTGCTTCAAGAACTATTTTCTTATAGTAGAGTGGTTACTATACTATTTCTATATAATACGAGTAAAGACGCGACGAATAGTCTAAACAAGCAAAACGGAAAAAATACAATTTTTCTGGTTAATTTATAAACATACGAGGTAATAAGCGGATTATCGAAGGCCAAAACTATATTATTAATAGGAAGAAATAGCTAAAACATATGCGTAAAAGCCTACACAAATAGGCATTATACAAATATGGTATAGTAAACGCTCTACGGTAAGAAAATAGTTCTTGCAGGCAAAATTCAGATGTGATTTAATCAAGTTATCTTTAATTGTTCTTTTTTATGGTGTTGACTGCCGGCGCGGTGCCGGCAGATAGCATAAATAAAAAAACAGGAGGAACCAACATGAAAAAGTATCTTGCAATGGTTCTCGCTGTCAGCATGGCTATGATGCTGGCGGCCTGCAGTGGCGGCGGACAGACCACCACCGCTGAAACAACTGCTGCAGCAGCCGAGACCGAAGCAGCCGCCGAAACTGAGGCCGCAGCAGCTGAGACTGAAGCCGCAGCTGAAGCTGGCGTTGACTATTCCGCTCTTGAGCCCGTGGAACTGATCGGTGCTGACTCCACTGGTAAGGGCGCTGCCGGCCAGATTTTTGGTGAGTATGTAGCCTCTCGTGTGGAAGAGATCACCGGCGGACAGCTGACGATCGACTACCATCCCAACGGTGACCTGGGCGGCGATGCCGACCTGCTGCGTCAGATGCAGAGCAATGACATTCAGATCGTTGTCTGCCAGACTGCTCCCACCGTATCCTTCATCCCTGAAATGGCTGTTTTCGATCTGCCGATGTCCTTCTCCAAGTACGATGGCGACACGATCGATGCTGCCCTGAACGGCGACAACGAGTTCACCAAGGCGCTGGGCGCTGCCTATGAGGCACAGGGCCTGCATCTGCTGGGCTTCCTGCAGAACGCCACCTATCGTCTGACCACCTCCAACAAGGAAC
>CAMNFR010000027.1 GCA_946537305.1 uncultured Lachnospiraceae bacterium | reverse complement strand
ATATGGAAAATAGGAATATCAACCATTAAATACATTGTAGTAGAAGGGACGTTTAATTTTGACCCACTTATTGACCCAAATCTGCACTTAGGGAGGCGGGAATTCCTCGCGGTCCACGGACGGCGTGGATCCCGTATTTTTCTTTTAGGACGGAGAATGTGTATTGGTCCGGGGCATAGCGCCTCTGCAACTGGATTCTCATCAATGCCTTGATGCTGATATGTGGGTTTTTGCGTTTGTACGGGATTCCTGTCTCCGTTACCTTGCATTTATACAGCACGGCGGAGACCGGCGCGCCTACGTACATATAAACGGTATCACCGGTTTTTATGCCGGCACCCTGTTTCCAATTGATGATTTCGGCGTTGTCGAAGGCATGGACGATATCAAAGTACTTGGGGTTGGCCGGGATGATCCATTCCTTGGGTGGACGCACTTTTTCTTTTTTCCTGGCGGATGCCGTGGCCATGAAGCTCATATCGATCAGGTCGCGGAGCTGTTCCTCCGGTACGGTTCCATCCAGCACGACAGAGATCCAGCGCATCCGGTTCGTCTGGCAAGACGGCAGAATCCCATCCTGCTGGATAAGCATGTCGCGGAAGAACATATCATCTATCTTCAGGTCGATCACATCCTCAGTGCCCGTGCTGCCGAGTCCGATCTTCTTTCTCGGTACAGTTGTCAGCAGCGCGAACTGCTTGTTGTTATCCGCATGACGGAAAATGGCATACTCGCTGTATCTGCGCCATTTGTATTCCGGATCCATCCCGTATTTTTTTCTGATATAATCACAGATTTCCTGCTTGTAATTGCAGATATCCTGCCGATTCATTTAACTTCCCCCTGTTGGCACATCTCACATTCTGCTTAAGGATTGCAAATTTGACAGGGCTCATAATCACCCGCCAGCGCTTTTTCTCTCGTACCAAAGAATTCTTCTTTATTCTTCGCCTTGATTTTTGATACGCTGGTGCATGTAGGATCATGGACCTTACGGGTATTCGTATTCCGTATATATAACTTCTCCTCTTCTTGCGTTTCTGTCTCGCCCGCGGCTTCCGCTGCTTTAGCTTCCGTCTCCTGGGCAGCTGTCTCTTCCGTACTCTCCATCGATGCATCTGCCGCTTTTTCAGTATCCGTCGCTTCCTCAGTATCCGTCGCCGCCGGCATCTCCCGGGATCCGGCATCTGCGGCAGTTCCGGTCATCTCCAGTTCCAACAATTCGGGCTCATCGCTTTGCCGGAAGATATCTGCGGCACTCAGAACAGCGCCGGGCTGGTAGTCGGCCTGAGCTTTGCTCTCTCCGGTGGCGTAATCGATCTCCACCCCTGGCTGGATGTTATACACAAAAACGTTGAAGCAGACGCTTTTGCCGTAGTCATCCACAGAGAAAGCCTCCATCTGCACGCCGGCAGGTACCAGATCTTCCCCGTTGTATACAGGCGTGACGCGGTAGATCACATGGCCACTCTTATTGTTGGTCAGATATCCCGCCACCTGATTTTCGAAATACAGCATGCTGTCTACGTTCAGATATCTTGTGCCGGTGAAAAGGTTTTCCGGGGTAGCATTGTCCCCGCACAGCTGATAGCCGAGCACATGGCAGCGGTTGTACAGATAGTGATCCTCGATCAGATCATCATACCGAGCATTCTGCCAGCCGGAGGGCTGGACATTGCCGATCTGCCCCCTCTCTTCCGTGGGCAGGGTCTCCGCGCACAGACAGGCCATCCCCGTGCCGGTCCGTCCAAGTTCATCCAGCGGGCTCAGGCGGACATAGGGCTCGGTCGTGATCTCGCTGATGTAAAAATCCGGGATATTATTGTGCAGCACCACAGCCGCTTCGTTCTGAAATGCCGGAATATCATCACTCCCGGGATATACATCCCGGTCCATGAAATCCTCAATCACCGCAGGCACCGGTGCCGCACTCTGCTCACTGGCCCATGCGCTGCACGGCAGCAGCAGCATCACACATGCCAGCAGGAAAGAATATATCTGTTTACGTTTCATTACACTCACCCCGAAAAAATGGTACATCACTTGTGACAAATAGTCACATCAATTATACCACCATTCCGGAGATGGGTCAAAAGGGACGTTTAGCTGTGGCCCACTAACGCGTTAACGCATTAGTGGGCCACAGCTAAACGTCCCTTTTGACCCACTTTTATCCTTTCAGTTTCTCCGCCAGTTTTTCAATTGAACTAATGTCGAGGGTAAGTACGTTGGCGGAGAAGACGGTCTTCACCAGCCATACCAGAATGGCCAGGACCAGGAGGGGGATGATGCAGGCCGTGACGATCATCACCGCCAGCGATTCCATCAGGCGCTCCAGGAAGGATGTGATCTTGTCCACGGTCTTGCTGGTGATGCTTGTGACTTCGTTCAGGAAGCCGCCCTCGGAGTCCTCCTCCAGATTCAGGTTATTGTATTCTTCGACGGCGGATTCTACCTTCACCGCCTGGGTCTGATAGACCAGATCGGAGAGTTTTACACTGATCGGCACGATGAGAAAGATGACCAGTCCGATCAGTGCGATCTTGCCAGCGATCTCTGTGAGTTTTCTTTTGCCGGTCAGCACCCAGCCGCACAGCAGCAGGCAGGCCACCGGGATAAGCACACCGAAGGTGGAAAATCCGGACAGACTGACCAGGAATTTTTCCAAATACAGCGCGCTAAGAATGATCACAAAATAGGTGGACATTTCTGCCAGCTGATCGGCGATGGGCGTGCACATATCGCCCGGGAGGAGCGAAAGCGTCGCGGAGGTCGCCGCGGCCCCGCCCGAAAGAAGGATCACGGACTCGATCTTTTCCTCCGTCTGCTCGATGGTGTGCCTGTGGGTTTCGGGATCTCCCGCCCACGGCGCGATCTGCGTAAAGGAAATCACCGCGACCAGCAGCAGCACCACCACCGCCGTTACTTTCTTTAAATCCACATTTTTCATGCTCTTCTCCCCCTCTTGACACTTCACCTATTGCTATTTGAAAACGATCCCGTACTCCGACGCCGACGGGAAATTGCTGATAAAATTCTCCACCAGGGTCTTCGCCTGCTCATCCGAACGCTCCAGGATGCCGCTGTCCAGGGCCTTTTGCTTTGCCGCGTCTTCAAATTCCGCCAGTGAAAGGTTGTAATCATCCAGCTTCAGCGGATTCCACAGAGAATCCTTTTCCGAATATACCTTAAAGGTGTCTTTATCGATCGTGACCGTCTGAATTTCGGATTTCGGCAGCGTGATGGTGAGCGTCTTTGTGCTGTCATCCTTGCTGATCTCGATCTTTTCGAAATCAATGCCTGCCTGCACGGCGCCGTCGTAGCTATACATCATCTCCGAGGAGCTCGACAGGACCTTCAGGAATTTCTTTTCCTTGGTGTATTTTTCGACCTGGGTAAAATAATACTCCTGCGTGATGAGCACCCCCATGCCCTGCAGACCCTCCTGAAGGGTATCCGTGCTCACGGATACCAGGACCTTTTCCTCCTTGACCGGGACCGTCTCCGCCGGCTCATCAAAGGTGATGCCCTCGGGCTCGTTCTTTTTGTTAACGCCGTAATCGATTCCCAGCACGATCATCGCCACCACACAGACCGCGATGATCGCAAGAAAAATGCTCTTCTTCGCCTTCTCTGAAATACGCATTTTCTCTCCTCCTTTTTCATGGCTTTCGGGCTATTTCTTCATTGCCGTCAGGCTATCTTTCCATAGCTTTCAGGCTCTCTTTTCATACATGCCGTACTCTATTTTATAATTTACCACATTTTGGCTTCATCATACAGCGTATTTGTGAAAGCTTGTTGTTCGCAGTTTTACGAAGGGATTACAGAATCTGAATTTTTTGTAAGAAATATTACAAAACGTCGCTCCTTGCTTTTTGTCATGCGGTATACTATGATTATCTTTAGTTGAGAGGGAGACAAGGGTCCGTCCCCTGTCTCTGGAGCAAAGGAGGCTACCGCATGATCTACACTATCCGGAATGAGTTTCTTACCGTACAGATTTCCGCGCACGGGGCGGAGCTGCAGTCTATCAAGGATGCAGGCGGGCATGAGTATCTCTGGCAGGGGGATCCGGCGTACTGGACAAGCCACGCGCCGAATATCTTCCCGTACGTGGCCAGATTGACGGAGGGCAAATATATCCTTGACGGGAAGGAGTACGGCTTCGGGAACCACGGCCTGGTCCGGTATGAGGATCTGGCAGCCGAGGAGATTTCGCCTGCTGCGGTCTCGTTCTGTCTGGAAGCCACGGAGGAGACGAAGAAGAAATATCCGTTTGATTTCCGTTATCTGATCCGCTATGAGGTGTCGGGGACCCGTCTGCTGATCCGGACGGAGGTCGAAAACCGCGGGACGGAGCGTATGTACTTTGCCGTCGGCGGACATCCGGGCTTCAACGTTCCCATGGAGGACGGACTTTCCTTTGAAGATTATTACCTGGAATTTGATACGCCGGCGCATCCGTATCGTATCTTTTTGGCGGATTCCGGCGCCGTCACGCCCGCGCAGGAAGTCTATCACATGGACGCGGATTGCCGCATCCCGCTGCAGCACGATCTCTTCGATCACGACGCCATTGTTCTGCACCACGCGGCAAAAAAAGTGACCGTCCGGTCCGATCGTGGAAATCGTTCCGTGACGGTCAGCTATCCTGATTTCAGATATATCGGTTTCTGGCACAAGCCGAAGACCGACGCGCCGTATGTATGCATAGAGCCCTGGACGTCCCTGCCTTCACGCGAAGGGATCGTAGAGAACCTCGCGCTGCAGGCGGACCTGCTGCACCTGGATGCCGGGGAGAAGTGGACGACAGAGTGGTCTGTCGAAATCACCGGCTGATCCTTTATGCCCCACCTTTGTATTCCAGGCAGAGCATAGTGAGGTCGTCGAATTGTTCCGCGCCGTCCGTGAAGGTATCTACAGCCTCGCGGACGGCTTTCAGCAGGGCCTCCGGGCTGACGTCGGCCTTGCGGTTCAGGACTTCTGTCATTCTGTCTGTCCCGAACAGCGTATCTTCCCGGTTTGCCGCCTCCGGCACACCGTCTGTATAAACAAAGATCTTATCTCCCTTTTCCAGAGGGATTTCATACTCTTTGTACTTCATCCCTTCCATGCCGCCCAGCACAAAGCCGTGCCTGTCCTTCAGCAGTTCAAAATGTCCGTTCCGGCAGACGACCGGGTACTCGTGCCCGGCATTGGCGCAGGTCATTTTTCCGGTCGGGATCTCCAGAATCCCCACCCAGGCTGTCACGAACATCTCCATCCGGTTATCGGCACAGAGCGTCTCGTTCGTTTTCTCCAGGATCTCCGCCGCGCCGACGCCCTGCTTGGCATAGTTCTGCATGATGATCTTTGAGATCATCATGACCAGTGCCGCAGGAACGCCCTTCCCGCTGACATCCGCAATAATCATGCCCAGATGATCTTCATCGATCAGAAAAAAGTCATAGAAATCGCCGCCGACCTCCTTCGCGGGGTCCATGCTGGCGTAAATATCAAATTCCTGCCGGTTCGGGAAGGCCGGGAAGATGGTCGGCAGCATCGCTTCCTGGATCTGCGTGGCCATCGTCAGCTCCGCCTGTGTGGCGGCCAGCTTTTTGCTTCTGGCGTTGAAAAGAATGCAGTACATCAGGATCAGCGCCAGCAGGACGGAAGCATACTGGGCTGCGTAGGCGAAGGCCCCGCCGGAGACCAGAAATTCCAGGATGGGGATCAGGATAAAGGACATCGCCGCCCATTTCTGCCGGCTGGGGCTGGCGCTCCGGAAGATCAGGATTGTTGTGATCACCGAGGCACTCAGCAGGTAGATATCTTCCAGCCAGGGCATGCTCCCGCGACTGTACATACCGCCGGCATCCACGGCGAAGGTGATTGGGAACAGAACATTGGCCAATACGATCAGCATGGAAGCGACCAGCAGAATCGGGAAGCCCCGGTCCGCCCATTGGGTAAGCTTACCTTCCAGCTGCATGGTTCCTCTTATATACAGGAAGAACAGATAGATCATGGTCAGATTGAACCATTTACTGAGAATGCAGCAGCCAAAATACAGGGTGTGCCACCGAGGCGTGCCGACGATGAACCACATCAGCTCATTCAGGAAGAAGGAAGCGCTCGTAAGGATGACCAGGCCGCCGAAGCTGCGCGTTGTCATCTCGATCTGCCACATACATCCGTAGAACAGGACCACGCACACAAACGCGCCCAGCACATCCACGCCGGCGTGGAACAGGCTGGCCGTATCCGGTCGGACATTGGTAAAAAACTGCATTCCCAGCAGAACACAGGCAACAGCCATCACCTGCGTAAGACCAAATCCTATATAAACGGTAGGCTTTTCCAACCTGTCCATAATCTTCATCCCTGATTACCCTAACGATTCCTGCTAAAGCTTTTCATTTTCTATTGCTGCGCCTGCATTTATCATACTACACACCTATACTATTTTCTATCGATTTTCTCCGAAAATAGGGCAGGTGGGTCAATAGGGACGTTTAATTCTGACCCACTGCAGCGTTTTCAACGCTTCAGTGGGTCAGAATTAAACGTCCCTATTGACCCACCTTTGACCCAGGCTTAGTTTACAGGTCTGCGGGTATCTTTGCGAGTGCGGTAGCTACGTTGAGTGCGTGGTCGGAACAGCGTTCCAGGTTGGTGGCCATATCGGTGAAGATGACGCCGCCCATGGGGTCGCACGCTACCTGCATCAGGCGCTGTACATGGTTGTTGATGACTTCGACCTGCAGGTCGTCCACGTTCTGTTCCAACTGCTCCATCTGCGGAAGCAGATCGTATTTTTCGTTCTCAAAGATATCCAGGGACATCTCCAGCGATTTGGTGGCGGCATCCGCCAGACGCCGCAGCTCCTTCCGGCCGGTCTCGGAGATCACGGCCTTCTTCTCCCGAAGCTGCATGGCATATTCCACAATATTTTCCGCGTGATCGGAAATACGTTCGATATCGGAAACGATCATCATCATCTGGGAGAGCTGATACACATCCCGCGGGCCGTAATCCCGGGAGCGAAGGGCAATCAGCTTCTGACTGATGGCATCGGTCAGGACATCCACGCTGTCCTCTGTCTCTATGACATCCGTGATCTTCTTTTCATCCGGCTCAAAGAAGCATTCGATGGCTTCATAGATGCTGTTCAGCGCGATATGACCCATACGGGAGATCTCACGCCGGGACTGCTGCAGCGCCACGGACGAAGGCAATACGGACGGCAGATGATTCAGATAGCGCAGCTGGCGGTTCTCCAGCTGGCGGCTTTCCTCTTCTTTCATCGGGATGATCCGCTGCGCCAGAGAGACAATGGCCCCGGCGAACGGGAACTCGATGACCACGGCCAGGATAGCAAAGATAGTATGTGCGTTGGCCACCTGCCGTCCCACGCTGTTCGGCGTGAGATTCCGGATAAGCTCCAGAAATGCCGGGAACAGGTTGATCAGCAGAATGATGATGGCCGCACGGATCAGATTGAACAGCAGATTCAGGATGGCGGTGCGCTTGCCGTTCCGGTTCGTGGTCAGGGAGGCAAGCAGGTTCGGCGCCACGGATCCGATGGCTGCGCCGATCACCAGATACACGGTGATATCAAAGGTCAGGAGCCCCTGTGCCGCGAAGGTCTGGAAGATGACCACCGAGGAGGACGAGCTCTGCAGCACGGCTGTGAACAGTACTCCGAAGATCACCGCAATGGCCGGGTGTTCCAGGGTCGTCAGGAAAGAAATAAATTCCGGACTCTTGGACAGCGGCACAATGGCTTCTTTGATCAGGGCGATGCCAAAGAACAGCATACCGAAGCCCATAATGATGCAGCCGATGTACTTCACAGTGTTCTTTTTCAGGAACAGGTACATCATCGCGCCGATAAAGAGAATCATCGGAGCGTACGCGCCAAGGTTGAAGGCCGTGATCTGCGCGGTGACCGTGGTACCGATATTGGCACCCATGATCACGCCGATCGCCTGCGCCAGCGTCATCAGCCCGGAATTAACAAAGCTGATGACCATCATGTCCGTGGCGGATGAACTCTGGATAAGCAGCGTGACCACGATTCCGACAATGACTGCCAGATAGCGGTTTGCTGTGGCGTGTTCCAGGATGACCTGCATCTTGTCGCCCGCAGCGCCCTTCAGACCGGTGGACATGATGCTCATTCCGTACAGGAACAGGCCCACACCGCCCATCAGGGTGAAGAATTCATAGATTGTCATCGATTTTTCTCCTGTTATTACTTACTGGTTGTCTCCGGTTACAACCGGTTTTCTTTCGTTTTCTCTTATCTGCTCTTTTGCTGCATACGTTCCTACTGCCCGCAGCTGTTTTCACGTGAGGACATACATGACTGCCTTCACGGGAAACACACTCGACGTCTTTCATAGGAAAGAACACACAGCGTATCTATTGTAAACGAAAATAGGGAAAAATGCATTCATTTTATTATTAATTCTCGTTAAGATTCGACGTCTTTCACGGTAGAGAATCTGTCGTGATCTTCTGGACTCTCTCTCGATTCGGCGGGTTCTTCTTGAGGTTTCCCCGTTTGGGCAAAAATCGTATCTCCTACTTCATTTACATCCTCGATTGTTCATGTCATTTCCTGCCGCCGGGGTCATTTCTCTTCAATATGGGCGAAATGTGTTTGTGTATAATAATTTACAACCCAGAATCCGACTGCAGCTCCTTGTCCACAGGCTGATTCTGGGTTGTAAATGCTTTGAGGATGCTTGATCTTGCCCATTTCATGCTCCCCGGTTGATTATTTTTAAGATTCCGTCAATGCGGCGGGTTGTATATTTCTCCGGAACGAGTGATTTTGAACAATAAATTTCCAGCTCCGCACAGGGGCCGTTTCCCGGACCACAGATGGGCCATGCCACCGTCCCCCGGACCACAGATGGGCCTTGCCACCGTCCCCCGGACCACAGATGGGCCATGCCACCGTCCCCCGGGCCACAGATGGGCCACGCCACCGTCCCCCGGGCCACCCCGGGCCATGGTTATTTCTTGTGGAACCACGATTTGAGCACACGGAAAAGGAGGACGACGCCGATGAAGGCGAGCACCACAAACACGATGATGTGCACGGGGGAGAGGGGTTCGCCCTGATAGCCCATGACGCGGTCCCACATGGTGGAGAAGTCCTGCATGGCGGAGAAGATGGCCAGGATGGAGACGATGAGCAGCAGGTTCTGGATCTTCTGGTCCTGCAATTTTTCCTGTTCTTCCCGGCGTTCTCTGGCGGCCTGCTCTTTCTGCCGCTCCTCCTCTTCCTTCTTTTCCCGCAGAAGATGCTGCATGGCAGCCAATGTTTCCAGTCCTTCCTCCAGCTCCCGGAAGTCTTCCTGGATCTGCAGCCGCTCTTTTACATAGCGGTAGAACTGGTCGATATTTCCCATATGTGCCACAGAGGCGTAGATGTCCTTCATCAGGAAGGACTGGATCTGAATGCGGAAGCTGTCCAGATTTTCCACGAGTTCCTGGTCACCCTCCTGATAGCGCCCCGCATCCGCCGGGAGGCTTCGCTCCATCTGCTGGGTGAAGTTCAACAGGCTGAAAGACTGGTGGAGCAGCAGCATGTACAGCGGGAAGTAATTGTTGACCCAGCGATCCTTCAGGGTGTATTTCATGAATTGATCGTTGCGCGGGTCATACAGCGCATACATCCCGCAGCCGGATTTGGCGGCAAAGAACTGTCGATCCCGGAACGGGCTGTAGAAGGCAGAATCCCCCAGATCGGCTGGCGCATGCATCTTATCCGGCTCCAATGCCTCCGTCAGGCAATAGGCCATCTGTTTTAACATCTGGTTCTGCTTATGCACATCCCGGATATCCTTCGGCTGCCACAGAACATACTGATAGATCAGCGTTTTATCCGGCACAAGTCCGGCTCTCGTTCTTCTTCCGGCGCGGCGTGTGGAAAAATAAGAGACGCCCCGGATGCCTTCCGAAAGCACGTCATTGATCCATTCGCCCAGGCAGATGTAATGTGTGTTTTCCGCCCATGTCATCCTGGATTTTTCCCGGTTTTTCCCGGGCTCTTTTTGCATATCTGAGGAAAGCTCTTTGATACGGTTCTGCAGCCGCATCCACTCCCGCGCATCGATCGTCTGCCCATTCTGACTGCTCTGCCCATTCTGTTCAGGTTCCGCGCCCTGCTGAAGCCTTGGTTTCCTCTCGGGCTTCACCCGTATTTCATACCAGAAAAGACCGATTCCGGAGCGGAACAGATAGATCCCTGCATGAGCGACCTCTACCGCATATATATTCCCGGTACAGCTGCAGAAGCGCATTTTGGGCGGACGCGGACCGCCTGTCTTCTCTGAAGGCGCCCACACGCTGCCTATATTGGAAGCATCCTCCGGATCTTCCTTCAGGGAATCCAGGATGTGATCGTATACCTCCTGTTCGCCTCTGCGCGCGCCGCACTCCTTCCATTGCCATGTCGGATGGGCTTCCTTTCCGGCCTCCGGCATGCGGCGAACGATATCCTCATAGGAATCCTTCTGCGGGTCCCAGTAAAACGGAACAATATACCGGCTGAAGGCCACCTCCGCCGCGCCAAGGTCCGGCAGCGGGCCGGCAGCCGCCGCGGCTGCGGGATTCTGACGCCTGTCGGTGATGACGGTCTTTTTATCATTCAGGCACACGCCGAAAACTGTCCGGAAGCTGATTGGCGCGATATCCTGAAAGGCAAGCTTCCCCGTGTCCCTGGCCCGCGCACCTTCCGCCACAGACAATGTCATGTGCGGAGCCGCTACCTTCGCCAGCTTTTCCTGAAGGGCCTTGTTCTTCGCGTGCAGCGTGACTCGTATGCCTTCGTTCCTGCCGTCGCATGCATAGCCTGTCACCGTGACCGTGACCTTTTGTCCCCAGAATTCGGAAAGAATGTCCGGTCCCGGCGCAAATTTCACCGTTACATGCGGCAGTTCGACCGGCTCCGCCAGGGCAGGACTGACCGCAGAGACCTCAGGCGGAACAGTTCCGGCGCTTCCGGGCTTGGATGAAGCTGTAGTCGGAACGGTTCCGGCCATCCCGGAGAGGGCCGCGAAAACCTTCTCCATCTCTCCTTTCTCCGGAAAGCAGCCTGTATATAATATGTTATTTTCTCTGCTTTCTGCCGTCATAAAACAATCCCCCCTGCTCTGCACTTTTTGACTCCGCGCAATGCTGCTGCAACTATTAATAGAAATAGTAACGTGTACCTCCACCCGTTGTCAATATGAACTGCCGTCCGCCGGCATCACAAGAATCTTCTGCCATCACAGGAATCTCCGGTCATCCAGGCGGAAGATCAGCGCCAGCGATAGATAGCAGATCAAAATCACGATCACGCCGTACGCTAACGAAATCCCCACATTATACTCCTGCATATTCGTGATGATGGAGATCGAAATCGGACGGTTGTGGACACCGTAGAGCAGCGCCGACATGGTGTATTCTCCGATCATCCGGATGAAGATCAGTATACCACCGGCCATGATGCCCGGGGCGATATTTGGCAGGATGATCCGGACGAAGGTGTTTCCCATGTCCGCCCCCAGGCTGCGGGAGGCCTCCTCCAGATTCGGGTGGAGACCCTGAATTGCCACCTCGTTGGAACTGAGCAGCATGGGGAGCGCCGTGATCACATATGCGATGGGGATAATATAGTATCCGCCGATGAGCACCTGTCCGAATGCGAACAGGCTTTTCTGGTTGAAGGCGTTGATCAGGTTGATGGCTACCAGGCTGGCGGGCATGGCCGAAGGAAGCATCAACGCGAACCGCAGGATGCCCTCCGCTCTTCCACCACGCCGCACGATCAGGTACGCGCTCGGGACCGTGAGCACAAGGCCGGCCGCCACGGCCATGACCGACATCTGAAGGCTGTTGATCAGCGGCTTCAGCACCCTCTTCTTCCGGAAGATCGTCAGATAATTTTCCAGCGTGAAGCTGCGGGGAAAGATATCCTGCATAATGGAGGAGGTACTGACAAAGGACAGATAGATGATGGCCGCGATGGGCAGCAGGATCAAAAGGATCTGAATCAGTACCACGATTCGTCCCACTACCGCGAGCCATCCCCGCCGCATGCCCTCGGGGACGGCCGGCTGACTGCGGTCGGCCGCAATACTGCCGAACCGCCGGCTGTAGAACCGGACCAAAAGCATCACCGTCACGCTGATGGCAAAAAGCACGACCACCTGCACCGAAGCCATCTCCATGTGATTATTCGCCTTGGACCGCACGATCTGGGTACTCAGCACCTTAAATCCGCCGCCGATCAGGTTCGGCGCAGAAAACGCGCTCACGCCGGAAGCGAAGGTGATGATCACGGAGGTAAGCACCGCCGGACGGATGACCGGCCAGATGACATCCCGGAAGATCTGCAGCCAGGATGCTCCCAGGCTTCGGGCTGCCTCGATGGCGGCATAATCCATATACTTCAGCGCCACGTAGACATTCAGATAAAAATAGACGTACTGGGTGTAAGTAATTACGAACAAAATGGCGCCGTAGCCCTGAAACACAAAGGGCGCCGACGGCAGCTGCAGCGCGTACTGAATCGCCTTGGTCACCACGCCGCTCTCCCCGTAAAGCTGGATAAACGCGATCACCGTGATCACGCCGGGCACCATCATGGGGCTCAGCAGCAGAATGTGGATCAGCTTTTTGAACCGGCTGCACAGAAAGGTCATATACAGCGCCAGCAGGATGCCGATGGTGCCGCAGGTCACGACCATGGAGACGCCCAGCAGAATGGTGTTTTTTGCCACCGTCCACTGGTTCGGGTTGGAGAAAAATTCATGGAAATTCAGCAGGCCGTACCCGTCCCCCGCGCGCAGGGCCTCCAGCACGGTGCGGACAAAGGGGAGCAGAATATAGCCCAGCAGCAAAAAGCCCATGACGCCGTACCAGACCAGGGGCAGGAAGGTGCGGCTTTGGTCCGTCTTACGCATTTGCACCGCTCCCTTCCGTCAGGACTGTCAGCACGCCGGTATCGCCCCGCTTCCATTTCTGAGAAGCATTCCCGCGGTTTAATTCCAGCACACGGTATTCTCCCTCCTGCGACCTGACACGATATTCATAGTACATCCCGCCGAAGCGGATATCAGTGATCTCTACGGGGACCCCCTCGCCGTCACGCTTCAGCTGCATCTGCTCCGGGCGCACCAGGCGCCCGCCGAAGCGGTTGGAAAAGCCCACGAAATCCGCCACGAATTCCTGATTCGGCGCGTCGTAGATCTCCCCCGGCGTCCCGGTCTGCAGCACCTTCCCGTCACGCATCACGGCGATCCGGTCGGAAACAGACAGCGCCTCCTGCTGATCATGGGTGATAAAGAGCGTCGTGATCCCTACCTTCCGCTGAATGGCGCGGATCTCCTCCCGCATCTTCACGCGGAGCGCCACGTCCAGATTCGACATCGGCTCATCCAGAAGAAGCATCTGGGGCTCGATGACCAGGGCGCGGGCAATCGCCACCCGCTGCTGCTGACCGCCGGAAAGCTCCTGGATGCGCCTGTCCTCATATTCCTTCAGGCCCGCCAGCTCCGTGTAATACTCACAGCGCCGTTTCCTCTCTTCCGCGGGAAGCTTGCGCACGCGAAGCCCGTAGGAAATGTTTTCCTTCACCGTCATATTCGGAAAAAGGGCATAGTTCTGAAAAACAATGCCCATATTCCTTTTTTCCGGTGCCAGGGCCGTGATATCCCGGTCCCCGATCCACACTTCGCCCTCCGTGGGCCGGATAAAGCCCGCCAAAATGCGAAGCAGGGTGGTCTTTCCGCAGCCGGAAGGCCCTAACAACGTAAAAAACTCGCCGCCGCGGATGGTCAGGTCGATCTGATCCAGCACCCGGACGGCACCGTAGCTATGGGAAATGTTCTTCAGTATTACGTCGCTCATCGTTTCACCTCTATATACAGAAATAGTGGAGAGGGCTCTCCACTATTTCATCATATCATTATTTCTTTTTCAAGCGCTTTCAGGAAATTATTCCGCTGCTACTGCCTTTTCGGCATCCAGGTAATCGGTCTCCCAGGTCTGCAGCCATGCAGACTGATTTGCGCTGACCTCGTTCCAGTCCACGGGAAGGGTGGAGAACTCTGTCTGCATCCACTCGGGGCACTGGGTCAGAATGCTGTCATAGACCGGCATGCGGTTGAAATCGTTGGCTGTCATCAGCTGGCACTCCTCGCTGCCCACAAAATCCACGAAAGCCGCGGCGGCATTGGGATGAGGGGCGTTGTTGGTGGCCGCGATGCAGTCGGTAATGACCACAGCACCGCTGGTGGGGATCACCATCTCCAGCGGCATGGCGTTTTCGTCACGGTTCTTCAGGACATCGTTGATAACGGCCATGGAGATGGCTGCTTCGCCCTTGCCGACCGCCTGGAACATCATGCTGCCGCTGTTGTAGTAGTTCTTGGTGTTCTCGCCCAGTGCCTGAATGTAATTCCAGGCTGCCTCTTCGCCTTCGTTCGCCGTGATATTCTGGATCAGAGAAACAACGGTGGAACGCATGGAGGAAGACAGGGAGTCACGGGTCACGATCTGATCCTTATACTCAGGCTTTACAAGATCTGCCCAGTCCTTGGGAGCTTCTTCTGCCGTCATGACTTCGCTGTTGTAGAACAGTACCATGGGCGTTCTGTAGGTGCCATACCAATAACCCTCGGCATCCTTGCAGCCATCCTCTACCTGGTCAGCCCAGGAGGGAGTGGTAGGGGCATAGCAGCCCTCCGCCTGCAGCTGCTTGTAGATAGCAGTGTCGCCGCCGAACATGATGTCGGCCTGGGGGTTGTCCTTTTCGCTGCGTACACGATCTGCCAGCTCACCCTTCAGGTTGATGAACTCGACTTCCACGCCCGTTTTCTCGGTGAACTTGTCAGCGATCACTTCCAGCATCTCCTCGGGATGGGTGGTGTAGATCACCAGAGAGTCCTCCAGCTCAGCGGATGCTACCGCAGCCTCGGTCTCGGCCGGCGCCTCTGTTTCTGCAGGGGCCTCGGTCTCGGCCGGTGCTTCGGTCTCGGCGGCGGCTGCGGTAGTCTCAGCCTCGGCCGCTGCGGTAGTCTCCGCAGGTGCCGCGGGCTGACTGCAGGCTGCCATAGACAGCATCATCGCCGCGATCAGAATGGTGGATACCAATCTCTTCTTCATAACGTGTTACCTCCTCATAATGTATGTATTGTAAAGCAGCGAAGGGATATCCTACGCCGCGTTTACAGCAGCAGGTGATCGATGTCCCACACGTAGTAGGACCAGTCCTGGTGAAAGGCCGGCCGGCACTCTTTGCGGCGGATCGCCTCTACCAGTTCATCCATGGTGCGGATGTCATTGGGAAACCACGTGGCCGTGACCCCCACCTTGTAGGGATAGTGGCAGTCGCTGCCCCCGGTGACGGCAAAGCCATACTTATGGGCGTACCGGACGGCCATCATGGTAGCATCCGGCATGGTGCTGCCGTTCAGGATCTCTATGCCGTCCACATCCCGCAGGGTATCCAGCGCTGTCTCCAGGCCGCGGCGGTTGTGACGGAAGGGATGGGCGCTGATCACAACGCCGCCCTGCGCGTGCACATCATCAATAAATGTCTGCGCGTCCAGGCGCTCCTTCGGATAGTCCTGAATGCCAAAGGCCAGGATATCGCCCTGAAGCGAGTAGTATTCGATCCCGACAAATATCGGGAACCCGGTCTTTTCTGAATATTCGGCGGCATAGTCCCGAAGGCCCATACTGTCGTGATCTGTAATGCAGATTCCGTCCAGATGCCGCTCCCGGGCGATATCAACGATCTCCTCCAGTGCCAGAAAGCTGTCCTTCGAAAACCGTTTTTCGTGCATGTGCAGGTCAATGATCATCTTTCTTCTTACCTCAAAAAACGAAGGATCTTATCAACCTCCAATGATAAGACCCTTCTCAAAAGGTTTCAAACAGAATATACCTATCAACGACTGCATCTATAGGCTTTATCTATCACCATTGCCCAGTACCCGATCTGCATACCGCACCGTATCCATGGCGTCCTTCGCATAGCAGTCCGCGCCGATGGCATCCGCGTATTCCTGCGTCATCACAGCGCCGCCCACTACCACCAGCGTGTCCGGCGCCTCACGGCGCAGCTGACGGATGGTCTCCTCCATGCTGACCACGGTGGTCGTCATGAGGGCGGATAGCCCCACCAGGCGGATCTTTTCCCGCAGGGCCGTCTGCACGATCTCCTCCGGTGGCACGTCCTTGCCCAGATCCAGCACCTCGTAGCCGTAATTTTCTAGCAGCACCTTCACGATATTCTTGCCGATATCGTGAATGTCTCCCTTGACCGTGGCAAGAATCACACGACCCTTCTGTTCCTGCGCGCCGGTCCCGATGGCACTCTTGACCACCTCGAAGGCAGCCTTCGCCGCCTCCGCGCTCATCAAAAGCTGCGGCAGAAAGATGGTGCCGGCCTCAAAGCCGCGGCCCACGGCATCCAGCGCGGGGATCAGGCGCCCGTTCACGATGGCCAGGGGATCCTCCCCGGCCGCCAGCAGTGCGCGGGCCTCTTCCGCGGCCCTGGTTTCCATGCCGAAGGAAACCGCATCCCCCAGAGGGTCCTTTCCACCGGCATTTTTCCCGCCGGCTGTCCCTGTTTCTCCGGAAGCACCGGTACTGCCGCCGGCTGTCGGCGCCCCTGTGCCGGCTGCCGATGCTCCAGGGCTGCCGGCTCTGGTGTTTCCGCCGGCTGCATACGCTGTTCCAACGCCGGCCGTTTTCGGTGCCAGCCCGAAGGTATAATCCTTCTTATCTGCATAGGCTGCCACATAGCTTTCGCAGTTCTCATCCTGCCCGCTCAGGGCCAGATAGGCCCGGAAGGCCGCCATCATGGCGGTGCTGTTGGGATTGATGATGCCGCAGGAAAGCCCCTCCCGCAGCGCCATCGCAAAGAAGGACGCGTTGATGATCTCCCGCTGGGGCAGGCCAAAAGAAATATTGGAGACGCCCAGGATGGTCTGCACACCGAGTTCACAGCGCACGCGTCTGATCGTCTCCAGTGTGGTCAGGGCAGAGCCGCTGTCCGTGGAAATGGTCATGGCCAGGCCGTCGATGATGATATCTTCTTTCGGAATGCCGTATTTTTCGGCCTCCTTTATGATCTTTTCCGCGATCGCCACGCGGCCGTCAGCCGTAGCGGGAATGCCGGTTTCATCCAGCGTGAGGCCGACCACCACGCCGCCGTACTTTGCCGCCAGCGGAAGTACGGTGTTCAGGCTCTCCTCTTTTCCGTTCACGGAATTGATCATAGGTTTTCCGTTGTAGACCCGCAGCCCGCGCTCCAGGGCGGCGGCATCCGTGGTATCCAGCTGCAGCGGCAGGGCCAGCACGCCCTGCAGGCGCGTGACGATGGTCTCCATCATCCGCACCTCATCGATTTCCGGCAGTCCGACGTTGACGTCCAGAATATCCGCGCCGGCCTCCTCCTGATCGATGCCCTGCTCCAGGATATAATCAATATCCTGATCGCGGAGCGCCTGTTTAAAGCGCTTCTTGCCCGTGGGATTGATACGCTCTCCCACCAGCACCGGCCGGCCGCCGATCTCCACGGCGCGTGAGAAAGAGGTCACCACGGTCCGGTGCTTCTTCTCGATCGGTTTCATCGGGATCTCCCGCGTTTCCTCCACGGTCCGTCGTATAAATTCTGGCGTGGTGCCGCAGCAGCCGCCCAGGACACTTACGCCGCAGGCAGCAATGTCCCGCATGGCCTCCGCAAATTCATCCGCGGTCAGATCGTACACGGTCTTCCCGCCCTCCGAACGCGGCAGACCTGCGTTGGGGCTGCAGATGACCGGCATAGAGGCCGTCTCCGCCAGTTCCTGTGCGATCGGAAGCATCTGCACCGGCCCCAGGGAGCAGTTCAGGCCCAGGGCGTCCACCCGCAGGCCCTCCAGCATGGGGACCACGCTTGCCACCGTGCCGCCGGTCAACATTTTTCCGCCGGCATCATACACGCAGGTCACGCAGACGGGCAGATCGCAGTTTTCCTTGGCCGCCAGCACTGCGGTCTTGGCCTCCAGGGAGTCGCTCATGGTCTCGACGAGGACCAGGTCCGCGCCCTCATCCGCGCCCCAGCGAACCACCTCCGCAAACAGGGCGATGGCATCCTCCAGGGCCAGATCCCCCATGGGCGCCAGAAGCCGCCCGGAGGGGCCGATATCCAGGGCGACATATCCATCCGTGCGCCCCGCCTGCCGCATACCTTCTTTTACGTGCCGTACGCCCGCGCGCACAATGGACTCCAGCTCGGTCGCATCCGGATAATGCAGGCGGTTGGCGCCAAAGGTGTTGGTATTTACAATATCACTGCCCGCCGCAAAATAGCTGCGGGCCACATCCACCAGAACGTCCGGACGGGTCAGGTTCCAGCGCTCCGGCAGCTCGCCGCCTTTCAGGCCTTTCGCCTGTAGCAGCGACCCGGTGCCGCCGTCCCAGTAGAGACGCTCCTTCCCTAGTCTCTCTAAAAATCTGCTCATAGTCCTGACACCTCCTCATGTGGTGTTTTCTTACACATCCTGATGACAATCTATGTCAGCATTCTGTGATCTCCGTATCTGACCCCAGGGCCATTCCCCCAGCTGCGGATCCGCCTAATTGGGTGCTTTTCCGACGTCCAGGCGGCTGTATACGCAGGTCTTGTTCTTCGGGCAGACCTCGCATCCTTCCTCAAGACAGCCGGCATCCTTTTCCGCCATTCCGATGAGCGCCGTCACCGATTTGGACGGCATCATCAGCAGGCTTTCGGTGAGTGTGATGCCCACGTAGCGCGTGACGCCCATCACCTGAAAGAAATCCCGCTGGCACGCCAGCGGAAGATCCCCGTAGCCCGGCGAAAACCGCGGCCGCAGGTATTTTCCCATGGCCAGCGCCTCCTGCCGTATGGATTCATTTACCCGGCCGCACCACCATTCAATCAATGCGGCTCCGGCGGCCTGCACGATGACAGCCTCGCTGACATGACCGGCGGCGGACGCGCGGGCCGCCATCCGGTCCGGCGCATAACCGATGGTCGCCGCCATCAGCCAGACCTCCCCACAGCCGGCCAGATTCCGTTCCAGCGACCGGCTGTGAAGCTCCATTCCTTCTATTTTAAATATGCCTTTCTGCATCCGCTGCAGCGGAAAGGAACGGTGGATCTCCCGGGGCTCTATGGCCGCCGTCAGACGCGGCAGCACACCGGATACGGCGCGCCGCACCTCCTCATCCGGGGCCGTCCTCCGGTATCCCAGATACCGAAAGGTCTCCTTTAAGATCTTTTTTCGCTCCTCTTCCGTGGGAAGAAGGCCATTATCTGTCATCATCTTTCCGTAACCCGTCTGTATGCTCCCGGAATATGTTATCTTCCCAGGACCACGGACAGATTGTTCATGATGGCCTCGGACACATCCGGCTTGTTCATGGTGTACACATGGATATGCCGGATGCCGTTGGCAATCAGATCCACGATCTGTTCCGTGGCGTAGACAATACCGGCCTGCTTCATGGCCGCGGGATCCTCGCCGAAGAAGTCCACAATGTTCCGGAAGCGCTGCGGCACGTCCGTCCCGGACATGGCTACGCTTCGGGACAGCTGTCTGGCATTGGTGATGGGCATGATGCCTGCGATCACCGGCACCATAATGCCGCGTTCCCGGATGCGGTACAGGAAGTTGTAGTAAATGTTGTTGTCAAAAAAGAGCTGCGTGGTCAGGAAATCCAGGCCGGCGTCCACCTTGCCCTTCAGATAGCCGATATCATCCGCCTTGTGGGCGCATTCGATGTGCCCCTCCGGATAGCAGGCGCCGCCGATGCAGAAATCGCCCAGTTCCTTCAGCTCGCGGACCAGCTCGTCCGCGTGGCGGAAATCCTTGGAGACGCGGCCGTCCGCCGGGATATCCCCGCGCAGTGCCAGGATATTTTCGATGCCCAGATCCTTGTAGCGCTTCACCATGTCGTGCACGAAGGGCCGGTCAGAGGAGACACAGGTCAGGTGCGCCAGCACCGGAACGCCGTATTCCTTCTGAATTTCCGAGGCGATACCCGCCGTATAAGCCCCGGTGCCGCCGCCGGCGCCGTAGGTCACGCTCATGAAATCCGGCGAAAGCGCCGCAATCTTCTTCGCCGCAGCGGCCGTTACCTCGTATTTTTCCGACGTCTTGGGCGGAAAGACCTCCAGTGACAGTGTGATCTTATCCTGTTTTAAAATTTTCGAAATCTTCATATATTCTTCCCAGCTTTCCCCTTTACTGCAGCCGGCACGCAAGAATCACGAGAGGTTCTTTTCTATCTGCCGGCAATTGTTCTGCCTATTGTTTTATTACGTTTTTAGCATTCGCCGATTTCAGTTTCTCCCGGCAGAGTCGATCATCCAGCCTCCCGCGAGCACTACTTGCTTTCTACATTTATGATCCTATACCCGGCTGCCTTCATCAGGCGGTTCATGATGGCTTCGCCCAGTTCCCCTTCCCGAAAGGCCTCCGAGTATACGACCTGAATGCCGTCTTCATCGAAAGCCCGCAGGCAATGATATAAATTATGTGCCAGGCTTTCCTGATGTTTCCGGCTGCCCAGACAGACTGCCATCTCCGCCGGATACTCCGCCAGCGTCTCCTCCGCACAGAGGATGGCCGTTTTCCGCCCGGCAGCAGCCGCCTCCTCGGCGAGTTCCCGGATCCGCTCCGACACAGCTTCCGGATCTCCCTCCACAATGGTGATCTCCGCCTTGGGCGCGTAGTGGCGGTATTTCATGCCCGGCGCCTTGGGGCGCAGCGTGCTGTCCGGCTTCTTCAGGATGGCCGGATCTATCTCACAGGCGCCTGTCAGCTCCGCGATCTCCTCCTGGGAAATATACCCCGGCCGCAGGATGACGGGCACCTCGCCTGTCACATCGATGATGGTGGATTCCAGGCCGATCTCCACGGCGCCGCCATCCAGGATCATTTCGATCTTTCCGCTCAGATCCTCCGCCACATGGACTGCCTCCGTGGGGCTGGGCCGCCCGGATGTGTTGGCGCTGGGCGCTGCGATAGGTACGCCCGCCGCCCGGATGAGTGCCGCCGCCACCGGATGAGAGGGCATGCGGATGGCCGCGGTGTCCAGCCCGCCCGTGGTCTCCTCCGGGACCAGGCTGCTTTTTTCAAAGATCAGCGTCATGGGGCCGGGCCAGAACGCATCCATCAAAATCCGCGCCGTCTCCGGAATGCGGCTGACCAGCGGCTCCAGCATATCCGGCCCTGCGATGTGCAGGATCAGCGGATTGTCCGAGGGCCGTCCCTTGGCGGCGTAGATCTTCCGGGAGGCCTCCGGATCCAGCGCGTTCCCGCCTAGTCCGTAGACCGTCTCCGTGGGGAAGGCCACCAGGCCGCCGGCCCGCAGGATCTCCCCCGCGTCCCGCAGGACCTGACGGTCATGCGCCTCGCTTTCTCCCATTTTCTCTATTCTTGTTATCATAGATGAACATCTTCTCCTATTGTCACACAGAAAGGGGCTCTCACATTCCGCCCACCTTCTCTGACACAGATTATTCCACATTTTCTGCCGCGGAATTGTCTTTAGTGTATGAAATTTCCTCGGAAAAATCAAGTAAAAAACAAGAACCGGGGAACGGTCCACGCCACCGTCCCCCGGTCCATATTGCTTTTATTATTTTATACCCATCCCTGGTCACGCATAGCCTTGACGACTTTGCGGAAACCGGCGATGTTGGCGCCGGCCACGTAGTTGCCGGCCATATCGTAATCTTCTGCCGCGGAGGAAACCTGCTGCCAGATTCCCTTCATGATGTTCTGCAGATCGGCGTCCACATCCTCGAAGCTGCGGCGCGTCCGCATGCTGTTCTGGGCCATTTCCAGTGCGGATACGGCTACGCCGCCGGCGTTGCTGGCCTTACCGGGCATGAAGAGCACTTTCTTTTTCTGGAAGTAATCGGTTGCTTCTCTGGTGGTGGGCATGTTGGCGCCCTCTACCACGGCGTAGCAGCCGTTGGCGACCAGATCCATGGCATCGTCCAGATTCAGTTCGTTCTGGATGGCGCAGGGCAGGGCCACATCGCATTTTACTTCCCAGGCCTTCTTGCCGTCACGATAGGTAGCGGTGGGCACCATCTTTACATACTCACTGATACGGGCCCGGCGCACCTCTTTGATTTCCTTTACGATATCTACCTTGATTCCGTCGGGGTCATAGATGTAGCCGTTCGAGTCACTCACTGTCACTACCTTGGCCCCCATCTGCTGGGCTTTCTGTACGGCATAGGTGGCCACGTTTCCGGATCCGGATACCGCTACCACAGCGCCGTTCAGGGTCTTGCCGTGGGCATTCAGCATCTCCTCCGCGATGTAGCAGACGCCGTAGCCTGTCGCTTCCGTGCGGACCAGGGAACCGCCCCAGTCCAGACCTTTTCCGGTGAGCACGCCTTCGTACTGGTTGGTCAGGCGCTTGTACTGCCCGTACAGGTAGCCGATCTCGCGGCCGCCCACGCCGATATCGCCGGCAGGGACATCCTCATTCGGGCCGATGTATTTATGAAGCTCGGTCATGAAGCTCTGGCAGAATGCCATGACCTCACGATCGGATTTTCCCTTCGGGTTGAAATTAGAACCGCCCTTGCCGCCGCCGATGGGCTGGCCGGTCAGCGCGTTCTTAAATGTCTGTTCGAATGCCAGGAACTGCATGCTTCCGCGGCATACGCTGGGATGGAACCGAAGGCCTCCCTTGTACGGACCTAAGGCACTGTTGAACTGTACACGGAATCCGCGGTTGACATGCAGACGGCCATGATCATCAGCCCACGGCACGCGGAAGGAAATCGACCGCTCCGGCTCTACCAGACGCTCCAGCACCCGGTTGGCTCTATATTCTTTCTCGTGCTTTCTCACCACTGGCTCGATGGAGTCCAGAACCTCTTTAACAGCCTGATGAAATTCCGGCTCACCCGGGTTCATTTCGCGCACCATATCCATAACTTCGCGTACATATTTCAGCATTTTTTTATCCCTTCTTTCACACTTTTTCCCTAAAACAATTTTACGGTTCGCTTCAGGATCCTTTGCAAGTATAGACCTCGCCCGTAAGTTTGTCAAGCGTTTTATTTAATTTTCTTAAGTTAAACCTATTTTTGCGTTCTTTTCTTAACTTTATGATTGAATTTCTTTTGTCAATAGACTGTGTTCTATGTATTTTTCTATATTTTTAAATTTCCTTCTCGTATTTCTCGTGAAGATTTGTTTTAGTGTGGTTGAAATTTTATGCGCATATTTATTAGTATTTCACGGTGGTGAATTCTGGCTTGTGTCGTCCGGGTGGGCAGGCAAAACAATCATCAAACTGATAGCACACAGACGGGAAATATGGTAAGATATCTCTATCTGAATAATAGGAGGAAAGAAGAAATGAGAGCAGCCATCATTGGCGGGGGCTTTGCCGGGGGACTTCACGCGGCGGCCCTGCGCTCCTGCGGCATAGAGCCGGCCGCCATTGTGACCACACGGACGGAAAGTGCCCGCGCTTTTGCGGAGCGCTGGAATATTCCTGTGTGGAGCACGGATACAGACATCGCGCTGGCGGATGACATAGATGCGGTGCACATCTGTACGCCGCCTTCTTTTCATGCGGACTATGTGCGCGCGGCGCTTCTGGCTGGGAAGAAGGTCTTCTGCGAAAAGCCGCTCGGCTTCTCTTCCGCCGAGGCACATGCCCTGGCAGATCTGGCGGATTCTGTTACGCAGGGCAATCTGGCAAACGCCTCCGTGCAAACTGATCTGGCACAGCTCGGCACCGTGACCTTTAATGTGCGGTATCACATGGCCGTGCAGCGGGCCAGGGAGCTTATCCAGGGCGGCACCTTTGGGCGGCCGCTTTTGATCCACGGAAGCTATCTGCAGGAATTCCACGTACTGCCGGCCCCCTATGACTGGCGCTATGACGAAAAACTTTCCGGCGGCATGCGTGCGGTCACGGAAATCGGCAGCCACTGGATCGATACCGCGCAGTACATTACCGGGAAAAAGGTGACGGCTGTGTCCGCCAGTTTTGCGAATTTCTTCCCGGACCGCATCGTGAAGGATGGCATGATGGAGGTGTCTCCGGAAGGCGCAGCGACGCCAGGCAGTACAGCGACGCCAGGCAGTACAGCAGCTCCGGACAATGTGCCGACATGCTCTGATGCAGGGAAAAACAGCCCCCGGACATCGGAAAACGCCCGGGCAGCGGAAAACGCCCGGACATCGGAAAACGCCCGTCCTCTCCGCGTGAATTCGGAGGATGCGGCCTGCATTACCTTCCGCTATGAGGACGGCGCCATGGGCAACGTGATGCTTTCGGAGATTTCCCCGGGCCGCGGCAACCGCCTGTCGCTGGAAATCACCTGCGAAAATGGAAATCTCTGGTGGAATGAAGAAGAAAACAACGTGCTGCACACGGCTCTCCGGGGCCAGGGCGTGCATTCTGAAATATTTGCCTTCGGCAACGGATTTAACGACACGTTCGTATCCCTGATGCAGCATTTCTACGCGGGCGAGGAGGTCCCCACCTTCCGGGAAGCCGCGCAGGTCGTAGATGTGTGCGAGGCCATCGCGGCCAGCGCCGCACACGATTCCGCGTGGACATCTGTTGCTGTCAGGTGACATTTTCTGTAAAAATACCCACACCGCTCGGCGGCCTGCATTTTGAAAGGAGATCCTTATGATCGCTATTACCAATGTTAGAATTCTGGACCCTGTCACCCGGACAGACTGCATCGGCGATGTCCTGATCAAACGGGATGCCATCTTTGACGTCGGACCGGCCCTGGATATCACCGGCTGTGTCCGGGTGATCGACGGCACCGATCTGGTGCTCTCCCCGGGACTGGTCGATACGCATGTTCATTTCCGGGATCCCGGACTTACTTATAAGGAAGATATCTTTACCGGCGCGGACGCCGCAAAACAGGGCGGCTTCACGACCGTCGTGATGATGGCCAATACCAAGCCCACCATCAGCACGCCCGAACTCCTGGAGGCCAATCTGGAGCGGGGACGTCAGACCGGCATCCACGTGCTGCAGGCTGCCTCCGTGACACGGGATCTGGCCGGGAAGGAGCTGACGGATATGCCTGCCCTGGCAAAGGCCGGCGCGGCCGGTTTTACGGATGACGGCATCCCCATCATGGATGAGGGATTGCTGCGGAAAGCCATGGAGACCGCGGTAGCGCTGGATCTGCCCGTCAGCCTGCATGAGGAAGACCCTGCGTTTATCGCATCCCCCGGCGTGAACGCCGGCCCCGTGGCGGATGCCCTCGGCGTGGGCGGCGCCTCCGCGCTGGCGGAAGAAGTGATGGTCGCCCGCGACTGCGAGATCGCCCGCGACACCGGCGCCAGAGTCATCATTCAGCACATCAGCTCCGGACGCTCCGTAGCTATTGTCCGGCAGGCCAAAAAGAGCGGCGCGAAGGTGTTCGCCGAGGCCACGCCGCATCACTTTACCCTCACCGAAAAGGATGTCCTGATCCACGGGACCTATGCCCGCATGAATCCGCCGCTGCGAACCGAGGCGGACCGACTGGCCATCATTCAGGGCCTGATGGACGGCACCATCGACGTGATCGCCACGGACCACGCACCGCACTCCGCGGAGGAAAAGGCCCTGCCGTTTGCCAAAGCGCCCAGCGGCATCATCGGTCTGGAGACATCACTGGCTCTTGGCATCACCACGCTGGTGCGGGGCGGATATATCTCTCTGATGGAGCTGATGGATAAAATGAGCGCAGCCCCTGCCAGACTGTATCATCTGAATCCGCAGGGAATCGCGCCCGGCGCCCCGGCCGACCTGGTGCTGTACGCGCCGGAGGAGAGCTGGGTGGTCGAAGGTTATTCCTCCAAGGCCATCAATTCCCCGTTCACCGGACAGACATTGTACGGAAAAGTATATGCCACGATCTGCGACGGAAACATTGTATACGAAGCCTGATCGCACGGCGAATTATATTATTTAACATATGACTGCCCGGCGAATCATATTGCATTCAGCACATGACTGCCGTGTGGATTCTGCTGCATTTGTATGCAGATCTTTGTACTTCTTCGTTTTACAGATCGTTTACACTTGACATATGCAGAATAACAGATTAAAATGTGCCTTAATACAGGTTCGGAGGATGTAGTCTATGGAAAAGAAACTGGGATTGATCGGATATGGGAACATGGGGTCCGCCATTGCCTCTTCTATTGTTAAGGCTGGCGCGCTGGCCCCGGAAAATATACTGGTATATGAAGTGAATCCGTACGCCAAACGCAAGGCCGAGGCCGCGGGCATCCGTCTGGTGGAGACACTGCGCGCGCTGTGCGCGGAATGCGACCTGATGCTGCTGGCCGTGAAGCCGGACAAGGTGTCCAAGGTACTGCGCACCGCCGGCTCCGCGCTGGAGGGCAAGGCGCTGATGTCCATCGCCGCCGGCGTGACCAGCCGCAAGCTGAAGGAATTCGGCGGCAGCTATTTCCTGCGCGTGCTGCGTATTATGCCCAACACGCCCGCCCTGGTGGGGGCAGGCTGCATGGTCTGCTGCAGCGATACGGATTTCACGGAGGAAGAAAAAGCAGAGGCAGAACGGCTGATGTCCGCCGTTGGCACCGTGGAATGGATTGAGGAGCGGCATCTGGATGCCGTGACCGGTCTTTCCGGCAGCGGCCCCGCGTACGTGGCTATGTTCATTGAAGCGCTGGCAGACGGCGGCGTAAAACAGGGACTCTCCCGCCCCCAGGCGCTGCACCTGGCAGCCCAGACCGTCATGGGCACGGCCAAGCTGCTGCAGGAACAGGAAATGCACCCCGGCGCCCTGAAGGATATGGTCTGCTCCCCCGGAGGCACCGCCATCGAAGGCGTGCAGGCGCTGGAAGAAGGCGGCTTCCGCCACACCACCATCAATGCCGTGGTCCAGGCCACAGAAAAATCCAAGCGGCTGATCTAAAAAGTACGCGGAGCTGGAAGCTTTTTACATAGAGAGACCGTTGCTACAGTTTATTATTATATAGTTTATCTATATAGTTTATCGCGTATATAGTATGACCGGGAATACTGGTGCAAAAACCGGGGTAGCAAGCCATAATTGCTACCCCGGTTTCTTGCACACAGTTAACAGTATTTCACATCAGATATTCCTTTTGTGCAGAATCGTGGGGTACTAAAATGGATTTGATACCCCTTTTCTGATTTTTTAGCAGTGATCCAACAAAAGAAAGGGTATCACATTGTATCTGAAAGTCCATATTTTGCCCCAGCTCTGATTGTATATGATTCTGGGTCTTTCGGTGTGCAAAAACCGGGGTAGCAAGCCATAATTGCTACCCCGGTTTTTTGCACGTAATTAACAATATTTCACATCAGATGATCCTTTTGCACATCGTCAGGATTCATTTTTCATTTCCGGAATTTCCGTGCGCTGCCTGGCGCACCAAGGGAATGAGAACAGGAAGCGACAAAATGATGTGTCGCAAATAATCTGTCAAATTACTCTCTGGTCCCGGCCAGCCAGGTGATGAACTGGGTGGCGGTGCGTCCGCTCATGCCGCCGTGAGACAGTTCCCACTTGTTGGCTTCCATCAGAAGCTCTTCTTCCGGGATATCCAGGCCTTCTCTGGCTGCGAGTACGCGTACGATTTCCTGGAAATCCTTCTTCAGCGGCTTGCCGTAATAAATGCTTACGCCGAAGCGGGCTGCCAGCGAGAGCCGCTCCTGTACGCTGTCGGTCTTGTGCAGATCATCATCCCCCGTGCGGGAATCGGAGAAGGTCTCTTTGATCAGGTGCCGCCGGTTGGAGGTGGCATAGATCAGCATATTGTCGGGACGCCGCTCCATGCCGCCCTCAATGATGGCCTTCATATACTTGTATTCTGTCTCGAATTCCTCAAAGGAGAGGTCATCCATATAGATGATGAACTTGTAGTTGCGATTCTTGATCTGACCGATGACCGCAAGCAGATCCCGCATCTGGTATTTGTACACCTCGATCAGGCGCAGTCCCTGCTCGTAATATTCGTTCATCAGCGCCTTGATACTGGAGGATTTGCCTGTGCCGGCATCGCCGTAGAGCAGCACATTGTTGGCCTTCTTTCCCCTCAGGAATGCCTCCGTATTCTCCACCAGCTTTGCCTTTTGGCTCTCGTAGCCCACCAGATCCGAAAGGTTCACGTGTTCGGTGCGGGTGATGGGCAGGATCTCCACGTTCCCGTTCCGGTTCTCAATGCGGAAGGCCTTGTGCAGGCCGAATTTCCCTACGCCGAAATGCTGGTAGAAATCTGTCAGGTTGTTCAGAAACTCCTCCTCGGACTCCGCGGAGGCCAGCTCCTTTGCCAGGGTCAGGATACGGTTGCGGACCCGCTGGTTATAATCCTTGCTCTGTCCGCGCACGCTCTGATAATTCTTTAAGACGGCAAACAGGGTGGTGCCGTACTTTGCATCCAATTCCTCCAGGTCATACTTGAACCACTGGCGGAAGCGGCGGATATCATGACGGGCCATTTCATTCACGGAACCCTCCACGCGCCCCACCACCTCGCAGGCCGTACTGAAGGCATTTTCGTGATTGGCCAGCACGTACGCCAGATAGTCATGCCAGACATTTCCTTCAAAACCGTGGTGCGCTGCCATCTCCGTCAACAGATGAAACGCCTCGTAGATATGCCCGTCATCGCCGGACATCAGTTCCTCCATATAGTCCAGAATCTCCGCACGGCGGGGATTTCTGTATAAGATCAGTTGTTCTTTTATCATATCCGCTTCCCTCTTCTTTTTATTGCCTCTTGACACATCACCAAATTGCACTCGGGTTTTCGCCAAATCACTCTATGTTAGTGAATTCTTTCCGCTACGATCTCTGCGTCGCATACCATGCAGGTGACCTTTTTGGCGTTACGGGTCTTTATTAATGGATTTCCGCAGTTCGGGCAGTTATCCGGCAGCCGGTACACTGCGCCACCCGAAGGATTTTTGGCACCTCCTGATACCTTGTCCAGATTATCCAGAGTGAACCTCTCACGTTTAAAAACGCGAGCTTCTAAAGCCGCTTTAAGCGGCTGAA
>CAMNFR010000026.1 GCA_946537305.1 uncultured Lachnospiraceae bacterium | reverse complement strand
TACCTTCGCGGCGGACGCCAGGTACATATTCGACATTGATTATACGGACCCAGCCGGAAATCCCGCGGCTGATTATCCGGGAGATGATTTTGTGATCGATTGTACGCCGCCGGAGATGAAGGTGACGGGGATCACGGACCGGTCGGCCAATCGCTCAGAAGGGGATATTGGATTTGAGATCGCGGTCACGGATACAAATTATGATCGCTTTGATGTGCGGTTGGCGGCGGTGCTGCGGGAGGGGGATCATTTTGTTACAAGAGATCTTCCGGCCGGCGCAGTGAAAGAGATTTCGCGCGGTGCGAAATATGTGGTGAAAAATCTAGCGCAGGATGGCATCTACCGCATCTTCTGCACGGCATCTGACCGAGCCGGCAATACAGCCGCCGGAACAGGGACGCAGGAGCCTTTCCTGACATTTTCTGTCAATCGGAACGGCTCGGTTTTTGAACTTGGCGCCGAGACAGCGGAGATCGTGAAGCAATATTATGTACAGCAGGTGACTGAGGACCTGCAGATAACGGAAGTCAACGCAGATGAACTGAAAAGCTATGAGGTCACACTGAACGGGAAGTCTTTGAGAGAAGGGACGGATTTTACCGTGGCGGCGGCAACCCCGGAAGGAGGCTGGAAGCAGTATGTATATACCCTCCCGGGCAGGCTTTTTGCCGGAGAGGGGGCATATACGGTCGTGGTCTCCTCCACGGACCGGGCAGAAAATGATGCTTACAGCGATATAAAGGATGCAGCGGTTCGTTTTGTGGTGGACCGGACGGCACCGCGCGTCAGCATTTCCGGCATGGAGGAACACGGACGCTATCAGACCGACCAGCAGAGGGTCACGCTGATTCCTGCAGATGACGGCGGTGAGCTTTCTTCTCTGCAGGTTTTCCGGGTGAATGCCCGGGAAAAGACAGAGGAGATGTTGCTGGATCTTTCAGGGGAAGCACTGCTGCAGGCACTGGAGGAAAATGACGGAGAGGTGAGTTTTAATCTTCCGCAGGGCCTGTACCAGGATATACGAATCCGCTGTGAAGACAGTGCTGCGGATAGCGAAGGGCAGCCAAACTGCCTGGAACTTACGGTGCAGGATGTCTCTGTTTCTGAGAGTCGGTGGAAGATCCTGTGGGCAAACCGTCCGCTCCGTTTTGGAATTTTTGGTGGTATGGTCGGCGCAGCCGCGCTGGCGGCTGGAGTTATCATAAAGAAAAAACGTAAGCGGGCTGCATAACATAGAACTACGGATCAGGAAGCTCATTCTCATTCCGGGATAAAATAAGAGAAAAAACTCCCCGTCCGGGATGACCCGGCGGGGAGTTTTAGTCTCAATCATGGGTGTTAATAAGATTTACTCGATGGATTCCACGGTTTCCATGACCGCCTCCCGCAGGGCTTTCACCCTTGCCTCGGAGGTTTCACGGCTGTCCGTGACGGCATAGAAGTAGAACTTGATCTTCGGCTCTGTGCCAGAGGGGCGCATGGCGAACCAGTCTCCGTTTTCCATGCGGAATTTCAATACATTGGATGCGGGAATATCCTGGTATCCATGGAGATAATCCGTGATCTCCGCTACACCAAGGCTTCCGAAGTGAGAAGGCTTTCCGCCGCGGATGGCATCCATCATGCGGCCGATGCGTTCCTGACCGGCCAGACCCTTGAGTACCAGTGATATCTGATCCTCTGCAAAGTAACCGTACTTTTGGTACAGCTCCTCCATAGCATCCGCCAGGGTCATGCCGCGTTTTTTGTACCATGCGGCGGCTTCCATGACCAGCATGCCGGCCAGGATACCGTCTTTATCCCGCACCTGATCCCCGGGGGCGCAGCCGATACTTTCTTCGTAACTGAAGAAGCAGGTATAGCCCTCTTTTTCCAAGCGGGGGATCACGCCGCAGATGTTCTTAAACCCGGTCAGTGCCTCGTATACTTTGATATGATAGGCATCGCAGATGGCGCGGCCCATGTCGCCGGTCACAATAGATTTGACCATGGCAGCATTTTTCGGCAGTGTTCCGGCAGCTGCCTGGCTCTCTGCCATGTATGCGATCAGGAGCGCACCGGTCTGGTTGCCGTTTAAGGGGCGGTAGCTGCCCGCACCGTCCGGGATCTCCACGGCCATACGGTCACTGTCCGGATCGGTGGCAATCAGGACATCGGCACCTCTTTCACGGCCCAGTGCTTCCGCCAGATGGAATCCTTTTGGATCTTCCGGGTTGGGATAGCCCACGGTGGTAAATTCAGGGTCCGGATCCTTCTGCTCTTCTACGATGGCGAAATTGGTATACCCCAGTTCTTTAGCTACCGTCTGCATGGGAATACTGCCGGCGCCGTTCAGGGGGGTGTAGACCACAGAGATGGTCTTATCCAGTTCCGCGTCGCCCCGCTGGGACATGCTCTTTACATAATCCAGATAGGCGCGGTCCATCTCCTCGCCCAGCATGACGACAAGCCCTTTCTTTTCCGCCTCAGCCAGCGGAATGGCGCAGAAGTCATCGAACAGGGTGAGTTTTTGGATTTCTGCCAGAATGCCATCGGAAACAGCGCCGGAAATCTGGGCGCCGTCATCCTGATAGACCTTATAGCCATTGTATTCCTTGGGGTTATGGCTGGCCGTCATGTTGATGCCGGAAATGGCACCCAACCGGCGGATGGCAAAAGAAAGCTCCGGCGTCGGCCGCATGGACGGGAAGAGGTAAACGCGGATTCCATGACCTGCCAGGATCTGTGCCGCCAGTTCTGAATATTCCTGTGAGTGATAGCGGCAGTCGTAGGCAATCACAGCGCCTTTGGATACATCCAGGCCTGAGCCCAGCAGATACCGTGCGATGCCTGCGGTCGCGCGCCCTACGGTGAGTGGATTCATGCCATTGGTCCCCGCCCGGCAGATGCCGCGGAGGCCGGCTGTCCCGAAAACAATTTCCTGATAAAAGCGTTCCCGGATCTCCTGTTCGTCATCCCCTATCGCCAGGAGCTCTGCCCGCATGGGGTCATCCTCCGGAAGCCGGGAGAGCCATTCTTGATAGATCTCTGTTTCGCGCATGTATCCTTCCTCCTGTGTTTTGCATTATTTTCCAATGGTTGTTCTTATTATACCGCAGAGGTGATGAAAAGTCATCCGAAAACTTGGCTGTGTTTATAGGGGACGGAGAGATAGCTGAAACGCTTGGAAACGGTAAAATGGATTCTAACTCAAAGGAATCGTGAAATAAACATTGTAAATTATTACGTGATATCTTGCGTTAAAATGAAAAGGAATGGTATGATGAAGAAAATAAAAAAGAAAGGTAGTGAATATGATGCCAGTAACAAGAAAAAGAGAACGAGTTATCGAGTAGAATACTGAAAGTGAAAGTAGGAGAGGAATTTTATGACCATCTCTGTCCTTACTATCTTTCCGGAGCTGTTTGACGGTATCCGGAAGGCGCCGATCATCCGAAGACTGCAGGAGGCCGGGACGCTGACGCTGCAGCTGGTGGATATAAAGGATTTTGCGGGCGGCAGCTTCCGGCATATCGATGATTCCCCGTACGGGGGCGGCGCGGGCATGATCCTGCGGTTTCCGCCGCTGCTTGCGGCACTGGAACATGCAAAAGGGATGACTCCGGAGATTCCGGCACATACTGTGATCCTGACGCCGACGGGACATCCTTTCCGACAAGCGGATGCACATCGCCTGGGGCAGGAGGAGCATCTGATCCTGATCTGTGGGCATTACGAAGGGATGGATGCCCGGATCAATGAGTACGCACAGGAACAGATCTCTATTGGGGATTATGTGCTGAGCGGCGGCGAGGTACCGGCCATGGTCCTTATAGACTCCATTACCAGGTTAGCGGAGGGGGCGCTGCGGAAAGAAAGCACGCAGGATGAATCCTTTGAAAACGGATTGCTGGAATACCCCCAGTACACTCGGCCGGCCGTCTATGACGGTAAAGCAGTCCCGGAGGTATTGCTCTCCGGAAATCACGAAGCCATTCGACGCTGGCGGGAGGAACAATCCCGTGAATTGACACAGAAAAACCGTCCGGACCTATGGAAATCATAGCCTCCGGGCGGTTTCTATTTTATAAAACGTTGTTCGAATATATACGCAGCCGTCGGCGTTTGCCCACTGCGCTCGCCTGCTATGCGAATACTTCCTCCATCTCCGCGTACAGCTCGGCGAGCCGGCTGTCAGAGAGGTCGGTGTTGTTGAGAATGGTATAGCGCTCCGGCCGGGTGGAAGCGGCTTCCTGCCAGGCATGGATGAACAGCTCTTCCGTAATTTTCCAGGATGAGGGCTGGACCGGGATCTGGTAATCCTTGATCACGCGCTCGATTTTCTTCAGATTCCGCTGCTGGAACTTGCAGGCGCCGTAGCTTCCCATGGCCACGGCAATTCCGTGGGGAACACTTACGTAATCGCTGAATTTTTCCTCCAGCGCATGGTTGAACAGATGCTCGGACCCGCTGCTGGGCCGGGAGGAGCCGGCAATCTCCATGGCCAGGCCGCCCATCACCAGTGCCTGGGTCAGGCGCTTCAGGAAGTCTACGCTCTTCAGTTCCTTCTGGTCATTATAGCAGATGGAGTTGAAGGCCATCTTGGAAATCATATAGGCGAAGTCATCTACGTGGTCGTTTCCGACGGAATGGGCCAGCTTCCAGTCATTGAGCGCAGTATATTTGCTGATGGTGTCGCCTACGCCGGAAAGGAGCTGGCGAACCGGCGCGCCCATGATGGCATCGGTGTCCACAAGGATGCTGTCCGGAATGGTGCAGCGGAAGGTCTTTCGGGCCTTCCCTTCGGTTCCCAGCACGGCGACCGGCGAGGCCAGGCTGTCGTTGCTCAGGGTCGTGGGAAGGGAAATAAAGCGAGTTTTGCTGACAAATGCCGCAAACTTGGCCAGATCCAGCGCGGTGCCGCCGCCCAGGCCGATGACGGTGGAAATATCGTTCATGGTGATATACTTGGCCAGTGCCACCGCATTGTCATAGGTCTGCTCCGTGAGCAGATATCTTTCGCAGTGCGGGAAATCCTCCTCCAGTGCTGCCAGTACATTTCCGAAAATCTGTGCCAGGTTTTCTTCTGTAACAATAATTGCTTTTTTCTGATCGATGCCCGGAAGAACATCTGCCATGACTTCCGGCACACGTGAAAATACGCCCTGCTCCACGATCAGGTGGTAGGGCAGCCGATATCGGTTCATAATGATGTTCTCCTTTGTCAAGATCTATTACATTATTCGGATCTTGTTTTTGTGTCGCCTTTATTGGCAATCATTTGGCAAGAACGTCCGCATTTTCCGGGTGTTCGTTAAACCAGCGAACGGCGTAGGCGCAGCTGAGCACAGCCTTTCGGCCGTCCGCCCGGAGCACCTCTGTCAGTTTTTCCATCAGCTTTCCGGCAATACCTTGTCCGCGGAGCGCGGGGCTTACTACCGTGTGTGCGATATCCACCGTGTTGGCGCCAACCTCCGGAAAGGTGACATAAGCCACGATCTGCTGCTTCTCATTCAACAAAGAAATGTGATTCTTTTCAATTTTCCATTCCATAGATGATACTCCTTCAGTGCAGCTGGTATACTTTAGCTGCCGTCCTGTTTTCGTTTCCTTCGGATAATTATACAATATTTTCTTCGGGACATCAAACGGCAGTTGAAGAAAACGGACAGAGCCTTCTGAAAGAAGATGGCGAAATATTGCGACAATGGAAAACAATAACACTTTTCGGAAAAGCTTGCTATCGCGCGCCCTTCCCTTTATAATAATAAAATAAGGATATGCAAGAAACCGGTGATAGACATAGTCGGATAGACTGGCAGTAGGAGGCAGGCGATGTTTGGAAAACAATTTCAGCTGAACGAACAGACGCTTGGTTTTGTGGAGGAAATCGGACGCCACATGCCGGGAGGCTTCTTTATTTATAAAGCAGAGCAGCCGGAGGAGCTGCTGTATGCCAACCAGGCGGTCTTTGATATTTTTGGCTGCCGGGACCTGGCGGAATTCAAGGAGCTCACAGGCTTTACATTCCGCGGCATGCTTTATCCGGAGGATTATAAAGCTGTCTCCGAGTCGATCGTGGAGCAGATCGAAGAAAACGAAGAAAATATGGACTATGTAGAATATCGCATTGTCAGGAAGGACGGCGGTATCCGCTGGGTGGACGATTATGGCCATTACACGGAGACCGATGCCTACGGCGGCATCTACTATGTCTTTATTTCGGATATTACGGAAAAAAGAAAGCGCATGGAATCTGATCTGGCCGTTCGACAGGCGGTCATAGAGGCCCTAAGTGAATCTTACCATACGGTGTGGCTGATCAATGATGTGGAGACCGAGAGCTTTTCCCTGTATCGGGGGGATACGGAGGGCACTACCACACATGCTGTGCCTATTCGGGATGCGTTGGGCAGATTAAAATATTCCATGGCGAAGGATTATTATATCCGGACGACAGTCGCCCCGGAGGATCAGGAACGTCTGCAGGAGGACCTGATGCTCTCTAACATTGCCGATCGCCTGCGCATCCGGCCGCAGTACACGGTGAATTATCTGCGGGTCATGGATGATGGCAGCAAGCGTTATTTCCGTATTGAATTTGCCAAGGTCAATATGCCCGGCGGGAAAATGGGCATTGTCTGCGGCTTTAAGGATGTGGATGAGGATGTTCGCCAGGGCCAGGCCATGCAGCGGGCCTTGCAGGAGGCAAAGCGGGCGGAGGAGGAGAACCTGCGGTTGACGCAGGAGGTACAGAATGCGGCCAAATTGGCAGAACTGATGGGCTCCGTCTCCTCGCTGCTGACCAATATGCCGGCCATGAGCTTCTCCAAGGATGCGGAGACCGGCGTTTATCTGGCCTGCAACCAGGCCTTTGCGGAATATGCCCACAAAAAGACACCGGAAGAGGTGGTCGGCCTGACAGACCATCAGATTTTTGATCAGGCAACGGCGGACCACTTTGTAGCGGATGATAAAAAAACGCTGTCCATGGAAGGTGCCTACATTTTCTTCGAGGATGTTCCGGATGCCGGCGGCAAGGTGATCCGCAATCTGCAGACTACCAAGACCACCTTCACGGATACCAGCGGAAGAAAATGCCTGCTGGGCATGTGCGTAGATGTTACGGAGATGACCCGCATCAAGACAGCGGAAGCGGCTTCTGCGGCCAGACAGCAGGAGTTGGAAGAAAAAGTATCCCTGCAGGAGCAGCTGCTGGAACAGCAGCGCCGGCGGGAAGAACAGGATAAAATGATCACGGCGATGGCGTCCGACTACCGAAGCGTCTATCACGTGAATCTGGATATCGATGATGCCGTATGTTACCGCGCAGATCCGGAGGATCAAAAGCGGACGCCGGAAGGAGAACATTTCCCTTATCTGGAGTGCTTCCGGGAATACGGCGAGCTGTATGTGGATGAAGAATACAGAGAAGGCTTCCTGAAATTTATTGAGCCGGATCATGTGAGAAGCGCACTGGCGAAAGAAGTGATCATTGCCTATCGGTATCTGGTGCACAGGAACGGCCGGGAGTTTTATGAGATGCTCCGTATGGCAGGCGTGCGCCACGCGGAAGACCGGGATGACCACATTGTACACGCCGTGGGCGTAGGTTTTACCATTATTGATGCGGAAATGAGAGAGTCTTTGGCCAGGAACCGGGCGCTGGCGACGGCGCTGGCGGCGGCGGAAGAAGCCAATCACGCCAAGACCGCCTTCCTTTCTAACATGAGCCATGAGATCCGCACGCCCATGAATGCCATCATCGGTCTCAACAGCCTGGCCTTAAAGGATGAAACACTCACCCCGGAGACCCGGGAGTATCTGGAAAAGATCGGCGGGAGCGCCAGACATCTGCTGGGGCTGATCAACGATATCCTGGATATGAGCCGCATAGAATCCGGCCGGCTGACGCTGCGGAAAGAGGAGTTTTCCTTCAGCAATATGCTGGAGCAGATCAATACCATGGTCATGTCTCAGTGCAGCGACAAGGGCCTTTCGTTCGAGTGCCGCATCAATGGCCACGTGGACGATTATTATATCGGCGACGATCTGAAGCTGAAGCAGGTGCTGATCAATATTCTCAGCAATGCCATTAAATTTACGGAGGCGCCGGGCAGTGTGACCATGACCGTGGAAAAGACGGCCGCCTTCGGGGATCAGTCTACCTTGAAATTTGTGGTCGCCGATACCGGGATCGGCATGGATAAATCCTTTATCCCGAAGATCTTTGATTCCTTCACGCAGGAGGACAGCAGCCGCAACAATAAGTACGGCAGCACGGGATTGGGGATGGCCATCACAAAAAGTATCGTAGAAATGATGAACGGCTCCATTCACGTGGAATCGGAGAAGGGAGTCGGATCGGAGTTTACCGTTGTTGTGACGCTGAAAAACTGTGAGCGCCGGACAGAACAAATGACATATATCAGCCCGCGGGATATGCGAGTGCTGGTGGTGGATGACGATCCCATTGCCTGCGAGCACGCTCATTTGGTGCTGGATGAGGCAGGCATTCGTGCGGACACCTGTCTTTCCGGGCCGGAGGCGCTGCAGATGATCGAGCTGCACCATGCCAAGCATGAGCCCTACAATCTGGTCCTTCTGGACTGGAAGATGCCGGAAATGGACGGACTGCAGGTGGCAAAGGAGATCCGTAAGCGCTACAGCTGCGAGACCACGGTGATCATTCTGACGGCTTATAACTGGGATGATATTCTGGATGATGCCCTGCACGCAGGGGTGGATAGCTTCCTGGCAAAACCGCTTTTTGCCTCCAACGTTCTGGATGAATTCCAGCGCATTGCCCGCCGGAACAGCATGAATGCCGCCGGGGAGAAGCAGAGGGCTTCTCTGTGCGGGCGCCGTATTCTGCTGGCAGAGGATATTATGATCAACGCGGAGATCATGAAACAGCTGATCATCATGAAGGACGCGTCTATCGATCATGCGGTCAACGGAAAGGAAGCAGTGCGGGTGTTCTCCGAGAGCGAATGCTGGACCTATGATGCGGTCCTGATGGACGTGCGAATGCCGGAAATGGACGGCCTGGCGGCGACTGCGGCTATCCGTGCCCTGGACCGGCCGGACGCAAAGGTAATCCCGATCATTGCCATGACGGCGAATGCTTTTGATGAGGATGTGCAGCAGTCCCTGCAGGTGGGCATGAACGCGCATCTTTCCAAGCCGGTCGAGCCGGACCACCTATATGCCACCCTGGAGGAGCTGATCTGGGAAGCTGATCAGAAGAAATAAAAGAGAAGAAAGACGGCGGTGCGGCCGTCTTTCTTTAGGCTTTTTTGAAGGAAGTATTTAGAAACTGTTAAAAGAGAACGCTGCGAGCGGTTTGGGCTTGATTTTTAGGCAGGGAGTTGTAAAATAGGAGGTTATGAGGAAGGGGGGACTACCCCCGGAACCGGAGGTAAATGCCTTGGAACAGATTATTGAAAAGCTGGCGGATATAGAAGCGGCTGCGGCGCGGGTGATGAGCCGGGTGCCGGAGCAGAAAGAGGCCTATGCCGCCAAAATAAAAGAACAGACGGAGGCGTTTGACCGGAAGCAGCAGGAAGAAACGGAACAGGCGATCACGCAGATTCGTGCGGAACTGGACGCCCAGCGGGAAGCGGAACTGACCGCTCTGCGGGAGGAGACGGACCGCCGCATAGAGGAAATGCGGACTGCCTTTGCAGAAAAACATTCCTTCCTGGCGGAGGGTCTGGCCAGACGTATACTGGAGGGATAGCCCATGGGAGGACTGACATCCTACAGCGGTATCTCTGCCAAGCTGAAGGCAATGCAGGCGAAGATGCTGACGGAGCAGGACTTTGAAAAAATTGCACAGTTCCCCACGGTCGCGGATGCCTTTTCCTGGCTGCGGAAGCACCCGGGCTACGAAAAGGCCCTGGCCTCCATTCCGGAACTGGACGTGCACCGGGGCGATGTGGAGCGCGTGCTGAATCTTTCGATTTACGAGGATTACCAGCGAATCTATCACTTTGCGGATGCCGGACAGCGGAAGTTCCTGACACTGTATTTTAAGCGCTACGAGGTGTCGCTGATCAAGCGGTGCTTCCGGCTGGCAGTCGACGGCAAAAGCGTACTGCCTCTGCTGTACGGGGCGGAAGATTTTTTTGCCCGTCACTCCAAGCTGAATATACAGCGTCTGGATGACGCGAACAGTCTGGCGGAAGCCATTGCGGCGCTGGAGGGGAGCGAATATTATGCTCCGCTCTCGCGGCTGATGGGTGAAGAGGTATCGCTGTTCGATCTGGAGATGGCGCTGGATATGTATTATTTTGCGCAGATCTGGAAGAGCCGGAGCAAGATCGCGTCCGGTGCTGATCTGGCAGTGCTTACGGAAGCTTTTGGGGCCAAGTTTGATATGATCAATCTGAACTGGATCGCCCGGTCCAGAAGGTATTCCGGACTGACGCCCCAGGATGTCCTGGCCATGCTGATCCCGGTGGAGCATCATATTCACCGCAGGGATCTAAAAGCCCTGACGGCGGCGGAGACGCCGGAGGCTTTTTCGGAGGCGCTGGCGGGAACCTGGTACGCAAAAAGGTATGAAGAGCTGACGCCTCAGACCCTGGAAGAGGGCTATGTGACCGTGCTGAAGGGAACACTGGAAAAAGAGTCCGTCAAGCACCCGCATTCCATGGCTATACTGTGGTCCTATTTATATAGGAAGGAACACGAAGTGGACCGCCTGACCACAGCTTTGGAGGGCATCCGTTACGGGCTGGATCCCGCAGCCATTCTTGGCCTGATCCATCGGGAATAGTTCCGCGGATTCAGTGCTATTCGGGCGAGGAAACAAGAGGATATTATGATTGAGAAAATGAAATTCTTAAGCATTACCGGGCCGAAAGAGGACATTGACCGGGTGGTGGAAACCTACCTGATCAAATATCCCATGCACCTGGAAAATGCGCTGTCGGAGCTCTCTTCGGTGAGAGATCTGACCCCCTATCTGCAGGTGAACCCGTATCGGCCCTGGATTGCCAAGGCCGACACATACGCGGCCATGCTGCCGGAGGATGCAGAACCGGAAGGCGAGCTTCCGGAGGTGGAGGATGCCATTCGCATTCTGGAGGATGTGGAAATGGCAATCCGGGAAAAAGAAGAGGAAATTACGCAGAAGAAGGCAGAGCTGGCGGAAAAGGACGAGCTTCGGAAACAGATCGCGCCGTACCGTATGCTGCCGCTTTCCATCCCTGAACTGCTGCATTTCCGTTTTGTGAAATACCGCTTTGGGCGGATCCCGCGGCTGTATATAAAGCAGTTCGAACAATATGTGGATGAGAATCCGGATGTGATCTTTATCCGCTGCGAGTCGGAGAAGCAATATGTGTGGGGACTCTGCTTTGTGCTGGAGGACCATTCAGAGCGGCTGGATGCGGTGCTGTCTACCCTGCATTTTGAGCGGATCTTCCTGCCGGATTCCTACGAGGGAACGGCCGGCGAAGCCTACGAGGGGCTGCAGCGGGAGTGCCGTCATATCGAGCAGGATATCGCGCATATGGAGCTGTCCGTAAAGCATATTGTACAGGATAGAGAGCAGGAGATCCTGCGTGCCCGGGCCAGACTTCTGGAGATGAACCGCCACTTTGATGTGCGCAAACTGGCCGCCTGCACCCAGGAGAAGCATAATAAGACCTATTTTATCCTGTGCGGTTGGATGTCTGCGGAAGATGCGGAGGCCTTTAAGACGGCAATCGCGGAGGATTACGCCATCAGCTGCATTATTGAGGAGCCGGAGGGCGATGTGTTTTCCTCGCCGCCCACCAAGCTGAAGAATCCGGCCATCGTGAAGCCCTTTGAGCTGTACGTGCGGATGTACGGAATGCCCAATTATAAGGAGCTGGATCCCACCATTTTTGTGGCGCTGACCTATGCGCTTCTGTTCGGAGCCATGTTCGGAGACCTGGGACAGGGGCTGTGCCTGTTGGTGGGCGGATATCTGCTGTATCGCTTTAAGCACATGGCGCTGGCAGGCATCATCGCATCCGCAGGTTTCTTCTCCAGTATCTTTGGGGTACTGTACGGAAGCATTTTTGGCTTTGAAAATGTGATCCCGGCCCTGTGGCTGCGGCCCAAGGAGGCCATGACGCAGATTCCGGTAATCGGAAACCTGAATACGGTATTTGCAGTGGCTATTGTGTTCGGCATGTTCCTGATTCTTTCCACCATGGTGATGCAGATCATCAACGCCACGCGGCTGCATGAGCCGGGCGAAAAATGGTTCGGCACCAACGGCGTGGCGGGACTGATATTCTACGGGACACTGACCATCACCGTGCTTCTGTTCATTACCGGACATTCGCTGCCCGCCGGGATTTTGCTGGGCATTTTCCTGGGTGTTCCGGTGCTGGCGCTGGCGCTGAAGGAACCGCTGACAAGACTGATGGAAAAACAGCGGCCGCTGCTGCATGAAGGCGCGGGCATGTTTGTGGTAGAGACGTTCTTTGAACTGTTCGAGACCATGCTCTCCTTCTTTTCCAACACGCTGTCCTTTGTGCGTGTAGGCGCTTTTGCGGTCAGTCACGCGGCCATGATGGAGGTCGTGCTTTCGCTGGCCGGCGCAGAAAACGGCGGCAGCATCAACTGGATCATCGTGATCCTGGGCAATATTTTTGTGTCCGGCATGGAAGGTCTGATCGTGGGCATTCAGGTACTCCGTCTGGAATACTACGAAATGTTCGGACGTTTCTACAAGGGAGACGGAAAGGAATTCCGTCCGTTCGGTATAGAATAACCACATGGGAGGTATATCATGAATACACTGGTAACGATTACGATTTTTGCTGCGCTGGTGCTCAGCTTTGTACTGCCGTGGGGCGCCTGGCTGGCCGGTGAAAGAAGCCGCGGAAGATATCAGAAGTCTCTGGCGGTGAATGCGGTCTGCTTTTTCGGTACGATGCTGATCGCGGCTGTTCTGATGCTGACCGGCAATACGACGGTGATGGCTGATACGGCGGAGGCGGCCGCGGACGGCGGCTTTGCCACGGGAATGGCATATATTTCCGCGGCGGTCGTGACGGGCATGTCCTGCATCGGCGGCGGCTTTGCTGTTGCGAACGCAGCCAGTGCTGCACTGGGCGCGCTGTCCGAGGATTCCAGCATTCTGGGTAAGTCCCTGATCTTCGTCGGCCTGGCAGAAGGTGTCTGCCTGTACGGATTGATCATTTCCTTCATGATTCTGGGGCGGGTGTAAGCGATATGCGCATGTTTTTGATCTCGGATAATCACGATACCCAGACAGGGATGCGCCTGGCCGGGGTAGAGGGTGTGGTGGTGCACACCCGGGAGGAGCTGCGGCAGGCGCTGGAGAGCGCCATTGCGGATCCGGAAAATGGCGTGATACTGCTGACGGAAAAATTCGGCAGGGAATTTCCGGATCTGATCGATGATGTGCGCCTGAAGCGCAAGCTTCCGCTGCTGATCGAGATCCCGGACCGTCACGGCACCGGGCGCAGCGCGGACTTTATCACCTCCTACGTCAACGAGGCAATCGGCCTGCGGCTGTAAGAGGAACCTGTCGAAGTGCGAATGTACGGAGAAACATTATGACGATAGAAGAAAAACTGGAGCATTTCCGGGAGAGTGTACTGGAAAATGCCCGCCAGAAGACCTACGGGGAGCTGGCGAAATATACGCAGGGCCTGGACCGCACGCTGAAAAATCATAAGCAGAGCGAGCAGGCGCACCGGGAGCAGGTGCTGGCAGCCCAGCGCACGGAGAGCCGGCAGATTTCCAACCGGGAGCTGGCCAGGGAGCAGGTGGCCTGCCGCAGAAAGCTTTCCGCCTGCGAAAAAGAACTGACAGAGAAGCTGATCGAAGAAGTGCTGCAGCTGCTGGCAGAGGCTAAGAAAAAACCGGAATATAAGCAGCAGCTGGTCCGGCAGATCCGGTCCGCGGCTGCCTTTGCAAAAGGCCTGCCGGTGGAGGTGACCATTGATCCTTCGGACGCGGATCTGCTGCCGGCGCTGCAGAAGGAAGCCGCAGCGGACAATGTGGAGATCGCCGTGGCGGAGGAATCCTTTGGAGGCGGCACACAGGCCGTGATCGAATCTATGAATATCCGCATAGATAATTCTTTCCGCGGCCGTTTTGAAGAAGTTCGGGAGGACTTCCGGCTTTCCCATGTTCTCTAACAATCAGATCGGGAGATAAATATCCATGGCAAAGAAAGCAGTAATTACCGGCATCAACGGCCCGGTCATTACCCTGAAGGGCAATACCGGGTTTAAGATGGCGGAAATGGTATATATAGGAAAGGAGCGCCTGGTGGGTGAGGTCATCCGGCTGAACCGGGAGATGACCACCATCCAGTGCTTCGAGGAGACAACGGGACTGCGTCCGGGCGAAGAGGTGGAATCCACCGGGGATGCAATTTCCGTGCTTCTGGGACCGGGCATTCTGAACAACATTTTTGATGGCATAGAGCGGCCGCTCTCAGAAATTGCCCTCCGCACGGGCAGTTTTATCGGGCGGGGCGTTTCCGTGGATTCATTGGATCTGTCCAAAAAGTGGCAGACCCATATCACGGTGGCGGCAGGCCAGAAGGTGCAGGGAGGTACCGTGATTGCAGAGGTGCCGGAGACCTCCTCCATTACCCACCGGTCCATGGTGCCGCCGAATCTTTCCGGCACCATAGAAAGCGTGAAGCCGGACGGTGAGTATTCTATTCTGGAACCCATCGCCACCCTGGTGCAGGCGGACGGAACAAAAACGGAGCTGACGCTGGCCCAGAAGTGGCCCATCCGCGTGCCCCGGCCTACGGAGCAGCGCTATCCCGCGGCCAAGCCGCTGGTCACCGGTCAGCGTATTCTGGATACGCTTTTCCCGCTGGCCAAGGGCGGCACAGCGGCCATTCCCGGAGGGTTCGGTACCGGAAAGACCATGACGCAGCACTCCATCGCCAAGTGGTCGGATGCGGATATCATTATCTACATCGGCTGCGGCGAGCGCGGCAATGAGATGACGCAGGTGCTGGAGGAATTCGGAGAGCTGAAGGACCCGCGCACCGGGAAGCTTTTGATGGAGCGCACCACACTGATCGCGAATACGTCCAACATGCCGGTGGCGGCCCGCGAGGCCTCCATTTATACCGGCGTGACCCTGGCGGAGTACTACCGGGATATGGGCTATGATGTAGCCATCATGGCGGATTCTACCTCCCGCTGGGCGGAGGCTCTGCGGGAACTTTCCGGACGTCTGGAGGAAATGCCGGCGGAAGAGGGATTCCCGGCCTATCTGGCGTCGCGTCTGTCCGCCTTTTACGAGCGGGCCGGCTACATGCACAACCTGAACGGTACGGAGGGCTCGGTGTCCATCATCGGCGCGGTCTCCCCGCAGGGCGGCGATTTTTCGGAGCCCGTTACTCAGAATACCCGTCGATTTGTCCGCTGCTTCTGGGGCCTGGATAAATCCCTGGCCTACGCCAGACATTATCCGGCCATCCACTGGCTGACCAGCTACAGCGAATACCTGGAGGACCTGGCGCCCTGGTATAAGAACACCGTGTCGCCGCGCTTCATGGAGGACCGCACGCAGCTGGTATCTATCCTGAATACGGAAAGCAGCCTGATGGAGATTGTAAAGCTGATCGGCTCCGATGTGCTGCCGGACGATCAGAAGCTGGTGCTGGAGATCGCCCGCGTGATCCGCCTGGGCTTTCTGCAGCAGAACGCCTTCCATCCGGAGGACACCTGCGTACCTATGGAAAAGCAGTTCCTGATGATGGAGACCATCCTGTACCTGTACGAGCGCTCGAGAGAGCTGGTGGCCCTGGGCCATCCCATGTCCGTGCTGAAGGAGGACCCGATCTTTGACCGGGTGATCTCCATTAAGTATGACGTGCCCAACAAGGAGCCGGAGCGCTTTCAGGAATATCACGACGCCATCGACAAGTTTTATGACGATGTGCTGGCCAGGAACTAAGGAGTGAAAATATGTCCATAGAATATTTGGGACTTTCGGAGATCAACGGTCCGATGGTCGTCCTGGAGGGAGTGCAGGATGCCTCCTACGAGGAAGTCGTGGAGTTCCGCGGCCAGGACGGCAGCAGAAAGCTGGGCCGTATTACCGCGCTGACCGAGGACAAGGCTGTGATTCAGGTCTTCGCAGGTACCGAAAACATGTCCCTGATGAATACACAGACCCGGCTTACGGGACGTCCCATGGAGCTGGGCCTTTCGGCCGAGATCCTGGGCCGCACCTTTGACGGCATCGGGCGGCCGGCGGACGGGCTGGGACCCATCAATGCAGATGTCATGCGAAATATCAACGGTCTGCCCATGAATCCGGTCAGCCGGGAATATCCCCGGAACTTTATTCAAACCGGCATTTCCACCATCGATGGTCTGACCACGCTGATCCGCGGACAGAAGCTGCCCATCTTTTCCGGCAACGGTCTTCCGCATGATAAGCTGGCGGCACAGATCGTGCGGCAGGCATCCCTGGGCGGCGATACCAACGAAGCCTTTGCTATTGTTTTCGCGGCCATGGGCGTGAAACACGACGTGGCGGATTTCTTCCGCCGGACCTTTGAGGAAAGCGGCGTGTCCGATCACGTGGTCACTTACCTGAACCTGGCCAATGACCCGGTGGCGGAGCGTCTGATCACGCCGAAGGTAGCGCTGACGGCGGCGGAGTATCTGGCCTTTGAGTGCGGCATGCACATTCTGGTCATCCTGACAGATATGACCTCCTTTGCGGAGGCCCTGCGAGAGGTCAGCTCCTCCAACGGAGAGATCCCCTCCCGAAAGGGCTACCCGGGCTATCTGTACAGCGAGCTGGCCACCCTGTACGAGCGCGCCGGCATTCTGCAGGGAAAACCGGGTTCCGTGACGCAGATCCCCATCCTGACCATGCCGAACGATGACATTACGCATCCCATTCCGGACCTGACAGGCTATATTACGGAGGGTCAGATCGTGCTGGAGCGGTCGCTCTACGGGCAGTCCATTTACCCGCCCGTAAGTGTGCTTCCCTCCCTGTCGCGTCTGATGAAGGATGGTATCGGCGAGGGGTATACCCGAGCGGATCACCAGGCCGTGGCCAACCAGCTGTTTTCCAGCTATGCCAAGGTGGGCGACGCCAGAGCACTGGCCTCCGTTATCGGCGAGGACGAGCTTTCCGCGCTGGATAAGACCTATCTGGAATTCGGCAAGGCCTTTGAGAGCCGGTTCGTGGGACAGGGCGACGGCGTGAACCGCAGCATTCTGGAGACGCTGGACCTGGGCTGGGAGCTTTTGCGCATGCTTCCCCGGGAGGAACTGGACCGCGTGGACACGAAGCTGCTGGATGAATACTATAAGGGGTAATCTATGGAGCTCAACACGTTTCCCACCAAGGGCAATCTGATAGCGGCCAAGAATTCCCTGGCACTGGCAAAGCAGGGATATGAGCTGATGGATAAAAAGCGGAATATCCTGATCCGGGAGCTGATGGACCTGATCGATGAGGCCCGTGATATCCAGGGGCAGATCGATTCCACCTTCCGGGCCGCATATTCCGCGCTGCAGATCGCCAATATCGATCACGGCATCCAGTATGTGGAGGAAATCAGCCACTCCGTGCCGGTGGAAGAATCCATACGGATCCGGACCCGGTCCATCATGGGAACGGAGATCCCGCTGGTGACCTGTGACCCCGTTATGGATGTGCCTACCTACGGTTATTACAACACCAAGAAGTCTCTGGATAACGCCAGGTCCGCCTTTGAGAAGGTGAAAGCGCTGACGGTACAGCTTTCCGGGGTGGAAAGTTCTGCCTACCGGCTGGCAGCCAATATTAAAAAGACGCAGAAGAGGGCCAACGCCCTGAAAAATATCACGATCCCCTACTACGAAAACCTGGTTAAGACCATGGGCGACGCTCTGGAAGAGAAGGAGCGGGAGGAATTCACTCGCCTGAAGGTCATCAAAAAGAGGAAAACCTGATTTATGAATATTATCATTATCGGCTGCGGCAAAGTGGGCCTGACCCTGGCAGAGCAACTTAACGAAGAGGGACATGACATTACGGTCATCGATAACAAGCCGGACGCATTGGAGATGGCCCAGGCGCTGGACGTACAGATTTTAGAGGGCAACGCCACCAGCTTCCGCGTGCAGCAGGAGGCGGGCGTGGAGTCTGCGGATCTTGTGATCGCCGTCACCGATCAGGACGAGGTGAACCTGTTAAGCTGCCTGATCGCCGGCAAGAACAGCCGCTGCCGCACAGTGGCGCGGGTGCGTTCTCCCGAGTATTTTGAGGAGATCGAATATATCAGAGAGTGCATGGGCACGTCGCTGATCATCAACCCGGAATATGCCACGGCCATGGATATCGATCATCTGATCCGTATACCCTCCGCCATGGAGGTGGATACCTTTGCCAAGGGCCGCATAGAGCTGGTGAAGGTGCAGATACCGGATTATTCTCCGCTGGACGGCCTGTCGGTGGCGGATTTTTCCCAGCGCTTCCACCGGAATATTCTGGTGTGCATTCTGGAGCGCGCCGGAGAGATCGTCATCCCCAACGGCCAGACCGTGCTTACAAGGGGCGACAATATCTATATTATTCTTTCTCCGAAGGAAACAAGATACTTTGGCGAGGCGGCCGGCCTGAGCATCCGCGCCATCAAGAACGTGATGATCGCCGGCGGAAGCCGTATTGCCTACTATCTGGCCCGCAGACTGCTGGCCAACAACGCTTCGGTGAAGATTATCGAGAAGAATCCGGAGCGGTGCGAGCGCCTGAGCGAGCTTCTTCCGGACGCGGAAATCGTGTGCGGGGATGCCACGGAGTATGACATGCTGCTGGAGGAGGGCATCACCAACATGGATGCCTTTGTGGCGCTTACGAGCATCGATGAGGAAAATATTTTCCTGTCCCTGTTCGTGGATAAGGTGGCGCCGCGCTGCAAGAAGATCACCAAGAATGCCCGTGAGCCCCTGAAAGCACTGATGGAGGACATGCCGGTGGGCAGCCTGGTGTCTCCCAAGTATATTACGGCGGAGCATATCAGCCAGTTCGTCCGTTCACAGAACGCAAAACGAGGAAGTAAGGTGGAAGCCGTGTACCGTCTGCTGGACGGCGCGGTTGAAGCGCTGGAATTCAAGCTGGACGAGAAATCAGAGGTGACCGGCGTGCCGCTGATGGATCTGAAAATGAAACGAGGCCTGCTGGTCGCCTGCATTGTGCGCGGGCGGCGGATCATTACTCCCGGCGGGCGGGACACCCTGGAGGCAGGGGATATCGTGGTGGTGGTCACCACTCATAAAAACCTGCAGGATATCCGGGATATCCTGGCATAGACGAGGGAGCATATATGAATTTCGGTATCGTTATCTATATTATCGGCTGGGTCATGATCCTGGAAGGCGCGTTTATGCTGCTTCCGGTGGTGACCGGCGTCATCTACGGGGAGTGGATGCACGCAGGCATATACCTGGCCGTCGGAGCAGTCAGCGCGCTGATTGGCTTCCTGCTGCGGCAGCGCAAGCTTCAGAAAACGACCTTCTATGCCAGAGAAGGATTTGTAACCGTGGCGCTCAGCTGGATCGTACTCAGTCTGATCGGGGCATTGCCGTTTACCATCAGCGGGGACATTCCCTTTTATGTGGACGCGCTGTTCGAGATCATCTCCGGTTTTACCACCACGGGATCCAGCATCCTGCGGGATGTGGAGGCGCTTTCCCACGCCAACCTGATGTGGCGGAGCTTTTCCCACTGGGTGGGCGGCATGGGCGTGCTGGTATTTGTGCTAGCCGTGCTTCCAATGACGGGCGGATCCTCCATGAATATCATGAGAGCAGAGAGCCCGGGTCCCTCCGTGGGCAAGCTGGTGCCTAAGATCCGTCAGACCGCCATGCTGCTGTACAAGATCTATATGGCCATGACCGTGGTGCAGGCCGTGATCATGCTGATCGGCGGCATGCCCCTGTTCGATGCGCTCTGCCTGACCTTTGGTACCGCCGGTACCGGCGGCTTTGGCGTACTGGCAGACAGCTGCGCGAGCTATTCCATATTCCTGCAGTGCGTAATTACAGTGTTCATGGTCCTGTTCGGCGTCAACTTTTCCTTCTACTATTTGATGCTCATCCGCAAGCCGAAGGATGCCTTCAAAATGGAAGAGGTGCGCTGGTATGTTATCATCTATCTGACCGCGGTGCTGATGATCACGGTCAATCTGGTGTTCGAAGGCGGCGGTTCCGTGCTGGTCGAGCTGCAGCGGGCAGCCTTCCAGGTGGCCTCCGTGATGACCACCACCGGTTATGCCACGGTGGACTTTAACCTGTGGCCCACCTTCTCCCGCGCCATGATGGTGCTGGTCATGTTTGTCGGCGCCTGCGCCGGCAGCACCGGTGGCGGTATCAAGGTATCCCGTATTGTTCTGTATGTCAAGCAGATCGGCCGGGAGATCCGTCAGCAGATCCACCCCCGCACAGTGAAGGTCATCCAGATGGACGGAAAGCCTGTGGACAAGCTGGTCCTGAATTCCGCCAACGTGTTCCTGATGGCCTATCTGATCATCTTTGCGGTGTCGGTGATGATCCTCTGCACGGAAGGCTTTGACCTGACGACCACCTTTACGGCGGTAACGGCGACCATTAACAACATCGGCCCCGGCCTGAACATGGTAGGCGCCACCGGAAACTTTGCGGATTTCGGCGTGCTCTCCAAATTTGTGATGATGTTTGATATGCTGGCCGGCCGTCTGGAGATCATCCCTCTGCTGGTCCTCTTCCATCCCGGCGCCTGGAGACGCTAAATTTTTGAAAAATCTTTGCCGATAGAAGGGTATAAGCAGGGAATGTGCAAAAAGGCCGCTCTGCAGATGATTTACAACCCGGTTTTAGCCGGAAATGAACGCTCTCGACTAGGAAATTCATTAAAATGTTCAAAAAGAGGATTTCTGAGATCATTTACAACCCAAAATCTGGCTATGAGAGGAGCTTCCCTTAGCGAAAATGGATTGTAAATGGTTCGGAACGGTTATATTTTGCACATTTCCCCAGGAAAAGCTTCCAGTCAGGCTAAAGAGACAAAATCAGTGGGATGTAAATATTCTTAAATACGGTTTTTTTGAACATTATCCTAAATTTAGCTTGTGGTTGCGGTGAAACCAGGACCGATTGCGAGCCGTGGCTAACTGCGAACCTGGACCAGCTTGGCTATGCCTGCGTCAAGGCATAAATGTTCTTGACAGGCAGTGAAAATCTGGTATAATAAAAATAATTCAGATAGCGCAAATAATTTTGCGGAAAGGACGGAGTTATTTATGAATACCATCGAAACCAAGAACGCCCCTGCGGCCATCGGCCCTTATTCTCAGGCAAAGACCATTGGTAACCTTCTGTTTGCATCCGGACAGATTCCGGTAGACCCTGCCACGGGCGAGGTCCCCGGCCCCGGCATTGAAGAGCAGGCGGAGCAGTCCTGCAAGAATGTTGGAGCTATTCTGGCGGCAGCCGGCAGCGGATATGACAAGGTCATCAAGACCACCTGCTTCCTGGCGGATATCGCAGATTTCGCCGCTTTTAATGCAGTGTATGCCAAGTACTTCACCAGCAAGCCTGCCCGTTCCTGCGTGGCGGTAAAGGATATTCCCAAGGGATGCCTGTGCGAGATCGAAGTCATCGCTGAATTGTAATATATTCTTAAGAAATCAGAGCGGCACAGCCGCTCTTTTTATGTTATAATGCGAAGAGGGCCTGTCAAAACTTGCTTTAAGGAGCAAAATTAAGCGTCCCGGAAAGAGGAAAGACATGAAAGAGAAAATTCTGGAGATCCTGACAGATATTGATGATTCCGTAGATTATGAGAACGAGACCGCGCTGGTGGATGATCAGATCCTGGATTCCTTCGCGCTGATCACATTGATCGGAGAGCTGGAGGATGCCTTTGGTATCCGTATCACCACCGTGGACATGGTACCGGAGAACATGAATTCCGTGGATGCTATTGCAGCCATGGTCGCACGTCTGCAGGGATAATAATGGCTTATCATGTGAATTTGTATCTTCTGATCTTTCTGCCGGCGGTGGTGCTGTGCTACAGCCTGGCGCCGCAGAGGATCCGGAGAATCATATTGCTTCTGGCGAATGCCGCCTTTTACCTGTCTGTGAGCCGACACCTGATCGTGTTCATCCTGGGAACGGCGGTATTTACATATTATACGGGACTAAAAATTGAGGCGGCGGGAGAGATTCCGAAGCGCAAAAAGAACTGGCTTCTGCTGGCCATCATCGCTCTGCTGGCGGTGCTGGCCCTGTTAAAGTACACCAATTTTGCGCTGGCGAACCTGAATCGGCTGGCACAGTTCTTTACCGGGAACGAGCCGTTTACCATTCGGAAGATCCTGGTGCCGCTGGGCATTTCCTTTTATACTCTGGAAGCTTTGGGCTATCTGCTGGATGTCTACTGGAAACGGCTTCCGGCGGAGAAAAATTTCTGGAAGCTGCTTTTGTTCCTGAGTTTCTTCCCCACCGTGATGGAAGGTCCTATCTGCCGGTACGGCGATGTGGGCGATCCCCTGTGGGAGTGCCGGCGCGCCACCGCGGAAGAGGTGGAGATGGGCGTTCTCCGCATTCTGTGGGGCCTGTTCAAAAAAATGCTGGTGGCGGACCGCCTGAATACCATTGTGGCCACGGTGTACGGCAATCCGGATCAATATACCGGTTACGTGACGGCGGGCATCGCCATATTCTATACCATTCAGTTGTATATGGAATTTTCCGGCGCCATGGATATGGTCATCGGCAGCGCCCTGCTGTTCGGCGTAAAACTGCCGGAAAACTTCCGTCAGCCTTTCTTTGCCAAGAGCGCCTCAGAATTTTGGCGCAGATGGCACATCTCCCTGGGCGTATGGTTCAAGAATTATATTTTCTACCCAGTCACACTTTCTGACCTGGCCAAGAAATGGAATAAGACCGCCCGCAAAAAGTACGGAAAGCACATAGCCAAGGTGGGTACCAGTATGCTGGCCCTCTTCCCGGTGTGGATGTGCAACGGCTTGTGGCACGGGCCGCAGTGGAATTATATCTTCTACGGCGTCTATTATTTTGTGCTGCTTTCCCTGGAGGTCATTCTGGAACCGGCGAAAAAAAGTTTTGATGGCGCAAAGATCTTCCAAAAATGGCCGGTGCTTCTTGGCATTCTTCAGACGGCCAAAACATGGGTCATCATTTTTGCGGGAGAACTGTTCTTCCGCGCAGACGGCCTGGGGCAGGGCTTCCGTATGTTCTTCAACATATTCAAGCCCTATATACAGGATCCGAACAAAACCAGCATATGGCGTCATCTTGGCATTGCCCGATCCGACTGGGCCGTGATTGCACTGGGCATACTGGTGGTTGGAGCCGCCGACTGTATTATAGAATGGCAGCAGCGGACCGGAAAGACCCTCCGCCTGTCCGGCCCCAACTGGCGCTACGCCTACGTATTCGTCCTCTTCGGAGCCGTCATCGTGCTCGGCGCCTACGGCGCCGGCTACCTCGCCGTAGACTTAATATATGCAGGGTTTTAGGACTACCGGACGGCGAAAATACAATACCTGAGGTACTTTATGAAGAAACTTCGTATTATCGGCTTGTTTGCAGGCATGGCCGCTATCGTCTTAATTCTGAATATGTTGATAGACCCGGTGGCCTTGTCCCGTGCAAAGCGGGTCAATAACCGGAACCGCAACTACGCTGGCATTCTGGCCACGGAAGAGAATATGGATGTGCTGATTTTTGGGGACAGCGAATCCTATACCTCCGTGTCCCCGCTGCAGCTGTGGCAGGAACATGGCATCCCGGCGTACAATGGCGGCGTACAGGGGCAGTGTCTGGCGGAGACCTGGTCGGAAATGAGTACCGTGCTGAAGCAACAGCACCCGAAGGTCATCCTGATGGAGACCTGCATGCTTTTCCGCTATCACGGTATTGAAAAAGATTCCCAGATGGTACTGGCGGAGCATCTGTATGAAGCGCTTCCCGGTCTCCGTTATCACAGCTTTTGGAAATCTATTTTTTACACGGACCAAGATAAAAAGAAGGAAAATGACTGGCAGAAGGGGTTCCATCTGGTTTCGGGCATCGGCGGTCTGGAGGACGCCAACCGCGAAGAAGATACCAAAAAAGAAGCTAAGATGGCAAAGCTCAACCGGTGGTATCTGGACCGGCTGATTGCACTTTGTAAAGAAAACGACATTCAGCTGGTGCTCTACAGCGCGCCGTCCCCCCGCAACTACACGCCTGCAAGGCTGGATTTCCTGGACATGCTGGTGCAGGAAAAGGGGTTGGATTATATTAATATGAATGCGATAGAGGAAGAGATCGGTCTGGACTGGTCTGTGGACAGTTATGATGGGGGAGATCATCTGAATCTTTCCGGCGCACAGAAGGTAACCACCTATATAGGTGATAAACTGGCACAGGAATACCAGCTGCCAGACAGATCGAGTGAGGAAGAATATCGGCAGTGGAATCAGGACGCCGAAGAATACGCTAAACGCGTGAAGAAGGCAAGGAAGAAGTGGAAGAAGAATAAGAAAGCGGCGGGGACAATCGGAGAGGGCGTAAACCCTTGACGGAAGATACGCGGAGTGTTATTACTACATAGAATATTACTGCTTTGAACGAGAAAGCGAGGTTTATATATTATGGAGACCATATGGACAAAGCTGCTGCAGACGGCAAAAACTTACCCGGACAGACCGGCGGTCACGGACCCTTGGGGCACCTATACTTGGCGTGAGCTGGTGGAGAAGGCTTCCGGCGCCGCAGCCACTCTTGCGGCAGAAGATATCCGCGAAAAGCCGGTGGTGGTCATGATGCCTAAAAAGCGTCAGACCCTGGCGGTGATGATGGCGGTGGCCGCCCGCGGAGGTTTTTACGTATTTGTAGACCCGGAGCAGCCGGCCGAGCGTATGAAAAAGATCTACGATAAGCTGGAGGCCGCCTTTGTAGTCACCGATGAGGAGCACGAAAGCCGCCTGCAGGAGCTAGAATATACCGGAAAATGCTGGCACGAAGAGGAACTGTTCGGGGATGAGTCTTCCAAAGAAGATGGTTCAGCGGAGAACGCTGCAGAAGAAGAGATTGTGGTTCCAGCGGACCTCCTCTGCCGCCCGGATGACATCCTCTATGGTGTGTTCACCTCCGGCTCTACCGGAACGCCGAAGGGCGTGGTGGTTAATCACCGCTCTGTGGTAGATTTCATCGGCCATTTTACAGAGCTTTTCGGCCTGAAGGAGACGGATATTATCGCCAACCAGGCGCCGTTTGATTTCGATGTATCCGTAAAGGATATCTATTCGGCTGTCTTTACCGGTGCCGAGCTGCTGCTGATCCCCAAGAAGTATTTCTCTCAGCCGAGACTGCTGCTGGATTATCTGTGTGATCACAACATTACCGTGATGACATGGGCCGTTTCCGCCCTGTGTCTGCTTTCCGGCATGAAGGGGCTGGAGTACCGTGTGCCGGATAAGGTTCGCCGCGTCATGTTCTCGGGCGAGGTCATGCCGCCCAAGCATCTGCGCACCTGGCAGGAGGCTCTGCCGGAGGCGGAGTTTGTCAATCTCTACGGCCCTTCGGAGATCACCTGCAACTGCACCTACTACCGCATCAATCGTGAATATGCGGATACAGAGGAACTGCCCATTGGCGTTCCCTTCCCGGGAAGAAGAGTCTTCCTGGTGCGGGAGGACGGCACGGAAATCGCTGGCGTCGGGGAACCCGGCGAACTCTGCGTGGCGGGCGAATCCATCGGTGTGGGCTACTATCACGACCCGGAGCGCACCGCGGAGAAGTTTATCACGGCGGAAAAAGACGGGAAGCCGGAGCGCTCCTATCATACCGGAGATATCGCATACATGGGCGAGGACGGCCTGTACTACTTTAAGGGCCGCGCGGATTCCCAGATCAAACATATGGGCCACCGCATAGAGCTTGGCGAGATTGAAAAAGGCATGATGGAGCAGCCGGAAGTCAGCCGCGCCTGCTGCGTGTTCGACCGGAACCGGAACCGCATTGTGGCCTTCTATGTGGGCAGCCTTTCCACCAAGGATATGCGTGTGCGCCTGCGGGAGAAGCTGCCGGGCTACATGGTGCCCAGCAAATTCTTTACGCTGGATGCCTTCCCGCTGAACAAGAACGGAAAAATTGACCGCCAGGCCCTGCTGGCATCCCTGTAGGAGGAAGCGATGGAATGGTATAAGGAGGCAGCCGGACTGCCGACCCCTTATTATATGTATGATTTTGACCGCGCCAGGAGCGACATCCGCCGCATGCGGGAGATCGTGGGAGAAAAGATTGGCCTCTGCTTTGCCATGAAGGCCAATCCCTTCCTGGTCCCCGAGGTGTTTGAGGTAGTGGACCGCATAGAGATCTGCTCCATGGGTGAATACCGCATCTGCCGCAAGATCGGGCTGCCGGCGGAGAAAATGTATATCTCCGGTGTCCTGAAGGAACCCGCGGATATCCGTGAGATCCTGCAGGATACACAGGGGAAGAGCCGCTATACTGCAGAGTCTCCCGCACAGTACCGACTGATTGCCGACTGGGCGATGGAAAATAAGGTGCCCGTGCGCATTTATCCCCGCCTGACCTCCGGCAATCAGTTCGGCATGGATGAGGAGACGGTCGCAGAGATCCTGAAGCAAGCGGCCGATCATCCGTATGTGACCGTTGAAGGCCTGCATTTCTTTTCCGGTACACAGAAGCGGAACGCCGGGCAGATCTGCAAGGAACTGCAGCAGCTGGATGTTTTCCTTCAGGAGCACACCGGCATTCCGGAACTGGAATACGGTCCCGGCCTTACGGTGAACTACTTCACCCCGGACAGCTGGGAAAAAAGCCAGGAAATGCTGGCGGAGACTGCGGATGAAGCCGGGAAGATGACCTATCCCGGGCACATCACCTTCGAAATGGGCCGCGGCATAGCTGCTAACTGCGGTTATTATGTGACCCAGGTGCGGGATACCAAACAGTCCCGCGGTAATAACATCTGCATTGTGGATGGCGGCATCCATCAGATCAATTACGATGGGCAGATGCTGGGCATGAAGCATCCTACTGTGAGCCTGAATGGCGAAGCGCCCGGCGAGACAGAGTGGGATGTCTACGGCAGCCTGTGTACTGTCCACGATGTGCTGTTAAAGCGCTATCCTCTTGGCGAGCTGAATGTGGGCGACCGCCTGGTCTTCCATCAGACCGGCGCCTATTCCGCCATGGAAGGCATCGCCCTGCTGTTAAGCCACGAACTCCCCGCCCTGTATGGATGGGATGCCGAAAAAGGCATCCGTCAGCTGCGGGAACGGAAAGAGACCTGGGAGTGGAACTGCTGAGAAAACTGCACTTGTGCCATCTGAATATAGATCTTGAGAATTGTCTCCCTTTTTCTAACGGAATCTCGAAGTTGTTCGAAAAAAATCGCGGGAAAAAGGGAGACTTTTTTACTGGACAAGGTTTGAATGGCACAAAGTAAGCTTCCAGGAAGGTGGAGAGTGAAATTCTGGGAACAGACCGGGGAGACAATCAAGGCGGATTATAGAAAAAAGACGTAAATGCGGAGCCGGAAGCTGATTGCCTGGTGCCGCGAGACTATATGATATGTTTCGTAACAAAAACGAGGAAAATATAGTCTAATTTGATCCAAAAGGTTGATTTTTCGCGAAAAAGTGGTATAGTGAGCTTAACTGTTAACTGAAATGAACGAAAATATTAATCTGTTGAAAGACGAGGTCTAGTATCCTAAAATACGAAAACGTTTGAGGAATAGCATTTACGGACCGGGGTATCCTTTTTTGAAAAGAGAAGGGGATACCTCGGCTTAAGGCATCTAAAAATATGTCGCCGTGTCGGACACGGTCTCGTTTGGCAGAAGATTATTTACACAATTAATGTCCTAAAATCGTATGATTGTATCACCTGATTAACGGCAGTGTATGTCTGAACGCAGCCAGGGGGGAGACATCGAAGAAAGGAATCCGAGGATGGAAGCTTTAATTCGAAAAATCAGAGAATATCTGCAGGAGAAAAATCGCGCGAGGAGATTAAGGAATACGCTGTTGGCAATTGGCGTAGTAGTGGTCTTTATCACCACCTATGCTCTTATACTGCCGGCAATCAGTTTGGATAAGGATACATCCGCGACGGATCCTGCTATTGTGATGGAAGAAAATAAGCAAGAGGAGTTCCAGACGGAGACTGCCACGGAAACGAAGACAGAACTACAGGTCGACGTAGAACCGGAGACAGAACCACCTGCAGCAGCTCCCACTGTAGAAGTGGAGACTGAAAAGGCAACGGAAGCTCCGGAGGCGACAGCTGCTCCAATGACTGCAGAAAATGAAAAGAGCGCCGAGGAAAATAAGAATACAGAGGAGGACTCTGGAAAGACGGGAAAAGAAACCGTTGTTACTTCAGAATCGACTGCCGTGTTCGAAAATGAGCCTGAAAAGCCACAGGCAGGGGAGAAGACCTTTACAGGACGTGATTTCACGCTGACCGTAAAGTATGATGAGAACGCCGGCCTGACCGCATCCGCAAAGTTGGGGGTAACGGAGCTGATTGCGGAAGAACATGAAGATTCCGAAGATTCCGAAAATCCTGAAGACTTAGAAAAGTATGAATATATAAATAAGGAATACTTTGACGGATATATGGATGGCACACTGGCAGCCATCCGGAAGAATGTGGATGAGAAGGCGGAGCTATCAGGCGTCCGTTTCTTTAATATTTATTTCATGCAGGATGGCCAGGCGGTGACCCCGGAGGGAACCGTAGAAGTAACGATAGAGTACAAAAAACCCGTGGAGATCGACAGCGATGTTACCATCAAAGCGGTCCATTTTGATGCCACGAAAGAAGAGCCTGTGGTGCTGTCCGTAGAGGTGACCGGCAAAAAGGGCAAGGACGAGGCTAAGGATACGGTGGAGAAAATCGTTTTTGATACCTCCCGACCTTCGTTTTACGCAATCACTTATGCAACGTTGAAGGATGAAACGACTGTAGTGGAAGAGACAGATGCAGCCACAGAGAGTGAGGATACTCAGGAAGCGCAGGAGACCCAGGCAGAGAGTGAGCTGTCTGCGGACGAGACAGAGACAGAAAATGACAAGACCGTCTTCGTTATGGAGGATGAGGACAGCGAGAACGCAGAGGAAGGCACGGAGGCCGATGCTGCGTCTGATCCTGCTTCTGAGGAACAGGATCAGACGGACGAAGTGAATATGCCTGCTGCCAAATTTGTGGATCTTGGCACCAACGTTATTGTCAATGTAGAAGCCGAAGAAGGTACCTTTCCGGAGGGCACCACGATGGAAGTGACGCCCGTAGATGCCGGGGATGTGGAATCTGCTGCAGAAAATGTTATTGACGGCAAGATACAGAAGGTAGAAGCTGTGGATATCACTTTCCGTAATGCCGATGGAGAACCCATTCAGCCCGCGAAGTCTATCCGGGTGACCATGCTGCCAAAGACCATTAAAAGCGCCGAGGATGCTACTGTGGTGCATGTGGATGAAGATGGAAATGCAGACGTGGTAGAGGCCCAGGCCGAGGGGGCGAAGGTGCAGTTCGAAGCGGAAAAGTTCAGCGTGTACGCGATTGTGTATACGGTGGACTTCGAGTACTCCGTGAACGGTAAAATGTACCAGTTTTCACTTCCCGGAGGCGGATTTGTGTCATTTACAGACCTTGTAGAAGTGCTGGGTATAACTGGTGATACGAACTCTGAGGAAGATGGGGACGAAATAGATGCCTCTGAAGAACAGGATGCTAATGGCATGCTTGATATTAAGGCAAGCGATTCCGCGAAAAGATTCGTGACTGACGTGGCTTCTGTGGAATTCAGCAGTCCAGAGTTGGTTGATGTCAGCAAGGTTGAAGCGGATACCACAGTCGGTCAGATTAAGGAAAGCCGTGAGTTGGAGTGTGAGTACAGTATGGATCTGACGGAAGCGCAGATTGCAGGTATTAATGAGCAGACGGTGGAAGCTGGGGACTGGGCTTTAATAAGTGTGCATCCTTTTACCAGTGAGGAGATGCTGACTGTCACCATGAAAGATGGTGCAGTTTTTACGATCCGGGTAACGGATGCGGTTAAGGGGACCATCATTACAAATGAGCCTGTCAGTGGAAAGGCTTATGCGATTATAATAAAGAAGGACGGAAAGTACTATTCCGTATTCAATGACGGCACTCTGAGGAGTGTTGATGGTGCCTATAATCCCGAGACTAACAAGATCGACATTGAGATGGATTATCCGTTGCTGTGGAATTATAATAGTGGCCATCAAAATAGCTGGGACGAGTTTGTTGGCCCAC
>CAMNFR010000025.1 GCA_946537305.1 uncultured Lachnospiraceae bacterium | reverse complement strand
CTTTCCGGTTTACAGCATTTCTATAAAGGCAGCAATACGTGTCTCCAGCTGTCCGCTGTCGGACGGGGCGTAGTCGGTCTCGAGCTTCATGTAAGGAATGCCTTCTTCCTTGCACATGTTCTTCATGAGCTCGGATTCCACGTTGAAGGTGTGGCAGGCCTGCAGCACGACCTCGATCACGCCGTCCGCCTGGTACTTCTTGATCATTTCCCTTGTATTTTCCATGCGGCCGTCATTTCTCGTCATGACGGAGCAGTGGATGCCAAGATACCGGTCGGAGATCGCCCGAAGGATATCATCGGCGTTCTCATCGATCATCATCTTGTTCGTGCGCTCGCCGCCGCAGTCATCCAGGCAGACGATGACGCCGCCGTTGCGCTCGATGGTCATGCCGACCTTCTGAATGACACCGGTGGAAGGACATCCGGTCAGCAGAATGCGCTTTGCCGTCTCGGGGACCGGGCGCTCGCCGCGCTCATAGGCTTCTTTAGCCGCGTCGATCTTGGCGCGGAAGCTCTTCATCTGCTCCTTCGGGCCGAAATTAAAGATGCCCTGTGCCAGCGCAGCCATCACCTCGGAAGCCTTCATGGCCGGAGGTACCATCCCCTGCAGCGCGTACAGCTCCAGCTGCGTCTTTCTCAGCTCATTGCGGACATGCACAGCCTCCCGCAGCTTCTCATCCGTAATGGTAACGCCCAGCTTATCTTCTACATATTTTTTGAAGATCTTGACCTCCTCGTACCACATATCCGCGGCATAGGGACGTCCCTGTCCCTGCGGCAGCTGCAGCACGTAGGTTTCTTTAATATCGTTCAACAGCTCGAACATCTTCTTCTTTCCGTCGCAGGTGGTCTCACCCACGATGAAATCTGAGAAATAGGTGTAAGGGCATTTCTCCGTATAGGCAAAGCCAAAGGTCCCCTTGATCAACGGACAGAGGTTCTTGGGAAGCACTTTTTCCGCATCGGAAATCGGCTCATTGCTGGTGCCGCACAGGCCTACCGCCGCGGCGCCGGCTGCATCAATGATCTCCAGGGGCGTATACGAGCACAGAAAGCCCACCAGATGGCCGCCGTTCTCCACATATTCCTTTACGTGCAAAAAACTGTTCTTTCTTGCATCCACAAACTCATCAAAAGATTTCGGTAATTCCAAGACTGCCATATGTTTTTCCTCCTGATCGGACCTGATGCCTGTAACATCTGGCCGCACGTAACTAATATTATAACAAATCCACGAAATTCACGTCAAGGAGAGGGCGGATTATTTCCGCTGATGGACCAAGACATTTATAGAATCATCAAATAACCCAGGGATCAGAATGTGGTATATCTGCCGCACCTGTGTTATAATGATCCGCGGCGGAATATTTTCACCAAATGTCAACGACATTTGTGTTTCAGCCGCATAAGGAGGATTTGTGATGACCTACGATTTTACGTCCATTATGGACAGAAAAGGGAAAGACGCGCTGGCGGTGGATGCGATCGGTGCGGCCGACGGCTTTGTCCCCGGCAGCCCGAAAGAAGGCTATGATGTGATCCCCATGTGGGTGGCGGATATGAATTTCCCCGCCTGCCCCTCGATCACCCTGGCTATACAGGAACGGCTCTCCCACCCTTCCTTTGGATATTTCAGCCCCAGAGAGGAATATTATGAGAGCATTCTGCGCTGGCAGCGCGAGCGCCACGAGCTGACCGATCTGAAATCAGAATATATTGGCTATGAGAACGGCGTGCTGGGCGGCGTGGCCTCTGCCCTGCGGGCTTTTGCCTGTCCGGGGGATAAGATCTTGCTGCACAGCCCCACCTATATGGGCTTTACGGTCACTCTGACGGAGGCCGGTTACCCCATCGTGCTGAGCCCGCTGAAGCAGGACGCACAGGGCGTCTGGCGCATGGATTACGAGGACATGGACCGGAAGCTAAAGGAAAACCACATTCATCTGGCCATCTTCTGCAGCCCGCATAACCCCTGCGGCCGCGTATGGGAGCGCGAAGAGCTGGAGAAGGCGCTGGAGGTCTACCGGCGCAATGAATGCGTGGTCATCTGTGATGAGATCTGGTCGGACATCATCCTGGAAGGCCATACACATATCCCGATGCTGTCCCTGGGCGAAGATGCCCGAAAGCGTGTGATCGCTCTCTATGCCCCCAGCAAGACATTTTCGCTGGCCGGGCTGATCGGCAGCTATCATATTATCTGCAATCCCTATCTGCGGGACCGCATGCGCGCCTCCGCCGCGAAAACGCACTATAATTCCATGAATGTGCTCTCCATGTACGCGCTGATCGGCGCCTATCGCCCGGAGGGCATGGCGTGGACGGACGAGCTGTGCCAGGTGATCACGGAAAATGTAGATTTCGCGTGCAGCCATATCGCAGAGCACTACAAAGGCATTTCCGTGGCAAAGCCGGAGGGCACCTACATGCTCTTCCTGGATGCCACCGAGTGGTGTAAAACACACGGAAAGACCCTGGACGACCTGCTGAAGGCTGGCTGGGATGTGGGCGTCGCCTGGCAGGACGGGCGTTCCTTCCATGGTCCCTGCTCCATCCGTATGAACCTGGCACTGCCCCTCTCTCGCGTAAAGGAGGCTTTCGCCAGATTGGACGCCGAGGTCTTTGGTTTATCTTGACAAAAGACGGAGCGCATTATCCCCCAGTATTTTCTTTTTTTCTTCTGATGTCAGCGGCAGCCCCTGCAGGAAGGCCAGACTTTCTTTCTGGCCGGCCCAGGGGCTGTCTGTGCCAAAGAGCACCCTGTCTGCCCCGAAAGCACGGATGATTTCTGTAAAAGCATCCGCCGTAAGCATTTCTGTCTCCTCCGGGGCATAGTGACCGTCGGCCAACGGCGTGAAGGCGCCGCCGGAAAAAGCGGTATCAATATAAGCCTTGGTCCCCGCCAGGTTCTCTGCCACTTCCTCCCAGTTCCTCCAGCCTCCCATATGGGCCAGAATGAAGGGGAAATCTCCCACGGTATCGATCACTTCCCGGCACATCCGGGGATGGCATCGGATGGCACCGGGAAATCCGATGTCGTCCCCCGCGTGGGTGATGACCAGGAATCCCAGCTCTGCCGCTCTCTCAAAAATGCGCAGGTACCGGATATCGTTGATATTCACATCCTGATAAACCGGATGGATCTTAAATCCGTGAAGGCCCAGGTCTTTCATGCGAGCCAGTTCTTCATAATATCCTTCAAAATCCGGATGCATGCAGCCCAGAGACAGCAGGCGGGGTTCGCCGGGGATGGCTTCACGCGCTTCCCTTTCGTTGATCCGTGCGGAAGCATCGTTGACCTTCTGCACCTGACGGGCCGCTGTGGCCACCGGAAGGATTACAGAAATATCCACGCCGGCCTGCTTCATAGATGCCTTCAGGCCGGCCTCCGTGCCATCGACATGGGGCTCAATGTGCGCCGTGCGGCTCAGCTTGTCAATTGTTCCTGAAGCGATCTTCGCCGGAAAGGTGTGGGTATGGATATCGATGATCATGAATTATTCCTCTTTTGTTGTAGTCATGAAGATTATACGTTTCCCGGCACCGAATGTCAAATCACAAAACCCCGCCGCTTCTGCAGCGGCGGGGTTTTATGATCCGGCGAGCCTGATGCACTGGCTCTCTTCCGGTTTTTATTGTATGACAACACCGGCGCCCTGACCTTTTCCTGCCAGGAGTTTCCGATACTTTTTCAGTTTCTTCTTCGGCACCTTGATGACCGCCTTGGGGGAAATCCCGCGGAAGACATTCTTACCGACTTTCTTCAGTTTTTCGGATTTAATGGTAATCTTGGCCAGTTTCTTATCTCCCTTAAAGACCCTGGCGTCCAGTGTCTTCACGGAGGATCCCAGCGTAACACTGGTCAGCTTCGGGCACTGCGCAAAAGCACTCTTTCCGATTGTCTTTACCTGCTTGCCCACCTTCGCCTCCTTCAGCTTCTTACACTCATAGAAGGCTCTTCTGCCGATTTCTGTGACCCCAAATTTTACTCCGCCGATTTTGACGGTCGCCGGGATCTTCACGGTTTTCACTTTTTTGCTGGCAGGTGCGACGACCTTCACGGTCCCCTCACCCTTCAGGCTGACCTTTGTCACCCGGACCTTCAGGCTGCTTGTTTTGTAGAGGCCATTCTTCTGCACCGTGATGATCAGCTTTGCGGTTTTAGCGCCGGCATTTTTCAGCTTATCCTTGCCGTTCTTCGCGGAGAAGGTGGCCTTTACCTTGTACTCACCCAGATTTTTATGTGTCGCCGTGGAGCTGTAGGTGACCTTGACTCCTGCCGGCAGATTTTTTACTACAGGAAGCTTATGATACTCTCCGTCGTAGTACATGATCCTGTCATCAAAGCGGACATTTTTCAGATCGATGGTCTTTGCGGATTCACCGCCCTTCAGATAAGAGCCGGAGGCGTACCCGAATTTGCCCTGATAGCAAACATAGAGCCATCCTTTTTCCTTGCTTTCAATGACTTCAACCTTCCCTCCCTTGGGGATGGTGACCACCACATTATTGGCGGAGGTATCCATGGCAGAGCGGACTCTCAGATTGGATGTTGCCTCACGGACATCCGGATTGTCGATCAGATAGCCGCCCTTTACATAACCCTTGGCGTCCTTGTACTGCACCTGGTACCAGTTGTCCTTTTCCCGGCTGAGGATGACGACCACTTTCCCTTTGGGAATGACCTGCAGAATATTGGTTTTTTCCAGCTTCATCTCCTTCCGGAGATTCAGATCTGCCGTTGTCTTCCCGGTATATACATTCGCTGAGACCGCTGCCAGTTCAGATGTTTTGTACTGGCTTTCATCCAGCCCTTTCAGTGCTCCCTCAGCCCTGGCTGTCATGGGGAGCAGCAGACAGGCCAACAGCAACAGGCTCCATAACAAACTTCGCGTTCCACGTTTCATAACTATCCTCCTTCCTGATGCAGCGGCGATATTTTCGCTGTGTTCCCAAAATTGCAATGACCTATATACGTGATGACAATTATAAACTATCACTTTTCAAGGCCGTAAGCAAGGAAGAAAGTGTTACTTATTTCTTAAGTTTTTAATAAGTTTACTGCACCCGGCGAATAGCCCAGAACGCGACCGCACTGGCAGCTGCCACATTCAGGGAGTCCACGCCGTGATACATCGGGATTTTTACGGTGTCGCTGCAGGCAGAAATCGTTTCTTCCCGAAGCCCATCCCCCTCCGTACCAAGCACGATGGCGATTTTTTCTTTTCTCAGAAGATTTTCGTCATCAATCGCGATGGAATCATCCGTAAGGGCCATGGCGACCGTGTGAAATCCCTCTTTCTCAAGAGTCCGGATTCCTTCCTTCGGCCAGCTTTCCGCAGGAAAAAACGCCCAGGGAATCTGAAACACCGTGCCCATGCTTACACGTATCGCTCTCCGGTACAGCGGATCGCTGCAGCCGGCGGTAAGCAGCACCGCATCCATACCAAGCGCTGCCGCTGAACGGAATATAGCTCCCACGTTGGTGGGATTCACGACTTCCTCCAGCACCGCGACGCGCTTTGCGCCGGCGATGACATACTCCGGCGCCGGCAGGCTTTTTCTCCGCATGGCACAGAGTACGCCCCGGGTAAGAGAAAGTTTCTCCTGAGAAAATCCTTCCATGCGATTCATGACGGCCGGATCCGCCGTATAGGCCGGAATATCCCACCCTGCCAGCTGCTCCAGTACCTCTGCGCCTCGCCCGTTCACATGCCGTTCCTCCATAAGAACGCTGACCGGCTCATACCCTGCTGCCAGGGCACGAAGGATCACGTTCGGGCTCTCTGCCATGAACAGCCCCAGGTCCGGTTCATAATAATGCAGCAGCTGCGGTTCTGAGAGTGTATGAAAGATCTCCAGCGCCGGGGTCATCCATTCTTTCACAGGAATAATTGTCATATCGGTCTGCCTTCCTTGGATAATGATTCTGGTACCAGTATAGCAGATAATGCCGGCGATTCACAGTCCCGCCGAAAACAAACATCCCGGACAAATGTGATATCGCTTTTTCTCGATTTTGCCGCCTGCCTCTGATATAATGAGGATGCGCAGGACTGCGAATTTACAATCATGTAAGAAGGACATCTTATCATTATGGTGTATGGAAATCATCTTGAACAAAAGACGACGCTCACAGAGGCTCTCTCCGTGACGATTACGCCCGGAAGCGTGATCACGGCCGTTGGTGCCGGCGGGAAGACAAGCCTGCTTTTCACCCTGGGCCGGGAACTGGCTGCCTCCGGGTATCGGACCGTGATCACTACCACCACCCACATGGGACGCCCCTGCTCCGGAACAGCTGATCATCCGGCGTATCAAGGGGTATCGTTTGTATGTATGCACGAAAAAGAAGCCAGGGAGCGTATCCCTACGCTGCTGGCTTCTGAAAAGCTGGTCTTTGCCGCCGCCCCTGATCCGGAAAATGCCTGCAAGGTCACTGCTCCGTCTGCCGAGGACTTCATCTATCTCCGGGAGCAGGCCGACATTCTGCTGGTGGAAGGTGACGGCTCCCGAAGGCTCCCGCTGAAATGGCCCGCTCCCTGGGAGCCTGTCATTCCGGAGGCGACTGCCTGTACTGTCTGCGTGGCGGGTCTTTCCGCCCTGGGACGTCCTTGCCATGAGGTCATATACCGTGCGGAGGATATTCCGAATGAATTTTCCTCCGGCGATCAGGTGACAGAGGAGCTGATTGCCTCTATTCTCTCAGCCCCGGAGGGTGGCAGGAAGAACGCAAGGGGCGCCTTCCGTGTTTTCCTGAATCAGGCGGATTCCCCCGAACTGCAGCATGCCGCTTTGCGCATTCTGAAGACGCTGGACGGCGCCGGTATTGTCGGAGCCTGGGGGACTCTGCAGCAGGATGAAGTGTGATTATTATTACAGGTGCGGATACAGATACGTCCACACATATTCCATCAGATTCTCATTCGTGGTATCAAAGCTGTTGATGGTCACCACCAAATCTTTTTCCGGCACCAGGCTGCAGTACTGTCCGTTGCGCCCCACGGAGCAGATAGAATCGTACCGGCCCCGCCAGAAAAGCAGGCTGTAATCGTTCTGCCCTTCTTCTGTACTGATGGTAGTATCCCATACCTTCTTGACCCAGGCAGGCGGCAGGATCTGCTCCCCCTTCCAACGGCCTCGGTCCAGATAGAGCTGGCCGAAGCGGGAGACCTCCTCCGTAGTCATTACCATATCGCTGGCCCCAAATACGTGGCCCAGTGGATCACGCCCCCATTCAGGACGGGCAATCCCAAGCGGCTCCAGCAGACGGGGCATCAGATAATCGATCAGTTCCTCGCCGCTCGTACGCTCCACCAGAATGCCCGCCAGATACGGGCCGGCATTGCTGTATTTAAAGTAGCGCCCGGGGTAATCCGGCATCGGCTGACGGAATACAAAATCCACCCAGTCCGTTTCCTTCATGGTCTTTCGCTGGTATCCCATCAGATACTGGCGGTCAAAGCCCATCTGCATGGTCAGCAGATGCTTCACGGTCAGTGCCTGCCACTGGGGGCTGGGATTCTTCGGCGCTTCATCGGGAAAAAGATCGATGACCCGGTCCTCCAGTGCGAACAGTCCTTCTTCCACCGCAAAGCCAACGGCCGTACCGGTAAAGCTTTTGGTGATAGAAAACTGGCCGCAGGGCGCCTCCGGCTCAAAATGATGTCGAAAGATCTCGCGGTCATGCTGCCGGATGATCACATGCTTCACGCCAAAATCCGCGATCGCGCGGCAGAAAAAATCAAATTGATTCTGTGTCAGCATTTCCTTTTCCTCCTAGAAATCCAGTTTTTCACGCATGATCCGCCGGCGGAAAATAGCCGCCAGTGTGACCGAAGCCAGTTCTGCAATGGGATAAGACAGCCACACCAGCAGCAGGTTCCCCGTCAGGGACATCAGAAACGCCACGGGCACCAGAACGCCCAGCTGCCGGACCAGAGAGATGATCAGGCTGTAGACACTGTTGCCGAGCGCCTGAAAGAAAGAGCTGCTGACAATACAGAACGCCGCGAACACATAGCTGGTACAGATGATGCGCAGCGCCGGCATGCCGATAGCCAGCATGTTCTCAGACGCGTTGAACAGCGCCAGCACCTTATCCGGAAACACTTCAAATACGAACAGGCCGACTGCCATGATGCCGTACGCATAGCGCATGGCATATTTCTGTGCGTCCAGTACACGTATGCGGTTCCGGGCACCGTAGTTATACGCCACGATCGGCACCATGCCGTTGTTCAGACCGAACATAGGCATAAAGAAGAAACTCTGGATCTTGAAATAGACGCCGAAAACAGCTGTAGCCGTGGCGGTAAAGCCCATCAGGATCTTATTCATGCAGAAGGTCATCACCGATCCGATGGACGCCATTAATATAGATGGAACACCTACCGCATAAATCTGGCCGATCACGTCTTTTTTCGGTCTCAGAATGCCCCGCCAGGAAAGCGTGACCTCAGGATTATGCCGCAGGCAAAGATAGACGCCTAAGAACATGCCCAGGATCTGTCCCGTCACCGTGGCCAGCGCCGCGCCGACCACCTCCAGCCGAGGCGCCCCGAACAGACCAAAGATCAGGATAGGATCCAAAATAATATTGATAATGGCACCTATGCCCTGGGTAAGCATGGTCATCACGGTCCGTCCTGTGGACTGCATGATTTTTTCAAATGCAATCTGACCGAAAATACCAAAGGACAGCGTGGTGACAATGCGCACGTACTGCGTGCCGTACAGCAGCAGCGCCTCGCGGGAGGCCTCCGCCCGGCTGATCTGCGCTGCCATGAATGCATGGGATCCGAACGCGCCCAGTACCGTGAATACAATGCAGCTCATGACCGCCAGAAAGATGGCCGCATTGGCTGTATCATTGGCGCGCTCCTGGTTCTTCTCGCCCAGACTGCGGGAAAGAAGCGCATTAACACCCACGCCGGTACCGGTCGCCACCGCGATCATTAGATTCTGTACCGGGAAAGCCATGGAGACTGCGGTCAGGGCTGCCTCGTTGATGCGAGACACGAAAATGCTGTCCACGACATTGTAGAACGCCTGCACCAGCATGGAACACATCATAGGGATGGACATACGGATCAGCAATGAGCCGATCGGCTCCGTACCCATTTTGTTTTCTTTTTGAATCGTCCGGGATTGTGACATGATTTATTCACCTCTTTGAGTCATTACAAATCATCAGCATAACATGGTTTTCGGGAATGCGCAAGAGAGAAGATATATGAAGGCCCCCGCTGTCCTTCTTCCCCTTGAGTCAAAACCAAATATCTGGTATACTAACATAAATACATCAAAAAGGATGGACTATATAATATGAAAATAAACACTCTAACGAAAAGGCTTACAGCCCTGCTGCTGGCCGCTGCGCTCCTTATTTCCGACATACCGCCTGCCTTGGCGGCGAGCACGGGAACAAACACGGGCACTCAGACAGCCGCGACTTCCGCCATTCCCTTTGCCACAAAGACCAAGGACAAATATACAGGCAAAAAGTATACGCATGCGTCCCGTTTTAAAGGCACGGAGATCCTGCACGGCGTAGATGTCTCCAAATATCAGGGGTTCGGCATCAACTGGAAAAAAGTGAAGGCCGACGGCATCGACTTTGCCTTTCTGCGGATCGGACACAGCTGGTGGGCCAGCGCAGCCAACGGAAATATCCGCCTGGGCGGGGATGAATCCTTTGAGACCAACTACCGGAATGCACGGGCTGCCAGGGTCGCTACCGGCGTCTATTACTATTCCCAGGCCATCAATGTGGAAGAGGCTCACAAAGAGGCCGCCTATGTTTTAAAAATGCTGCGTCACCGCAGCCTGGAAATGCCTGTTGTTTTTGACAGTGAGGGACCGGACGGAAGCCGGCTGGCAAAGGCAAAAGTCAGCAAGACAGAGATGACGGCCATCGCTCAGGCCTTCTGCGAGGATATCGAAGCAGGCGGCTATGAGGCCATGGTTTACGGCGGCCTGAAAAAATTCACCGACAAGCTGGCCGTTTCCACACTGGTGGAAAAATACGGTCTGTGGTTTGCCCGCTACAACATCAACACCTACTATGATGGTCCTTACACCATGTGGCAGTATGCAGATGACGGCAAGGTGTCCGGAATTTCCGGCAAGGTGGACATGACCTTCTGGTACAAGCCGGTCACAGAGGCACTGAACGCTCCCGTACTGGCCACGGGACAGGTAGCAGGCCTTACCGTAAAACAGACCGGGACCAAGTCCCTGAACGTATCCTTTAACGCCCAGAGCGGCGTGCGCGGTTATGAAATCTGGCGTGGGGAGGCCTATGACGGCGTCTATGAAAAAATTGCAGATACGACCGACACCTCCTATGCCGATACCGATCTTCTTCCCGGACGGGAGTATTACTATCAGGTACGCGCTGTCAGCGGGACCGCAGAACAGCCGCAGTATCATGAATTTTCGGAGATCGTCGGACAGCACACGGCCAATACCGCTTCTCTGACGATCCGCACTACCGTTTCCACCACCCTGCGAGCCCATGCAGGTTCCGCCTACAGCAAGGTGGCCAGCCTGTCCTCCGGGACGCGCTGCACGCTGATCGCCATTACCCGCGAGGTTGACAGCACCGCCTGGTATCATGTAAAAGTTACTGTAAATGGTGTGGAAAAAGAAGGATATATCTCCTCCGCCTCCGCTGCATTCCCGCTGGATCAGGTGACCGGTCTGAAGCTGAAAACGCGGACGTCGAAGACCATCACCCTGAGCTGGAATAAGCAGACCGGCATCGACGGATACCGCATTTATATTGCGGATGCCCGCAACGGTTCCTCACGGCTCCTGACCACGGTTGGCGCCGGGGCGACCACCTGCAAGATCACCGGCCTTTCCAAATATACCCAGTACTTCTTCCGCGTGAAGTCGTTCATCCGCATTCTGGAAGCGGACCAGCAGGAAGAGGAGCAGATGGGCGAGGGTACCGCCTCCAAAATGCTGGCAGCGGAGACCAAGCACAAAACCATCAAGCTGAAGACCAAAGCAGCCGTTTACCTGAGAAAATATGCCGGCACCAGCTACCGAAAGATAAAACTCATCTCCAAGAAGAAAAAGCTGACGGCGGACTATCGCACCAAAGACAAAAAAGGAAAATGGTGGTATCACGTAAAGGTCAAGATCAAAGGAAAGACCTACAAGGGGTTTGTTCCCTCTTCCGCAGTGAAGAAGCGCTGATATGACAAATAGGAGACAGGTAGGAGACAGGGGACGGGTAGGAGACAGGGGACGGACCTATGTCTCCCCGATGTGGGGAGACATAGGTCCGTCCCCTGTCTCCTAGGTCCGTCCCCTGTCTCCTTTAAACTGTTTCAACTTATTTGAAGTATCTGTCCAGCAGGCCCTGGAAGCCCTTGCCGTGTCTGGCCTCATCGCGGCCGATTTCATGAACGATATCATGAATGGCATCCAGATTCAGGGCTTTGGCTCTCTTGGCAAGATCTGCACGGCCCTGGGTGGCGCCGTATTCAGCATCTGCTCTCAGTTCCAGGTTCTTCTTGGTGCTGTCCGTTACGACTTCACCCAGCAGCTCTGCAAAATGTGCAGCATGCCATGCTTCTTCAAAAGCGGCCTTCTCAAAGAAAGCGCCGACTTCCGGATAGCCTTCACGGATGGCTACACGGCTCATCGCCAGATACATACCGACCTCAGAGCATTCTCCGTTGAACATATCGCGGAGATCCTTGATGATATCTTCCGGTGCACCCTTTGCTACGCCGACAACATGCTCTGCTGCCCAGACCTTCTCACCTTCCTGCTTCTGGAACTTGCTGGCCGGAACGCCACACTGAGGACATCTCTCGGGGGGCGTATCTCCCTCGTAAACATAACCGCAGACCTGACATACAAATTTTGCCATGATTATCTCCTTTACCAGATATATCATCTGGGTTTTTAGAATTCAATGTGAAATCATTATCGTATATTTTTGATAATGACAGTTCCTTAACGATTAGTATGCCATGGAGTGTCCAGAAAGTCAACACTAACTCGCTTGATATTATTTAGCGAATTTTATCACTATTTTTCTCTGCCAATTCCTCCAGAAAGACCGCCGTGCCACATTCAGTACACGGAGGTACCACCCGGCTGGCCAGCTGTCGTATCGTAGGAGTTCCATTTTCAGGCACGATCACAGTGCCGGCATACGTAAGCATGGAGTAATCGTTTTCATTATCTCCCATGGCCGCGACCTGATCCGGCGTCAGCTCCAGATGTCTTGCCAGCCAGGCCAGCGCCTGTCCCTTGTCCGCCTCTACGTGATTGATCTCCAGGTTCCAGGCCGAAGAAGAGGTAATATGAATATCCTGTCTCCGGGACAGTTCTCTTCGCAGGCGGTCGCGCTCAGCTACATCAAAAACCGCCACAAAGATCTTCTCTGCCCATTCGTTCTGACTTTCCATGAATGCAGCCAGATCTTCCTGCGGGTTCTGGGAGAAAAACGGAATGCGGTTAGCATAGGTCTTCCAAAGCCCCGGGTGCAGCCGGCTCCAGTTGTAAGCGCCGGAAGGCAGATAAACGCAGGAATATACATCGTAATGCTTCAGCTCTGTCAAGAGTTCTGCTGCCAGGCTTTTGGGAATTCGCTTTTGATAGAGCGTCTCCCGGTTCCTTACATCCGTGATGGAAGCCCCGTTGCAGGTAATGGCATACTCTATGCCGGGTATATCCATCAGTTCCTTCGGAATCGCGGAGATCAGCCGCCCGGAGGCGGGCACGATGCTGATGCCGGTCGCAGACACCTGTGTGAGGGCGCGGATCACCCGCTCCGGAATGGTCTTCCACCCCGAAGGAAGCAGCGTCCCGTCAATATCGGTTGCGATCAGGCGTATATCGCTCACAGCAGCTCTCCCATCTATTGTCTATTCTATCGTCAGCTCCACCGGGCAGTGGTCGGAGCCAAATATTTCTGTATGGATCGCGGCGCCGGACAGACGTCCGGACAGACGCTCGGATACCACAAAATAGTCGATCCGCCATCCGGCATTCTTCTCCCTGGCACGGAAGCGGTAGGACCACCAGGAATAGATTCCCTCGGCATCCGGATAGAAATACCGGAAGCTGTCAACAAAGCCGGCGGACAGCAGTTCTGTAAATTTTTCCCGCTCCTCGTCCGTGAAGCCCGCATTCCGGCGGTTCGTCTTCGGATTTTTCAAGTCGATCTCCTGATGCGCCACATTCAGGTCGCCGCAGAGGATCACCGGCTTCTTGGCATCCAGTTCCTGCAGATAGGCTCTGAATGCATCTTCCCAGGTCATTCGGTACGGCAGCCGCGCCAGCTCGTTCTGGGAATTGGGTGTATAGCAGGTGACCACATACCATTCCGGAAATTCCAGGGTGATCACACGCCCCTCGGTATCATGCTCTGGAATGCCGATTCCCATGGAAACGGAAATCGGCTCCTCTTTTGTAAAGACCGCTGTCCCTGAATATCCCTTTTTCTGCGCGTAGTTCCAGTACTGATGGTAGCCGGGCATGGCCAGATCGATCTGTCCGGCTTGCAGCTTTGTCTCCTGCAGGCAGATGATATCCGCATCCAGGGATGCCATCGATTCCTCAAATCCCTTGCCCACACAGGCACGCAGGCCGTTCACGTTCCAGGAAATCATCTTCTTCATAATCTGTCTCCCGTTAAAAGCTGCGGATGGTATCCCCATCTTCTCCCAGATCGCGCGTAATGCCGCGGATCTCTGCCTGATAGGATACCTCCGGACTTACATGCACCGTTACCACATCCCCCACGCGGTGCCCCAGCAGCGCTTTTCCCAGCGGAGATTCCGTGCTGATATAGTTTTTCAGAGAATCGCCCCGGATGGATGTCACGATCTTATATTCTGCCGTCGTCTCCATATCCGGAATATAGACCTCCACGGCGGAATTCACGCCCACCTGATCCATACCGGTATGGTCTTCGATCACACTGGCGTTCCGCAACAGCTTTTCCAGATAGCGGATACGGCTCTCATTGCGGTTCTTCTCTTTTTTTGCGGCATAATATTCAAAATTCTCGCTCAGATCTCCCTGTGCGCGTGCTTCCTTTACTGCCTCCAGCGCTTCCTTGCGCACCACCAGGCGGCGATATTCGATTTCCTCCTTGATCTTCTGTATATCGCCTCTGGTAAACTTTTCTCCCATAGTCTCTTTTCACTCCTTTTATTCATTGCTGACTTTTGCCATCTTATCACATTTTCATGCGGAATTCCATACCTTTTGACAGACGCTTACCCATAACGTAATTTGATATTGCGCAAGTTAGTTTGCCATGTTATACTCTAATCGGAATTACATCCAACTTACCTAATTTTATAATCTTACGTCAAATACTTATGCTATTCTCATAGTAACCATAACATCTATCATGGATCTGATTCTTCCAAGGAGGCTTTTATGAACATCAATGAATCTGCGGAAAACTATCTGGAAACCATATATCGTCTCAGTATGAAGCTGCCCGTCGTCCGCTCGGTGGATATCGCCACGGAACTGGGGTACACCAAGCCCAGTGTCAGCGTGGCCATGAAGAATCTGCGCCTGAAAGGACACATCGTCGTATCCAGCGCCGGCTTTATTACGCTTACGGAAAGCGGCCGGGAAATCGGCGAATCTATCTATGAGCGGCATGAAGTCATCTCTCACTGGCTGCAGACATTGGGGGTAGATCCGCAGATCGCATCCGATGACGCCTGTCGTATGGAGCATGTCCTCAGCAAAGAAACCTTTGCCGCCATCAAAGAACATATTCGTGAGACCTGCAAGGATTATTCTCCCTGTGCTGAAGACTGTAAGGAGAAGGGCGGCTGCCCCTCCAACCAATAATCACTTTTAACGTAACAAAAAAACAGGATTTCGGGATGGTTCCCTGAAATCCTGTTTTTTGTTAGAACAGATCAAAATCTCCGGTGAAGACCTCTGTCGCAGGACCGCTCATCTCAACATGTCCATCGCTTTCCCGCCAGTGAATATGAAGCGTCCCACCGGGCAGGCGCACATCCACGGTGCGTCCCACATCGCCATTCAAGGCTGCTGCCACCGCTACGGCACAGGCGCCGGTTCCGCAGGCCATGGTCTCTCCCGCTCCTCTTTCCCACACGCGCATGCGGATCAATGTGGGGTCAACGATCTGAATGATCTCCACATTGGTGCGGTCCGGAAAACGGGGATGGGTCTCCAGCGCCGGTCCCACTTTTTCCAGCGGGAAGCTGGGGGTATCCTCCACATAGAATATCGCATGAGGATTGCCCATGGAAATATGAATCATCCGATAGTCCTGTCCGTCACTTTCAATGCCTTCCCAGATCTGATCCCTTGAAAGGGCTTCCACCGCGTCTGTAGTCAGCGCGATCTCCTGATCATTGGAGAGAAGCACCGGCAGCCCCATGTCTACCTTGGCCTGTACAGCCTTCCCGTTTTTGATCGTCAGCTCAATATCCTTGATACCGGCCAGCGTCTCTATACGGACGGTGCTCATGTTGGTCATCCCGTGATCATAAACATACTTGGCAACGCAGCGGATGCCGTTGCCGCACATGCTGCCCCGGGTGCCGTCTGCATTGTACATGTCCATGCAAAAATCTGCAACCTCAGAAGGCTTGATGAGAATCAACCCATCGGAGCCGATACCGAAATGACGGTCGCTCACCAGCTCCGCCAGACGGCTGGGATCAATAGGCAGTTCCTCCTCCAGACAGTTCACGTAGACATAATCATTTCCGATTCCGTGCATTTTGGTAAACTTCATTTGAATCATCTCCTTATGAGAAATACCAAAGACATATTTTAGCACGGAACCTGCTGCTTGTCAAAATTATTACATTTTGTAACAACTTTTTAGTGTTTCCGTAATACCTCTGTGCTTCTGTACACGTCCCGTGCTTTCTTTACTCAGATAGCTATTTATTTCTTTACTTTCACCTTCTTCTTTTTGCTCCAGGCGGAATAGATCGTCTTTCCGTCGGAATTTTTATAGCTTCGAAGCGTAATGGTATAGGTCTTGCCTTTTTTCAGACCAGAAATGGTCTTTGTTGTTGTGGATGATTTTTTTACCTTTATGGTCTTCGTTTTCTTCCCGGTCTTATAACGGATCTGATAGCCGGTCACGCCGGACTGCTTTTTCCAGGTAATTTTGATCTTCTTCCCCTTTTTGTTGACCGCGGAAGAAATGACCGGCCGCTTTAATGAAACAGCGGTGCTCTTTTGGGATTCAGAGGAGGCGGCACTGTTTTTACTTCGGATAGTAAAGGTGACCGTGGTCCGGCCCGTATAATTTCCGAGCCCGCTCACCACTGCTTTAGCCGTCCCCACGGATAGGTTATTCTGGTATTCTACCCGGAAATCTTTATTCTTTACCAGTCCGGGAATAATAACTTCCGGCTCTTTCAGCATTCCGTCATAGACATATTCCGCCGGTGAGAGGCTGATCTTCTGCTTGCCAATGTCCGCGGCAAGAATGTTAAACCCAATGGACCGGTATCCTGAAAAGCGTCCGCTGCTGATGGCGAAAGCACTGACGATCGCACCTCCGTTGTTTCGGGTACAGCCGCCATTTCTCAGATAGGACAATGTATAATCCACGCCTTCTTTCAGCACTTCACCGTGATAGGTGATCACCGGTTTAGGGCAGACCGCGCTTCCGTTCCAGGTATATTCTTTCTGTGCCAGTGAGATTTCGGCATAGTCCATGTTTACCTTGCCCACGGTAACGGTGAAGGAAAGCGATGGCGAACCCACGGAAGAACTCGATGACACCGTAAGCGTGCTGGTGCCGGCGCCAGGGGCCTCCATCTTCCACAGCCCGCTGCCCTGCGCCGTACATTTCAGTACGGATGAATCCGAAGAAGTGACTGTATACGAGGCCTGTACCGGGACCTTTGTTTCCCAGCCGTTCACATTTTTTCCCTTCAGCAGAAGCTGCGGCGCCAGCGTATAGCTTTCTCCGATGGTCATCTGCTCATAGGCAGGCACACTGAGCTGCACCCCGTCAAGATAGCTGTTCTCCGCCTGCACGGTCACATTCTGCGTGGCATTGACCGCGGATGTGGCCGTATTAGGACTTGCGACCGGTGCACGAAGTTCCATGACCCAGTAATGAACACCGTTACAGATTACATGACCCATGCCAATGGCTGTCACGTTGTTCTTCAGCATTCCGCGGCGATGTCCCTGCCCCGCATAGTTTTTGTTTTCTTCCAGCCAGCCGTTATATACCTCAGCAGCTGTGGTATATCCTGCGGCAATATTTTCCGCGCTGGCTGTTCCTGCATTATAGGCAGTAAAGCAGCTGCTTCCGTTGGGCCGGGTGTGATCATAATACAGCGCAATCTCGGCTGCGCGCTGCATAGCTGCTTTCTCCAGATCGTAGTCGTAGGTCACTGCATTCAGTGTTCCTGTGGCGATCTTTGAGGTATTGGATTCATTCCAGTACCAGCTTCCGGCCTGACGCAGCTGGTTGACATAGGTCACGACCGCCCTGGCGGAAGTCTGCTGGTAGGTAACCGGATAGGTGACACTAACGGCTGCCCGGACCGGTATGGCGGTGATGAACAGAAGACATAATACCGCTGTCATCATGAAATAACGGATGTATGAGTATCTTTTTTCCATAGACGCCCCCTTGCCGGAGTGAAGTTTGTACCGGCCAGCTAAATTGTTCCGGTCAACTGCTGAATACAATGTGCAGAATCAACTCAGACAGCACAACATTTTTACAATTATCATAAAATAGGACTCTCCGGTTGTCAAGGTGGATTGCGGGCAAATATAGGTTTGTACAACAGAACAAAAAACGCGGAGCCGGAATTTTTTCTCCGGCTCCGCAATATTGATCAACAATGGAATTCGGTCTCCCGCCGTCTTTCTGCTCCTTACGGTCTCTCTGCTTCGCCCAGCGCCTCTCTCTGCGGCACCAGCACCTTTTCGTCGTAGCAGGCGAAGGCTTCCTCTACCTTGGCTGCATCCGGCTTGGGCGTGAACAGAGATACTACCGGCACGATTACCAAACCGGCGATCATGCAGAACGCGCCTGCGTTGATGGGGGACTGCAGCAGTACCGGGAAGCTTCCGCGCACCAGCATATTCGCAAGCATCACCACCGTTGAGAACAGGAAGCTGCACCACACGCTCGCGGCGGAGGCACCCTTCCAGTACAGGCCGTACAGGAACGGGGCCAAGAAAGCGCCAGCCAGCGCGCCCCAGGAAACACCCATTAGCTGGGCGATAAAGGTCACATTGGACTTGTACTGAATAATGGCGATCACCACGGAGATGGCCACGAACACCACAATCAGCACCCGCATGACGAATACCTGTCTCTTCTCATCCATCTCTTTGATGAAACGGCCCTTCAGCAGATCCAGCGTCAGCGTGGAGCTGGAAGTCAGCACGAGGGAGGACAGCGTAGACATGGAAGCAGAAAGCACCAAGATCACTACGATAGCGATCAGCAGGTCCGGCAGACCGGAAAGCATGGTCGGAATCACGGAGTCAAAGCCATTCGCGGCGATGTCGATCTTATCGGAGAACAGTCTTCCGAAACCGCCCAGGAAGTAGCAGCCGCCGGCAACCACGAAGGCAAAGAAGGTGGATACCACCGTACCGGTGGCGATGGACTTCTCACTCTTAATGGCATAGAACTTCTGCACCATCTGCGGCAGACCCCAGGTACCGAGGGAGGTCAGGATGACCACGCCCAACAGGTTAATGGGATCCGGCCCGAAGAAGGAAGCAAAAACACCGGGGGTGGTAGAGACGCTCTCATCCACCACACGGCCCATGCCGTCCAGCGCTGCCAGGAAGCCGCCCTGGCTCTTCAGAACGGAAAGGACCACCGCACAGATGCCGAACAGCATAATAATGCCCTGCACAAAGTCGTTGATAGCTGTGGCCATGTATCCGCCGGCGATAACATAAATACCGGTGAGGACCGCCATTACGATCACGCAGACCGAGTAGTCAATGTTGAAGGCCATACCGAACAGACGGGAAAGGCCGTTGTACAGAGACGCGGTATACGGGATCAGGAAAATAAAGGTGATGACCGATGCTGCGATCTTCAGGGCGCCGCTGTCATAACGGGCCTCAAAGAACTGAGGCATGGTGGCGGAATCCAGATGCTGCGTCATGATACGGGTACGTCTGCCCAGGATGACCCAGGCCAAAAGAGATCCGATCAGCGCGTTCCCGATGCCGGCCCATGTGGCGGCGATGCCGTATTTCCAGCCGAACTGACCGGCGTATCCCACAAATACCACAGCCGAAAAATAGGAGGTCCCATAAGCGAACGCGGTCAGCCAGGGGCCGACCGAGCGACCGCCAAGGACGAAACCGTTGACGTCTGTGGAATGCTTGCGGCAATAGAAACCAATGCCCACCATAACGGCAAAAAATACCACCAGCAGAACAATTTTGATTGCCATAACAATATCCTCCTTTTGCACTTTAACGCATTAACGCGTCGCTGCATCAGAGAATACCATATTTTTTTCGGAAATGCAAGTACTTTTTTCAAATTGTTAGAGGGATTCCCACACGGTTCCTCCGCTGTAATTACCTGCGCTCACGTGGAGTCCCTTCGATCTTGACCTGCTCCGTCATCCATCCTCCGCGGTATTTTTCTGCCAGCTTCCCCTCGTCCCCGTCACTGACAATGTGAATATGCGGATACGCAAAATTCAGCTCCGGATCCTCGTTGAACCTGGCCCAGAGCGCCCGTCGGATATCGCTGCAGGCGGCAAAATTATCCTCTACCGTCAGCGTGGTCACGGAGGCTCTCAGATAGATGGCTGAATCGCCCAGCTCCCGCACCAGCGGATTCAGCGGTCCGGTGATTTTTTTCTCCTTCCGCGTCTGCTGCACCATGGGATGTGCCAGAATAATCTCCTCCATCACCTGAAGCGCCTTCTCTAAATTAGACTCGTAGGTAATGGAAATATCCAGGAAGTTGGTGCTGAAGCGGTCTTTATCGTAATAAAAATTGTCGATCACGCACAGATCCATCTTGGAATTCGGTACGATCACACGGGAAGCATTCATAACGTTCTCAATGACCGTATGCCTCAGATCGATCTTCCGGATATATCCGGTAATGTTTTCCCCGTCGATGATGACATGCACCCGGTCTCCCAGATTGAAAGGCTGGAACAGCGAGAGGATCACGCCATGTACGATATTGCTGAGACCCTCCTGAAAAACAAAGCCCAATACGACCACGATCAGAGAAGAAGACATCAGTATCTGCTCTGCGAATTCATCCATCCCGGGAATCAGGGTGAAGATCTTCATACCGAACACGACTACCACAAAGACCTTCAGACACAGCTTGATAAAGTTTAGGGTAATGTTTTCCTTCCCAGTTTTCCGGAAAGGAAGAAAAATCAGGTCGATCACATTGACCGCTATGACCATAACGATCAGCAGGAACAGTCCGTAGTACAGATCGTCAGAGGTGACCAGCTGAAAAAAGCCCTTCGCCGTTCCCTTTAACTCCTCATAATTTTCGGTATTTTCCATGAATAGCACCTCCTTAACTGATCTGCCAGCGGACATGACTGCCCGCCTCATCCCGGGTGACGATCAGCTGATCCTCGATTTCCTGTTTCAGCTCCGTGACATGCGAAATGATGCCGATGGTCTTTTCCCGCCCGGTCATTTCCTGAAGCACCCGCACGGCGCGGTCTCTGGCCATATCATCCAGAGAACCGAATCCCTCGTCGATAAACATAACATCCAGATGGATGGCCGACTGCCTGGCTTCTATGATATCTGCCATGCCCAGCGCCAGCGATAATGCCGCCAGGAAGGATTCCCCGCCCGAAAGCGTTCGCACCTCGCGCTCCTTCCCGGTAATATGCGAATAGACCATCAGGTCGAGTCCCCGGTTCTTTCCCTCTCCGGCCTTCTGCAGGTCATACATGCGCAGTTCGAACTGACCGGAAGACATGCGCAGAAAGCGGGCATTGGCCGCCTGAAGGATCTGTTCCAGATACCGGCGCTGCACAAATGTCTCCAGATCCATGCGGGAACCGGTCTCCTTACCGGCTGTCAGCCGGTACAGCTGCCGGATCTTGTTATAGCGGGCCACCAGACGCCCCCGTTCCTCCATGGTAGGGACAAGGAAATCTCTCACCTCCCGGTCCTGACGCAGATCCGCGCGCAGGGCCTCTTGCTTTTTCTGCGCCGCCTGCAACGCTTCCTGGGCAAGGGACGATTCTTCTGCCAGCATGTCCCGATCCGGGCGCGACCTGCCGTCGATTCCCTGCACAGCCGCAGACAGCATGCCGGCGGCTCTGGCCTTCCGCTCCTGATGCGCCTCAACGGCGCTCTGCAGCTTCTCTGCCTGCGCGCTGCCGTACTCTTTCAGCAGGGCCTGCCAGCTCTCCTCCGTCTGTCCTTTCTCCCGCAGCAGGACGCTGTATTCTTCCTGCAGGCTCTTTTCTTTTTCCGCCAGTCCCGGCCGTTCCGCCAGATGACGCGCCAAAAGTGCTTCGTCCTGCTCCCGGGCAGCCTTGGCCTTCTCCGCCTTCCTTCGGGCCTCCGCTGCCTTTTCTTCCATTTCCTTTTTCTTTAATGCTGCCCTCTGCAGCGTCTGCTCTGCTTCCTCCGGTGATGCGAACAAACGGTTCGCCTGCAAATGTGTAAGCGTCGTGTTGCACCGCTCCCAGGCAAGGACCGCCTTCGCGGCGGCATCTTTTGCAGCTGTCTCCCGCGACTGGAGCTCCTGCATCTGCTCCTCCAGCTGCGTCAGCTCCTGCCGGAGCGTCTTTGCCCGGTCTGCATCCCGCTGCAGGGCCGCACCTTCCTTCTGCACCTGATTCTGCCATTCCAGGAGGACCCTCTTTGCCGCCTGATAGGTATGGCAATCCACGCTTTTCGGCAGCACCTTACGCATGTGCGTGCCGAGTGCCTCCAACGCCTGCGCCCGCTGTGATTCCTTTTCCGAAAGGAGATGTGCCTGTGATGCCGCTTCGGCAGCGGCCTTCTCCTGCTTTCTGCGCAGCGCATCCACCGCTTTTTCCTGCGCCTCCAGCTGTTCCCGGCTCAGAGACTGTCCCGCCCCTTCCATCCGACAGGGCGCGGGATGATGGACCGACCCGCAGACCGGGCACGGCTCCCCCTCCTTCAGATTTCTGGCAAGCCAACCGGCCTGAGCATCCAAAAAAGCACGTCTTGCCTGTTCCCAGGCTGACTGTTTCTGCTCATATTCTGCGGAGATCCTGCCATATTCTTCCTGTGCCGCTGCCGCGATTTTTTTCCGGGCAGAGGCATCCTGTACCCGGGCATCCGCCTCTGTCAGTTCCTGCTGCAGCAGCTCAGCTTCCTTTTTTTGCAGCTGCCAGGCAGAAAGTCTTTCACCGGCATCCTCCAGCGGCGCCAGTTCTTCTTTTCGTGTCTTTATTTTTTCCTCTGCCTGTGCTAGTGCCCCGGCCGCTTTCTGCGCGTCCGCCTCTGCGTCCTTCTTCGCCTTTGCAGCCTTCGTCTCGTCCTTTTGGGCATCTGCTATGGTCTTAAAGATTTCTCCGGCCTGCCGCACACGCTCCTGCACGCGGCTGAACTCCGCCAGCTGCGTCTCACGCTCTGCTGCCGCCCGTTCCTCCGCTGCCGCCGTTTCCCGGCATTCTTCGGCGCGCATCGGCGCAGCCGCCTGCAGCGCACGGATCTGATCCTCTGCCTTCTGCAATCGCTGAGTGGCCTCTGTCAGCCGCTCCCACATGCTTCGGATCGCGCCGGCATCGCGGATCGCGAGGATCTGCTGCTTCATACTCTCAACAGCCGCCTCTTCATCCGCCGCGGCAGCCAGTGTCTGCTCTGCTTTCGCCTTCTGCTCAAAAAACTTCAGCAACTGATCTGCCTCCGTCAGGCGATCTCTGGCGGTATCCCGCAGCGCGTTCACCCGCTGCAATTCTTCTTTGCTTCCCCTCTGCCGCTCTTCCAACAGAACCAAAAGCGATTCCAGGCGGGTCAGCAGCTCCTCCACCTGACTGACGGACAGGCGGTCGCCGGAGCAGATCTTCTTCCGCAGCGCCTCCATATCCCCCGCTTCTTCCCAGTCCGCAGGTATACGGATCCTGGCGGCCTCAGTCTGGCAGAGCGTGCGGATGCGCGCCATTTCCTGCTCCTGTTCCTTCATGCGGCGTTCCAGTTCCCGCTGTACCTCTTCATACATCTGCGTATGGAACAGCTTGCGGAAGATCTTTTTCTTATCCTCTGATTTGGCACGCAGGAGCTCCATAAATTCGCCCTGGGCGATCATGCCCACCTGCATGAACTGGTTCTTATTCAGGCCCAGCAGCCCCTCCAGACGGGCATCCGCTTCTTTGGAGGGATATTCCGTTCCGTCCGGCATGATCAGGGAGACAGATTCCGCCTCCTCCTTTACCCCCTTGCCGCGCTTCAGCGGACGAAGATGCCGGGGCACACGCCGCACGGTATACTCACGATTTCCCTCTGTAAAGGTCAACTCCACAAAAGGGGAAACCTCTGTCGTCACGAACTGGCTCTGCAGCTCCCGGCCGCTCTTTTTATTGGTGCCGGATCCGGTCTCCCCGTAGAGAGCGAACACGATGGCATCAAAAATAGTGGTCTTGCCGGCCCCGGTATCTCCTGTCACCAAAAACAGGTTTTGATTGGGGGCCGTAAAATCTATCCGGGTCTCATGCCCGTAGGACCCAAAGGCCCGCATGGTAAGGGTTATCGGTCTCATAGCAGGGCCTCCAGCACATCTCGCATGATTTCTTCTTCCTCTTCATCCAGCTCTCCCAGAAAATCCAGGCAGAGTTCGTAGGGGTCCAGCTCCCGGGCCGCAGCCGTCCCGCTGAACAGGCTGGCCTGACGCACGCTTTCCCGCCGCACTTCCAGAAGCAACGGGAAGGCAGCCCGCAGACGGTCCTGTGTATCCTCCGATGCGCCTTCTCCGCTGTCCGTCAGGATGACCGTGACATAATCCTCGCACGCCTGAGACAGCACGTCCGCAAGCGTCCCCCGGATGAGACGGATCTGCCGCAGCGGCCGCAGGGGCAGCAGATTTGTTTTCAGTTCTCCGTTTTCCCCCAGCTCCACCTCGATCACGCTTTTTTCCTGTCCCGCCTCACTGACAGAGCAGGCCAGCGGCGTGCCGCAGTAACGGTACCGCTCAGTTCCCACTTTCATCGGTTTATGAATATGGCCCAGCGCCGCATAATCAAAGGGGCCAAGTACCTCGGCGGACACCTGGTCAATGTTGCCCACCGTGCGGATCTCAGATTCCATCCGCTCCACCTCTTCCGCCGTTTTCCCCTGCGGCAGGTAGAACTGATGGCTGACCAGTACATTTCTCTCCGCTGTATCTATTTTCTCCCGCGCGATCAGACGACGCAGTGTCTCCTCGTAGCTCAGGTTATTGCCCTTTTCGTCTGTCCCCACAATATTTTTTACCATGGACGGTTTTACAAAGGGCAGAAGGTAAAAATGCACCGGCCCAAAGGTATCCTCCAGCGTCACCTGTTGGATCATTTCCCCCTCCCGCATGGGCGGATTGCCGATCATATATACATTCTGGCGGGCCAGGATGTTCCGGAAACAGTTCACCCGCGGGGCGCTGTCATGATTGCCGGAAATCAGCATAATGGCTGCTTCCGGCACCGCTTCGCGCAGCCGGGAAAGAAACCCATCAAACACCTCCACAGCTTCGGCAGAGGGAACGGCCTTGTCATAAATATCCCCGGCGATCACCACCGCGTCCGGCTGCCGGTCCGCGGCCAGCTCTGCGATGCGCTCCAATATATATTCCTGATCTTCCCGCAGATCCCGGTTATAGAGCTTCAGCCCAATATGAAGGTCTGAGAGATGAAAAAAACGCATGACAGCTCCTTTCAAACTTCGCAAAACTCAAGATGTATCGCTTATCTGATTATTTTATCAAATTCATTATCTTCTGACAACAAAAAAGCCTTCGGTCCTTCACAATTCCGAAAGCTTCATCTGCCATATTTACCACAGCCCGAACAGGCCTTTCTTTTTGTATTCTTCCTGCCGTATCTCCCCCGGCGTATAACCGGTCTCTTCGATCACGGCTTTCAGGCGGACAGGATCGATTTCCGCCTCGGAAACGATGACAGCCTCCCGCTTGGCCCTGGAGGCCGTCACCTTCTTTACCGTAAAATTGCGGCGGATCGCCTCGTTGATATGTGTCTCACACATACCGCACATCATACCGTCCACACCGATCGTTGTCTGGATCATATTTATTAAGAACCTTTCTTCTTTGGAATCTGTGCTGCATGGGCACAGCCCCTGCAGGAAGCGCAGGAGCCGGAGCATCCGGCACAGCCGCCGCTGCAGCTTCCGCAGCCGCCGCTCTGATGCCCCTTCCATATTTCTCTGGCACAGATGACCACCAGTATCACTACCAGCAAAACAGCTATAGCATTTCCCAGTATGACCGACATGCTCTCACCTCTTTTCTTTTCCTGCCATCATTTATCGGCCGGCGGACACCAGGCCCGCCGGCCGTCTGATTCTTACGCGTTCGCGGCATCCACGGAAGTCAGGCTTCTCTTGCCCTCCTCCGGCACATAACCCTTGCGGACCAGCAGGTAGATGATGCCCGCGATCACTACGAAGCCCAGCGCCGGTCCGATACCGAAGCCGTGCTCGCCGGCGATCATGCCGCCCACCTGATAGGCGATGAAGGCTAATGCATATGCCCAGATGGTCATATAACCGATGGCAGCCCAGGTCCACTTGCCGTTGTTCATCTCCCGCTTGATGGCGCCGATGGCTGCAAAGCAAGGAGCGCACAGCAGGTTGAATACCATGAAGGCGAAGGCACTGGCTGCGGTGTAATCTGCTGCCACGCGGGCCCAGATCTGATCACCGTTTTCGCCCAGTTCCTCTTCGGAGTCATCATAGTTATACAACACGCCAAAGGTACCGACGACCTCTTCCTTAGCCACCAGACCGGTAATGGTTGCCACAGCGGGCTTCCAGGAACCAAAACCAAGGGGCTTGAACACGAAGGAGATACCATTGCCCACGGAAGCCAGCAGAGAGGCATCCATCGGGGTAACATCTTCCTCGGGAACATCCATCTTTACCGCCAGCTCGCTTACGACCTGTTCTGTTACAATATTCTCATCCTCAAACATCTGATCTACCATGCCGAACTGGCCATTCACCGTTCCGAAGGAGCTCAGGAACCAGATGATGATGGAAGAAATCACGATAACGGAGCCGGCACGCTTAATGAAGGACCAGCCGCGCTCCCAGGTCGCGCGGAGCACATTGCCCACAGAGGGCACATGGTAGGCCGGCAACTCCATAACAAAAGGAGCCGGCTCGCCCGCGAAGGCCTTGAATTTCTTCAGAATGATACCGGACAGGATTACGGAACCGATGCCGATAAAGTACGCGGAAGCAGCGATCAGCGGGGATCCGCCAAAGATAGCGCCGGCAATCAGACCGACAATCGGGAGCTTCGCGCCGCAGGGCATGAAGGTCGTCGTCATGACCGTCATCTTACGGTCGCGATCATTTTCAATGGTACGGGAGGCCATGACCCCGGGAACGCCGCAGCCCGTTGCCACCAGGCAGGGGATAAAGGACTTTCCGGAAAGGCCGAACTGACGGAAGATACGGTCCATAACGAAAGCAACACGGGCCATGTAACCGATATCCTCCAGGATCGCCAGCAGCAGGAACAGCACCAGCATCTGAGGAACAAATCCAAGCACTGCGCCCACACCGGCCACAATACCATCCTGGATCAAACCGTACAGCACGCCGCCTTCCGCTACATGAAGCGCTGCCAGCAGGCTGTCTACCAGACCGGGCACCCACTCGCCAAAGACCACATCATTCGCAAAATCCGTGGCCGCGGTACCAATAGATACCGACCAGCCGCCCATGGCGATGGCATAAATCACGAACATGACCACCGCAAAGATCGGCAGGCCGAGGATCCGGTTGGTCACGATCTGGTCGATCTTATCGGATGTCGTAAGGCTGTGCGCTGCATTCTTCTTGCGTACTGCCGCTTTGCATACCTTGGCAATATAGTTGTATCTTTCGTTGGTCACGATGGATTCAGAGTCGTCATCCAGCTCCTTCTCGCAGTCCGCGATGTGCTGCTCAATCTCCGCAGCCACACTGTGGGAAAGCTTCAGTTCCTCCATGACCTTCGCATCGCGCTCGAACACCTTCACCGCATACCAGCGGAGGAATCTGCGGTCCGGGATCTTGGTCTCAATGGACTCTTCCACATGCGCGATGGCGTGTTCCACGCCGCCCATAAACACATGGGGGCGCTCCGCTTCCTGATGAGAAGACGCTGCTCTCACAACAGCCTCCACGACCTTATCCACGCCGTCGGACTTTAAGGCGCTCATTTCCAGCACGTCGCAATGCAGCTCCGCCGCCAGCTTCTTCGTGTCGATCACGTCCCCGTTCTTCTGCACGATATCCATCATATTGATGGCTACCACCATGGGAATGCCCAGATCCAACAGCTGTGTGGTCAGATACAGGTTTCTCTCCAGGTTGCTGCCGTCCACGATATTCAGGATGGCATCCGGCTTTTCTGTGACCAGATACTGACGGGAAACAACCTCCTCCAGTGTGTAGGGAGACAGGGAATAAATACCCGGCAGATCCTGAATGATCACGTCTTTATTACTTTTCAGCTTACCTTCCTTTTTCTCAACCGTAACACCGGGCCAGTTGCCGACGTACTGGTTGGAGCCGGTCAGATTGTTGAACAGGGTGGTCTTACCGCTGTTCGGATTGCCGGCCAATGCAATTTTCATGCCCATTTTCTTCTTCCTTTCTATAAGGACCCGTTCCGGATCTATTTCACTTCGATCAGTTCTGCGTCACCTTTACGCACGGACAGCTCATAACCGCGCACGTTCAGCTCCATGGGATCTCCCAACGGCGCCACCTTGCGCACCAGGATCTCCACACCCTTGGTGATGCCCATATCCATGATCCGGCGCTTCACCGGACCCTCTCCGTGCAGCTTGACCACAGTACAGGTCTCACCCACAGATACATCCTTCAAAGTATACATGTTTTCTCCTTTCCTGCTAGAACTGAATCCGCATGGCAAGCTTTTCATCCAGGGCGATCCGGCCGTCCTTCACCTGCATGATCACATTCCCGTTGTTATTCTGCACCACGGTCACGTAATCACCCTCAATCAGGCCCAGTTCATTCAGATGACGTCTAGTTTCATCCTTTCCGGTAATCCGTTTCACCAAAACACTTTCTCCCGGCGTTGCCATCGTAATCGGCATCATAGCTTAAACCTCCGTTTCATGCGATCATCGAATCAAGACATAGTTGAGACTAACTCGATGTTCACAAGTTAGTATACTCTAATTAATGATATGTGTCAACTATTTTCTATTAGTTTTATCTTATATTAGTTAGTATTAAATTAGATTGTGCGCAACATATACCGCCCTCTATTGACAGTGTTCCTGAATTCCGTTACAATTATACTAACATTGTATTCTTTGCGGTCGAATCCCCCGGTTCATCCGCATTCCAGGGAGCCGACAACTATGAACTACCCTTATGAATCGATCGTTCCCAACCGGGATCTGCCCTTTAAAATGTTCCTATTTGAAGGCGCGAACGGAAATTATTATCGTGAAAAGCACTGGCACCGTGAGATCGAGATCTTCTCTGTCTTCACCGGCGGTCTGGAATTTGTATTGGAAAAAGGGGATATTGCGCTCTCCGCGGGGCAGATCATCGTAGTTAATTCCAACGAGGTCCACGCCATCCGGGCCCCCATTCCCAACCACACACTGGTGATCCAGATCCCGCTGGATCTCTTTTCTGATTACCTTTCCCCGGCTGGTATGATCTCCTTCCACCACCGGGTGCCGGCGTGCGACGCCGAAGCCAATCAGATCACAGACCGGCTGAACCGTGTCTATGAAGCCCATGATTACGGCTACGAGCTGATGGCCAGAGGTCTGTGCTACGAATTTCTGTATCTGCTTGTGACCCGGTACCGAATTGAAAACATCTCCTCTGCACTGGTCCATCAATACCGCAACCTGGACCGTCTTAGCCGGATCACCGACTACATGCAGCAGAATTTTACAAAGGATCTTACACTGGAGCATGTAAGCGGAGTGTTTAATTATGCCCCCACCTACCTGGCGCACATGTTCCGCAGCTATGCCGGCACCACCTTCAAGGCATATCTGCAGCACGTCCGGCTGGAACATGCCAAGCGCGACATGGACAGCACCGACAAACCGCTGGGCGAAATTGCTCTCGACAACGGTTTTGCCAGTTCCAAGGCGTTCGCGCATGTTTTTCGCCAGCAATATGGTATTCTGCCAAGCCAATATAAAAGGCAGCTGTGACGCCGTCTGTCGTCGCATCGCTAATGACAAGTTTTCGCCATTAATCTGATAATTTTTGGAGTGGAAAATTTGATTCCATATGTTATCATTGTCATATAAATCAGCGAAAACTGATTATTTTCATCCTTATAATATATACATTATGTTTCACCAAGGAGGTCCATCATGAACAAGAACATGCCCATCGTAAAGATTGGCGTCGTGGGCGTAAGCCGCGACTGCTTCCCGGCTTCCCTCACCATTTCCCGGAGAGAAGCACTGATCAAAGCCTATACGGAAAAATACGGCGCTGCGGATATCTATGAATGTCCGGTCACCATTATCGAGAGCGAGATCGATATGGTGAATGCGCTGGAAGATATCAAAGCAGCCGGCTGCAATGCCCTGTGCGTTTTCCTGGGCAACTTTGGTCCGGAAATTTCCGAGACGCTGCTGGCGAAGCACTTTGACGGCCCCAAAATGTTCTGCGCGGCTGCGGAAGAATCCCAGAACTCCCTGCTGGATGGCCGCGGCGATGCCTACTGCGGTATGCTGAACGCCAGCTATAACCTGGCACTGCGGAACGTGAAAGCCTATATTCCGGAGTATCCCGTAGGGGATGCCGAGGACTGCGCGGATATGATCCATGAATTCCTGCCGATCGCACGGGCTGCCATCGCCCTGCAGGATCTGAAAATCATCTCCTTCGGTCCCCGCCCGATGAACTTCCTGGCCTGCAACGCGCCCATCAAGCAGCTCTACAACCTGGGCGTAGAGATCGAAGAAAACTCCGAGCTGGATCTGTACGAAGCCTTCCTGAAGCATGCCGGCGACGCCCGCATTCCGGAGACCGTAGCTGATATGGAGAAAGAGCTTGGCGCCGGCAACAAGAAGCCGGAGATCCTGGAGAAGCTGGCCCAGTATGAGCTGACCTTGATCGACTGGGTGGAGGCTCATCGCGGCTATCGCAAATATATCACCCTGACCACCAAGTGCTGGCCTGCCTTCCAGACCATGTTCGGCTTTGTTCCCTGCTACGTGAACAGCCGTCTGACCGGCAAGGGCATCCCGGTGTCCTGCGAAGTAGATATTTACGGCACCCTGTCCGAATTCATCGGCACCGTGGTCAGCCAGGATACCGTTACGCTGCTGGATATCAACAACTCCGTGCCGAAGGATATGTATCAGGAGAGCATCTGCGGCAAGTTCCCGTACAAGCACACCGATACCTTCATGGGCTTCCACTGCGGCAACACCTGCAGCAGCAAGCTGTGCAGCTTTGAGATGAAGTATCAGAAGATCATGGCAAGATCCCTGCCCATCGAGGTGACAAACGGCACCCTGGAGGGCGATATTGTCCCCGGCGACATCACCTTCTATCGTCTGCAGAGCACCGCGGACGGCAAGCTGCGCGCTTACGTGGCAGAGGGCGAGGTACTGCCGGTCGCGACTCGTTCCTTCGGTTCCATCGGCGTATTCGCCATTCCGGAAATGGGACGTTTCTATCGTCACTGGCTGATCGCCAAGAACTTCCCTCATCACGGCGCAGTGGCCTTCGGTCACTTCGGGAAACAGCTGTATGAGGTATTCAAATACATCGGTGTACCGGTAGAAGAAATCGGCTTTGCCCGTGCCGCCGGCGATCGCTATCCCGGGGAAAATCCCTTCGCATAATTAACAAAGTAAACGGAAGGCAGCCCGCGGGGATCATCCCTTGGGCTGCCTCTTTCTGACAGGAGAGAAAAAAATGTATTATATCGGAATTGATCTTGGAACCTCTGCCGTCAAACTTCTCCTGATGGAAGGTGACGGGACCATTAAGAATATCATCAGCCGCAGCTATCCCCTCTCCTTCCCGCAGCCCGGCTGGTCGGAACAGGACCCGGAGGACTGGTACCGCGAATCGGTGGCCGGTCTGATGGAGCTGACGGATGACATTGACAAATCACAGATCGCCGGCATCAGCTTTGGCGGTCAGATGCACGGTCTGGTGATCCTGGACGAAAACGACGAAGTCATTCGCCCGGCCATCCTGTGGAACGATGGCCGCACACAGGAAGAGACCGATTTCCTGAATCAGGTGGTGGGTGAAGCTGCTCTGGCCAAAAATACCGCCAACATTGCCTTTGCCGGCTTCACGGCGCCTAAGCTGCTGTGGCTGAGAAAGCACGAGCCGGAGAACTTCCGGCGCATCCGCAAGGTGATGCTTCCGAAGGATTATCTTGCCTATCGCATGAGCGGAAGCTTCTGCACCGATTACTCTGATGCTTCCGGCATGCTGCTGCTGGATGTGGCGGGACGCCGCTGGTCGAACGAAATGCTGGATCTGTGCGGACTGCAGGAAGCACAGCTGCCGAAGCTCCATGAAAGCTACGAAGCCGTAGGGGAAATGGTTCCCACACTGCGGCACCTGCTGGGCTTCCCGAAGAAGGTCGTTATCGCGGCCGGCGCCGGAGACAACGCCGCCGCGGCCATCGGCACCGGTACCATAGGGGAAGGCAAGTGCAACCTCTCTCTGGGCACCTCCGGAACGCTCTTTATCTCCAGCAAGACCTTCCACGACAGTCCCAACCACGCGCTGCACTCCTTTGCACACGCGGACGGCGGCTGGCACCTGATGGGCTGCATGCTCTCCGCCGCCTCCTGCAACAAATGGTGGAGCGAAGAGATCCTGCATACCACGGATTTTGCCGCGGAACAGGCCGGGATCACCGCCCTTGGCGAGAACCGCGTGTTCTACCTGCCATATCTGATGGGCGAGCGCTCCCCGCACAATGACCCCTCCGCCAGAGCCGCCTTCCTGGGAATGAGCATGGATACGACCCGCGCCCAGATGACGCAGGCCGTACTGGAGGGCGTGGCCTTCGGACTTCGAGACTCCCTGGAGATTGCCCGCGGACTGGGACTGACCGTAACATCCTCCAAGATCTGCGGCGGCGGCGCCAAGAGCCCGCTGTGGCAGCGCATCGTGGCCGGTGTAATGGACCTGACCCTGGAGATTCCCGCCGTAGAGGAAGGACCTTCTCTTGGCGGCGCCATGCTGGCAGCCACGGCCTGCGGTGAATATGCCTCTGTGGAGGATGCCTGCAAGGCCATCATCCGCACCAAAGCCACGGTAGAACCGGAGCCGGAGCTGGTAGCGAAATACGAAGAAAAATATCAGACCTTCCGCAAGCTCTATCCTGCGCTGAAAGGACTGCTGTAAACTAGTGACAAGGGGTGACAAGGGGACGTACCTGCTGACACATTGCACGCAATGTGTCAGCAGGTACGTCCCCTTGTCACCCCTTATCCTTATTTAGTTGCCCACGAAGTTGCGGAAGCGCACTGCGGTGGGCTTGCGATAATCAATGCGGGAGAACCGCAGGCCGCCGGAGGGGTAAATGCTTCCCTGATGTC